>JAKISY010000117.1 GCA_021648365.1 Verrucomicrobiales bacterium
TTCTTTCCGTTGCTTCCCACCCCACCTCGCGGTGACGCAGTTACTTCAAGTTCTCGTCAGCACAACGGCTGCCAACGGCCAAGGTATCTCACCTCGGAAGAGGACGCTGCTTTGCAGCGCACTAGTGCGGGCTTCCAACCCGCATACCACAGCTCACGGCGGGTGAGGACACCCACACTACTTTCCCCGCTCATCCCACCAACCACCGCGCGGCACATAGTCTGCTTTCAAAAAGTTCGCATGCTGTTTGTCACGCTTTGCGATCCCTTTGTCTTCCAGCTGCTTTATCGATTTTTCATAAGCCTCTGCATCCCAATTCGGATTCACCGTCGGCTCAACTGCAGCCACGCTTTTTTGCCAAGCTTTGAGCTCTTTCATCATCGCCTCGACCCGCTCAGGGTATTCACGATAAAGGTTCCGCTGTTCCCCTATATCCCTGCCCACATGATAGAGTTCATTCCTACCGTCCTCAAAATAATAAATCAGCTTCCAGCCATCACGCAGATGAATCGCCGAAGGCTCCCCTCCCTGATTACCGTAATGCGGGTAATGCCAGAACAGCGAGCGATCAGCCAAGGCCCCTCCTTTTAACACCGGCACCAAACTGACCCCGTCCTGATGCTGCTGGGGCAACAAGGGCAGACCCGCGATATCCAAAATAGTAGGATAAAAATCCGTACCCGTCGCTGGCACATCGGTGCGCGTGCCATGTGTCACCCCCGGCCACAAAATGTAATAAGGCTGCCGCACGCCTCCCTCCCATTGCCGCCCCTTGCCCCCGCGCAGCGGCAAAGCACTTGTCGCATAACCGTCCCCCGAAGACACCCCTCCATTATCCGAAGTGAATATCACCACAGTATTTCCATCAGCCCGTTTTCCTGCAAAGCTTTAAGAGCATGCCCCACTCCCTCGTCCATGGCTTCCATCATGCCAGCATAAACCGGATGATCCTGCACCTGGCGAACTTCCTACAGACGATCCAAATGCCATTTGCCTGCAAAAAAAGTCTTATACCCATGTTCGCGCAAAGCCTCCGCGATAGTGATCTCCTCCAATTCCATCTCCATTTTGTAAGGCGCCGGCAGCAGCTCTGTAATTGCATTTACTCCCTGAAAAGCGCGATTGGCTAAATTCACATGCCCGAACCCGAGAATTGACCAGTGAAGCTGCGTTCATTTAAACCTCTCGTAAATATCTTCGCCAAATACAAAATACCGTTTAGAGTAGCCCCATGAAGTCCTTATTTTTGCTACTAACGATTTTTATCCCCCTCTCTGCACTCGGCGCCGCTGCGAAAGAACGCGACGCGCACTATTGGAATTCACTGATTGGTAAAGGCATCAATCTCGGCAATGCCCTCGATGCTCCGCAAGAAGGTAAATGGGGGGTCACTCTCAAAGAAGAGTATTTTGAAGTGATCGCCAAAGCTGGGTTCGACTCGATTCGCCTTCCTGTGAGGTGGTCCAATCACACCTCCAAAACCGCTCCCTACACCATCGATCCCGAATTTTTAGCGCGAGTAGATTGGGCTATCGAGCAAGCTTTGTCCAATAATCTGGTCATCATCCTCAATATTCATCACTTCGACGAATTTTATGCTCTGCCCGAAGAAAACCTCGAGCGCTTCCTCGCCCTATGGAAACAAATAGCCCTGCACTATAAAGATTCACCCGCCACCCTCTATTTTGAAATCCTCAACGAACCTCACAAAAAACTCACCAGCGAACTATGGAACTCCTACCTCAAGCAGGCGCTCTCTATCATCCGTCTGAGCAACCCTGACCGCGCCGTGGTGGTCGGACCTGCACACTGGAACAGTATCTCCCACCTCAAAACGCTGCAGCTGCCAGAGCAAGACCGTAACCTCATCGTCACCTTCCACTTTTATCTTCCTTTTAACTTCACCCATCAGGGAGCTAGTTGGGTTGGTGAGCAAAGTGAAAAATGGTTAGGGAATAAATGGATTGGAAGTGCTAGCGAGAAAAAAGAGCTTGTGGCACACTTTGATGAAGCACAACAATGGGCTCACAAACATCAGCGTCCTATATACATGGGAGAATTTGGCGCCTACAGCCGTGCGGATACCGCTTCGAGAATTCGCTGGATGACTTTTGTGAAAAACGAAGCGCAAACACGAAAGTTCTCTTGGGCTTACTGGGAATTTTGCGCAAGCTTCGGACTCTATGACCCAAAAACCCAATCTTGGCGAGACCCACTACTTAAAGCTCTTATCAACAAAAAATAACACCCTTAAAACAATATACGCAGAGCAAGAGGCACACAAGAAGCTAGACTGCCCGCAACACTCTCTACGCCTGATACCGCAGGAACCTTGCAAAAGTTATTTGCATCCAAGCATCGACGATGAGCGTAGCTAAAAATCGAGATATAGGAAACCCAGCCCGATATGGAAAACAATTCTTCTGACCCATCAAACAAACCCCTGGCACTCCCGCTATTACTGGTAGCAGCCTTCGCTTTTTGCCTCATTCTTGGCGGAGTCAGCTTGGCAAAGAAACATGCTCCCAAGGCGCTGGTATCTAAAGAAAAACATCTCGTGCTTAATGTAGCCGCGATGCCGCTGAAAGGGCGCACCGCCCATGTGGACCCAGAATTGTTCAAACTCGGAGAAACCACCTTCAACAGCCTCTGCGTCGCCTGTCACCAAGCTGGAGGCATCGGCAAAGTCGGCTTCGCACCCGGTATCCGCAATCACGACTTCCTTGCTTTAGCTTCCGACGATTACCTGCGCAATAGCATCCGCGCAGGACGCCCTGGCACCGCGATGGTTCCTTGGAGCGCTTTGAGCGAAAAAGAAGTCGCAGGTCTGATCGCCTATCTGCGCGCTGGTAACGAGGGTTATGTTTCCGAACTGAGCCAAGATCCAGACAAAAAAATCGCTGGGGCAGCGGGTAAAGGTGAAATCACCTTCGCCACCTACTGCGCATCCTGTCACGGACCCAACGCCGAAGGTTATGCCGCAGGTGGATCTGGTCCAGGCATCGGATTGGCAGGTTTCCTTATGGTCGCCTCCGATGATTTCATCATGCAAACCGTCAAACACGGTCGTGCAGGCACTGCCATGCTGCCCTTTGTCGGAGCCAAAGGTTTAGCCAATTTGAAAGAAGACGATGTCGGCGACATCATCGCCTACTTGCGAAGCTTACCAGGAAAACCCAAGGTGGTGGAAGCCAAAAGCGACCAACCCGCCGACCCCAAAGCTGGCAAAATGCACTTCGACGCCAACTGCATGGCGTGCCATCAACCCGGCGGACTCGGCAAAGCTGGTTTTGCACCCAGTATTCGTAACCGCGACTTCCTCGCTTTGACTTCAGACGACTTTATTCGTAAAACCGTCAAACACGGGCGCCTAGGCACAGCCATGTTACCCCGCCCCGACCTTTCTGATAAAGTAATGGGAGACATCATCGCCTACCTCCGCTCATTACCTACCAAAACGACAGTTGAGGTCAAAGTGGATCACAGCAAAAAATTCACAGGTGATGTCAAACTAGGGCATCAAAAATTTGCTTCCTACTGCCTTTCTTGTCATGGAGAAAAAGGCACAGGCTACGTAGCAGGCGGCGCCGGCCCAGCCATCGGCTTAGCGGGGTTCCTCTCAGTCGCTTCGGATGACTACATTTACCAAACCGTCAAACTCGGACGAGTCGGCACCGCGATGAAATCCTTTATCGGCGCCAAGGGCCTCGCCAACCTGAATGATCAGGACGTTTACGACATTATTTCCTATTTGAGAAGTTTAAATTAATCACCCGAAACCCAATCAACGATGAAAAGAAGAACACTATTAAAAAGCTCGGCAAGCGCCGTCGCCCTATCGACAGGAGTCACCTCCACAGGGTGGGCAGTACCCTCAGGTGAAGAAATTGAACTTGAAGGCAAAGAAGCCAAAACCGATTGTTACGCAGCTTGCCCATACTGCGGCGTAGGCTGTGGCACCATCATCAAAACCAAGAACGGACGTATCACCAACATCGTTCCCGACAAGGATCACCCTACCAACAAAGGGCTCCAGTGCATCAAAGGGCTCACTTCAGCCGAAGCTATCTACGTCAACCGGTTGACCAAACCGCTGATCCGTAAAGACATGTCAGATCCACTGCGTGGACACGTCTCTAAAACCAAAGGATCCTATGACCCCGATCTTTTCCGTGAAGCCACTTGGGAAGAAGCCGAGGAGTTGATTGCAGAACAAATCGTCGAAATCATCAATGAAAGTGGCGGCAATGCCGTTGGTCTCTACGGTTCTGGCCAGCTCTCCCTCGAAGGGCAATATCTGGAGAACATCTTCATGAAGGGCATCATCGGCTCGAACACCATCGAAGCCAACGCACGCATGTGCATGACCTCAGCTGTGACTGGCTATTTCAAATCATTAGGGTCAGATACCCCGCCCACCTGTTACGATGACGTCGAGCTCGCTGACATGATTTGTTTCTGGGGACACAACGCCCGAGGCGCACACCCGATCCTCTACTGGCGTGTAGCCGATACCAAAGCCAAACGCGACATCCCCACCCTAGTAGTGGATCCTCGCCGTACCGGCACCGTGATGGGGCTCGAAGATATCGATAAAGACAACAGCTACCACTTCCCAACCATCAATGGTGATATCTCTATCCACAACGCCATCGCTTGGGCGATATTGAACAAACATCCTGAAGCTGTTAACTGGGAGTTCTTAAAAAAGAACACCACCGGCTGGGAAGACTACATCAAAGAAGTCAAAGAAGGTTACAAACCCGAAGACGTCGAAGATCGCACCAAAATCCCTGCAGCGGAAATTTATGAAATCGCTAAGATTTGGGCCGAAAAAAGCGTGCAAGGGCGCGAACGCGGCAGCGGTGGAGTGCTCTGCATCTGGGGCATCGGCTACAACCAGCACTTACATGGGCAAAACAATACCATGAGTCTGGTCAACCTACTCTCGCTAACAGGAAACATTGGCCGCCCAGGCTGTGGCCCTCACTCACAAACGGGTCAACCTAACGCCATGGGCGAACGCCTCACCGGAGGACTTACTGGACGCCTGCCTTTTAATATCGGCATCAAAGACGACAAGCACCGCAAATGGTGTGCTGAGCAATGGGGTATCCCACAAGAGCGTCTCGATGCGGTTGCCAAAATGCAAAACACAGGTATGGCGGTAGGCATGATGGAGCGCGCACTGAAAGGCGAAGTTCAAGCCATGTTCTTGATCTATGCCACGCACATCGACTTGCCGGACTCATACAATCTAGTCCGACCGGCGCTCACCAAAACCTTCACAGTGGTCCAGGAGATCTACAAAGACGCGCCCAACAACCTGTATGCTGACGTCATTCTACCTGCCGCTACTTGGGGCGAATGGATCAACGGCATCTACATCCAATCCGAGCGACGACTCTATGTTACCGAAGGTACTGGCAATCCGGTCAAAGGCTGCCGCCCCGACATGGACATGGTGATCGACAAAGGTAAGTTGATCGCTGCAAAACTTGGGTTAGATGCGGATAAGATCTTCCCTTACCAACGTAAGGAAAATGGTTTCTATGATCCCGAAGAAGTCTTTCGTGATTTCATCAAAGCCTCCAAAGGCACCGATTGCGACCTCACTGGCATCCTAGAAGTGGAAAAAGAAACCGGCAAATCTCCTTATGAGCAAATTAAGGAACTGCGCGGCATCCAATGGCCGGCACCCACCGCAGCCATCGCTAAAGCAGGCGGTACCAAACGGCGTTATATGGGACAGGAATCCGCTTGGCCAGACAAACCCTACGCAGAGTTCCGCCACAAAGACGGGAAAATGCACTTCCACATGTGCCATCAAGATTACACCAATTATCGAGAGATCACAGACGAACTATCTAAAGCTGGCACCGATCCCAGCTATTACATGATCGACCACCTAGACATCTTGGTGAAAGCTCGCGATGCCGGACTGACTCCCGAACTTCCCCACGCGGAACACCTCGGCAAAAAAGCCGGCGAAGCGCCTAAAGGCACCTACCCATTCTGGTGGGCAACGGGTGTGGTGTATGAGCACTTCCATACCGCAAAAACCATCCGCTCAGGAACCACCAAAAAACTGGTACCAGAGATGTATGTGGAAATGCACCCCGACGACGCCAAAGAACTAGGAGTCAAAGACGGGCAGTGGGTGAAGATCACCACCCGCCGTGGATCCATCGAAGCAAGAGCGTCGATCGGCTTAGATTCTGCAGTCAAACCTGCTCGTAACACCGTGCCAAAAGGTTTTCTCTTCAGTCCATGGAATCTGTCAGTAGCAGACTCCGCAGACCCAAAGAAAAACAAATGGCTGGCTAACGGAACCACTCACCGTGCCTTTGATCCGGTATCGGGTCAGGCAGATTTCAAAAAATGCGCAGCGCGAGTGGAACTTCTGTGACCCTCGTAGCTACGACAAGAAAGTCTGAATCTTGTCAAAAATACCAACATCTGAAAAGAACAGCAAAGTCAGCAGAAAACGCTTTCTAAAGTCATTCGTTTTTGGATTAGGGGCAACCATGGTGTTGCCCCTGATCGAAAAACTACCGCTGGTAGCTCAGGTTAAATTGAGGCGTTTCTTACGCCCGCCTGGGGCGCAAAAAGAAGCGCTTTTTTTGCAGAACTGCATCGCCTGCGGTCAATGCGCCAACGTCTGCCCCAATCAATGCATCGATCTCTACGGCATCGAAGCAGGCTTAGAGAATCTAGGCACCCCACGCATCACCGCCCGCGCCCAAGCCTGCATTCTATGTATGGCATGCACCCAAGTCTGCCCCACCGACGCGCTCGAGAAACTCGAGCCCACCAAAGAAGGTAAACGTGCAGTGCAAATGGGCATCGCCGTTCTATCCGAGGATCTTTGTTACTCTTTTGCAGGACGTACCTGCGGCGTCTGTTACCGTGCCTGCCCCCTGCCTGGAGAAGCGATGACCATAGGTCTATTTGAACAACCACACGTGCATGCAGAACACTGTATTGGCTGTGGCCTGTGCGAACAAGCCTGCATCAAAATGCCCCAAGCCATCCGCATCATCCCGCGCCTAGAACTCGAAGAAACCGAAGCCACCAAAGCCGAAAGTTCATGATACGTAGAAAATTCACCAGAATGCTTTTACGCACCATCGGAGTCAGCATCGCTTCGCTCACTGGGCTAGGTGTTTTTGCCGGCATCTTAAAAAGAAAGAGCTCTCCCAACCCCGTCATCGGCGAACCAGAAATCATCCGCCCTCCCGGCGCCTTGGAGAGTGAAGCGGATTTTTTGTCTCAATGCATCCGCTGCGCCCGCTGCCGCGACGCTTGCCCAACTGGAGCCATCCAACTCGGCAGCTTCGGAGATCCCGCCCAACTCGGCACACCCTATGTATTACCTTTTGAATCGGGCTGTAATTTAAGCCTCGCCTGCACCACCACCTGTCCGACGGACGCTTTGCAACTCCTCACCCTCACCAAAGATGTCAACATGGGGCTTGCCGTCGTCGATGAGCGCACCTGCGTCTCCATCAACGGCACCGGAGTCTGCGGAGCCTGCCACACCGCCTGCCCTTTCAAAAACGAAGCCATCACCCAAGGACTGCGCAACGCCCCCACCGTGCACGAAGACCACTGCGTCGGCTGCGGTTTGTGCGAAGAAGCCTGCATCGTAGATGGCATCAAAGCCATCCGAGTCTTTTCAGGAAGGGAGCTAGTATGAGCAAAATATTCACCACACCCTCAGGTTTTGCAGGTTCGACCCTAGTGCAAGTCTTGCGCCATTCTCTGCGTTTAGTTATCTTGCTAGGCATCATCGGCACAGGGCTCGTCGCTCATTACCGCGTCTTTGTGACCAAAGAAAAAATCAACGTGATTCGTGCAGAAGTAAACCCCACTCTCGCTCGCCGAACAGCACTAGCGATGGACGATTTTTTCCACTCTGGAGATGATCAGCGAGGTATCGAACAGAAACACCTCTCCGACATCCGAGGCAATACTTGGTCCGCAGACATCTACGGCTTCAGCGTCACCGACCCGCTCGCAGGTGCCGAATCGGTAGCCAGCAGCCGTCATATCACCCGATCACTTTTGATCGGCTTGATCCTGCCCGTCATCGCCACTCTACTTCTGGGTAGATTCTTTTGCTCGTGGATCTGCCCCGCAGGTTTCCTCTTTGATATCGCCGATCACTTGCGATCCCTCTTGCAAAAACTCGGCATGCCCACTCGCCAGCTTCATCTTTGGCGCGGTAACAAATACGTCTTGCTGATCGTCGGCCTCATCCTAAGCGCCATCATCGGCATCCCCATCTTGGGAGCCTTCTACCCACCCGCCGTATTAGGCAGAGAAATCAGCCATTTATCCGCCTCCTTCTTTTCCGTGCTCAGCGACTACCCTGTAGTGACCGGTATTTCCTTCAGCGGTTTTTTCATCATTGGCATTATCCTCGTCGAGACCTTCATCAGCCCCCGCCTTTGGTGCCGCTACGTCTGTCCGGGTGGCGGATTATACTCACTGCTTGGAGCAACTCGCCTCGTTCGAGTTCGCAATGACCTAAAACAATGCACCAGTTGCACCGAATGTGTGCAAGTCTGTCCAATGGGTTTGAACCCGATGAAAACCGAAAGTCCTGGCATCGAATGCGATCAATGCATGTTATGCCTAAACTCTTGCCCTCCCGGATCGCTGACCTTAGATTTCGGACTACCCAAACTATCCAAAAAAAACGATGACTGACCCTGCAAATGCACCACCCTATTGTAGGGCGGCCGCCCCGGCTGTCACCTATCACACACCATGAAATCTGGACGCTTGCTGCTGGCTCTATCGATCATCTCCCGCGTCGGGGTGGTGACGATCCTCTGCGCCCTCGCTTTGCTCACCCATTACCACAACCTCAAATCGGCTTACAACCACCCTCGATTAGTCGAACTCAGTAGCGGCAAAACCGCCCGCTTCGCTTACGAATATACCGACAAATTTTTATCCCTCTTTGGCGAACCAGAAGTCGAAGCCCGCAAAAGCGGCGGCATGACCTGGTCGATCCGACTCGCCGGCGTCCCGTTCACCGACCCCGTCGCCGCCCTCTCAGTCTTAGCAAAAAATCACCGCTGGGAGTTAGGTTTCGCCCTCGGATTGATCATCCCGCTATCGCTAGCCTTCATCTTTGGACGCGTCTTCTGTTCCTACATTTGCCCCGCCTCACTTCTATTCTTCACCATATCGAGAATCAGAAAGCTGCTCTCACCCATCTTCTATTTCCCCGACCTCAAAATGAATCGAGGATTTTCATGGGGTATCCTCGCCGGCGGGTTGGTCATGGCAGTTTATTTCAGCCACGGCATCTGGATCTTCATACTACCCTACTTCGCCGTAGGACAAACCATCTACGCAGGCATCGCCTCCGGCACCCTCTCCGTCGCCCTCGGCAGCCTCATACTCTTCAGCGCCCTCGACCTCTTCCTCGGCAAACAATTCACCTGTCGCTACGTTTGCCCCACCGGACGACTGCTAGGTTTCATCGGCAGAAAATCACCCATCACCATCCAACGCGACGCCAGCACCTGCCTTGATTCCTGCCAGAGCTGCATCGACGTCTGCCCGATGAAAGTGCAACCCAAATACGATGAAAGCATCGACTGCTCCATCTGCGGCGAATGCCTCACCGTCTGCCCTCCGCAATGCCTCTCCATCGGCCTCCGCAAAAAACCAACCTCAACCCAAACCTAAACCTAAACCTAAACTTCAACCCAAACCCAAACCCTTGTAGGGCGGCCACCCCACCTGCCATTCCGAAACCACCCCACCCGCCATCCTAAAAACCTACGCATGAAATCACACCTCCCCATCCGCCTACTCAGCATGTTAGCAGCGCTCCTCTGCCTACTCCCCATCGCTGTGCTGGCGCATCATTTCAAAGGACTCCCCCATTACAACTATTTCGAGAACTACCCAGAAATACCCGAAGAAGAATTCCTCGGACAAGTCGGCGACTACGAAGTCTCCCTCGTCGTCTATGATTTCCAAGGCATCCAACGAGGCAAAGTCGATGATCCCGATATGGTGCGCCTCTTCCTCGTCATCTTCAACCTGCGCAACAACGATATCTACGGCGGCCCCTTAACCCTCGAAGTGCTCGACAAGGGAGAAGTCGTGCACAGTGAAAGACACAAAAGTTCCGAGCTAGAGAACCTCTACTCCATGCACCAAGAACTACCCGACACCGGAGACTATTCGCTGCGCCTCACCCTACACAGCGTGGATGACCTACAATGCGTCATCCCCTTTCAACTATCCTCACAAAAAATCCACTGGGGCAAATGGGTCGCAGCCGTACTACTTTTATTAATCATCGTCGCCGCCATCGGAGCAAGAAAAGCAAGAGTCACCATGGATCGCAAAGAAGAAGCTGGCAGAAGGAAAGAGAAGTTAGAAGAGAGCAGTTAGAATTATAATATTATCACCCACCCTGCATGCTGAAAAATATTTTAACCGCAGATCACACCGATTTATGCAGATGCCTTTATGTCCCCAACTTGTCATTCGTAGGATTACCCTTCTGCTTCGCGTTAGCATCTCTTATTATTTAATTTCACCACCTCTTTATCTGCGTTCATCTGCGCCATCTGCGGTTCCCTTCTTTCTTATAAAGAATGCAGTGTAACCCGATTGCCACCAAAAACTCAGGTTCAAACTTCAAAATGGATCATTCACAAATGGATCACTCCTCGATGAGTGCAGGCGGCGGCCACATGATGGACGGCATCCCCGTATGGATGGGCATGCTCGGCTTGATTGCCATCATCATTTCCTCCCACTTGTTAGTGCGCTACCGCAAACCCTCCATCGAGCTGATGGACTACCCCAAGTGGCGACTATTCCAATTCAAATGGATCGCCGCACTAGTAAAAAAATCCTGGTTCCCCCTGCTCGCGCAATCCCTCTCGATCTTCTTTTTCTTACTCGTCATCACCGCCGGCCTGATCGGCAACGACAAACACAACATCGGGCCCGTGCTCACCTGGACCTGGTGGTGGGTACTGCTGATCTTCCTCGCCATGGGCTTCGGCAAAGTCTTCTGCATGATCTGCCCCTGGGAAGGCCTGTCATCCATGATCACCTCCCTCTCCTTCACCTCACGAGTCAAAAAACTCGGCTTCGATCTGCCTTGGCCCAAATGGGCACGCAACATCTTCCCCGCCATCCTCTTCTTCATCATCCTCACCTGGTTCGAGCTCGGGCGCGACATCACTCGTTCCGCCATGTGGACCTCCATCCTCGGCTTAGTCATGGTCAGCATGGCAATCCTCTCCGCCATCATCTTCGAAAAACGCTCCTTCTGCCGTTACGGCTGCCTCGTCGGCCGCATCAGCGGTCTCTATTCACTCTTCGCCCCACTCGAACTGCGCGCCGCCTCCGCCCAAGTTTGCGGCGATTGCAAAACCAAAGAATGTTACACCGGCACCGCCACCACCACCCCCTGCCCCACCTTCCTCTTCCCCTCCAAACTCAGCGAGAACTCCTACTGCACCCTCTGCACCGAATGTGTGCGCTCCTGCCCCCACGATAATTTAGAGATCAACTTCCGCCCCATCGGCACCGACCTCAAAAACAAAAACACCTTCCAATGGGACGAAGCCATCCTCGCCGTCGTACTGCTATCTCTAACCAGCTTCCACGGACTCACCATGACCCCCCACTGGAACCACTGGAACGGCGTGCTACGAGCCGAGACCGGTCTCGGCCCCACCAGCGTCTTCACCATCTTGATGGCACTGATGGTGATCCTGCCCATCCTGCTTTTTTGGTTCGGCGCCAAGATCGCAAAAAAACTCGCCGGCCCCACCCAAGTCACCGTTCCCGATATTTTCAAAGCCTTCTCCTACTCCCTCATCCCCATCGCTCTATTTTATCATTTAGCGCACAACTGCATGCACTTTTTCATGGAAGCCCAGCACCTCATCCCGCTACTCAGCGACCCCTTTGGTTGGGGCTGGGATCTCTTTGGCACCGCAAGCAAAACCTACTCCCCCATGCTCTCACTGAGCTCGATCTGGTACCTGCAAATCGGCTGCGTCGTGCTCGGCCACCTCTACGGCGTGGTCATGGCAGACCGCTTCGCCCGCCGCCTCTTCGGCGACAATCCCGCCGCCTTCCGCAGCTTGATCCCCCTCATCTTCACCATGATCCTCTACTCCAGCTTCAGCGTATGGCTCATCATGCAGCCCATGGACATGCGCTCAGCCATGTGATCTCTTATAACCTACACCTGTGAGTTCTAGCTTTTCCAGAAGACAACTCTTCAAACTACGTCTCGGCGACGTCGGCAACCTCGTGCGCCAAGCACGGCAAAGCCTCGCCGAAGAACAAGCCACCCCTACCGACTCACCGCCCGAGACAAACAGCACCGAAGCCCCTCCCGAAACCCTTAGCATCATCCGCCCACCCGGAGCACAGCCCGACGAAGACACCTTCCTCGCCGCCTGCGAACGCTGCCACGCCTGCGCCGACGCCTGCCCCCACCCCGACGTGACCCGCTTTTTCACCGCCAGCGATGGCAAGCTCGAAGCCACCCCCTTCCTCACCCCCAGCGAAGCCCCCTGCCGTTGGTGTTACGACACCCCCTGCATCACCGCCTGCCCCAGCGACGCCCTGCAGCTACCCCGCACCGACAGCGACCACCCAAACTCCCCTCCCCCCATCGCCAAAGCCGAGATCAACCTCGATACCTGTCTTAACACCCAAGGCACCCTCTGCGACACCTGTTCACTGATGTGTCCCCCGCACCTCAAAGCCATCAAAATGATCAACCGCCAACCCCAGATCGACCCCAACATCTGTACCGGTTGCGGCATGTGCGCCTACTACTGCGAATCCGACCCCACCTCCATCACCATCACCCCCCTCTAAATCCACATTCTCTCCCCCATCAAAAATCAACAATCCCTCTTCCTCCCAATTTCGTAACTATTCAGGTATATCCCAAGCGGCTTTTGAATTCTTTTAGGATTAGACCACGGATAGCACGGATTAACACGGATGGGATGC
>JAKISY010000016.1 GCA_021648365.1 Verrucomicrobiales bacterium
GCTTGTAAGTATAACCCACGCCATCTGCCGTGCCACTACCCGCTGCACCAGCACCTGATTGTCCCATTCCTGCACCAGCCGCCTGCACCGTGACTTCTCCCAAAGCAGCATCATAAGTGGCACTGCTACCCGAAGCTGCACCGATGCTCACCGTATTCCACTCGCTGATATCGGGCTGCAAGCTCGCGCGCACCCACAGGGTGAGCATGCAAAATGTAGTGACTACAAAAACTCCTCGCACAAGTCTCCACCACGGATTGAGACCATGATGGCCGCCGATTAACTGAATCACTCGTGACATATTTGGATGAAATGGAAGAAATTAAAATATGAGAAATAGGGAAACGACATCAGAAATCAAGCTGAGTAAATACGATGCTAAGTTTGATAGCAAGATATTTTTTGAAAAATTCTGTTTTTAAATTTTTGACGGAACATTCTTGTTAGCTTCTAGAGAAACTGCATTTCTCAAACCTTATTTCGTAACTATTCAATCGCGATCCAGCCTGTTGCCCAACAAACAGGCTAGCCCGCGATCGAACGCCGTCAAGACGGCTAAGAAATAGCGGTGTCGAGACACTCGCACTCCAAAGGTAGCGAAGGCTTTGAAGTGCTGCGGCTTGACGCAGCTATTCTGGATGGCTGGCGAACTCGAGCAGAGCACTTAGGTGAATCCGAAGAGTCACCTTGTTTTAATTTCATGTCACCTTAAATGAAGTTGTCTCGACTAGACCTCCCAAGGTCTTTGACACTTAATAGGTTAGCACGACTTTGTATTCAACTTGACTATTCGTGGACAGGATTGTGGAGAGACGCGGCGTTACTTTTGGGGCGAGAGCATTGGGGTGTTGTCTCGTTCGACTTGGCTATTCATGGGCTGGAAGCCCATGCTACGAACTACTTCACGGTAAAATAAACCAACTGAGTGCGGTGTTTTGCGATTTTGCTATCGGTGATAATACGGATCATACCCAAAGTAGTGCTTGCCGTTGATTTTGGCTTCAGAATCAGCTCGGATTCTCGCCCCTCTTTGATCACTTTTTTATCGACACTCACCGTTCCTTTTGAGGAAGTCATCGAGACAATGTTTACTCCCCGCTTTCCCAATACTTTGAATTTGATGGCTTTCTCCTCGGGCGTCTCTCCCACAGTCCAGCTGAGCATCTTCGGCTCGATCTCAAACAAAGGCTCAATGCTCACTCTCACGCTCAAGCGTAATTCTTTGAAATCTGGGTGATCCGTTTTGACATAAACAAATTGCTCTGATGTTCCTGCTAATTTCGACAAAGAAAAATCGGCTTCTATTTTCGCCTTTGCTCCGGGCGCTAGTATTTTTTTGTCTGACCTGACATCCAGACAGGTGCAGGAAGTATCCAATCCGGTGATTTTTACCGGCTGTTCAGTGTTGTTAGTCATCACAAAAGAAGCGTGCAAGACTTCCTCGTCAGGCTTAGCACGATGCTCAAACACGGTATTGTCAAAACCCAGCTCACGATCAGTCTGCGGATGCTTGACTTTTGCCTGTGTGGACGTCTTTGTTATCGCTCCACCATTTGCCGCAGGCAGCCAAGCTAGTAAGCTCAGCGCGAATAACAACTTTGTGTAAGTAAATAGTTTTTGATGAGATGTATTCATAACTATCGCCATGCACCCCACAAACACCTGACCCGCTTGTCTCACCCCCTCGGATTGAGCACCATGCGGTCTTCTTCGAATTGGATATCTCCCATCTTATTGAAAATCTCCAACTCGTCTTCACAGGTCAGAGCCAAGCGGTTAAAAACTTTCAGAATCGGCTGGAACTGTAATCCTGGTATCTCCAATCGGCCGATGCTACCACCTTCCACTTTCCAAATGAACTTGCGTTTGAATTTTTCCATCCTAACCTTACAACTCATCGTGAAGGGTAAATTGAAAACACTCCTCTCCACATAGACATCCGCGTAACCTTTTTTGAAATCGACAAACACTCCTTTGAATTTCACAAAGTTCCCCATAAACCCGCCTTGTTTGCCTACCACTCGCTTCTGCAAATAACGGTTCATGTCCTTCTCGGACAGATCCATGCTCTTATCCTGCGCCACTAGCGTATCCAAAGATTCACGCAATACATTACGCACGGGCGCTTGATCTTCTTGAGCTGTAGTGTAACCCGCGATCGAAGACAAATCCTTCGGCAGTATCACCATCACCATACCTCCCGCCATTGCCAAAGCCACCAACATAAGTAAAACGGTGAAAACAGAAATGCCCGCGTCCGACTTAGGTGGCGGACGGTAACCTGCTCGAATCGAGCTGGCTGCAGCAGATGTTTTTTTTGCCACCGGCTTTTTACGACGTGGTGGTTTTTTTCGGCGTCTTGGTGCTCCTGGTGATTGCGGTCTCATAAATCTAATAGCTACTAAAACCTCGTATAAAATTCACTCGCCTCAAGCACTCTTTGTGCCTCCAGAAGATTTATTCGCCGATCCAGAGGATGAGGACGAACTCGAAGAAGAACTGCTTTTGCCCTTCCCTCCCCCATCGGATTTCGACGAAGAGCCCGACCCAGACGAGGAAGCCTTAGATTCCTTCTTGGCGCCACTTTTATACGAATCACTGCGGTAATCAGTGATATAAAAGCCAGAACCCTTAAATAACAAGCCCGCTCCAGCTCCTATCAAGCGCTTCAACGTCCCATCGCAGCCCTCTTCTGGGCAATCCGTCAGGCGATCCGCAGTCATCGACTGAAAGGCATCAAAACGATGTTTACATTTTTGACATTCGTATTCGTAAGTCGGCATATTTTTAAATAAGTTTCTGCGTTCAGCTGACTGCACTCAAACCCTTCAGCCCGCTTCTGTCAAAGCGCAATAGCACTCACTTAGACATCTTTCGATTAAACAGCGTGGCGACTACGTTGCGCACATACTGTTCATCCGAAAGCCCATGAGTCACCTCGTCTGGAAACTCCACTTTGGCGCGAAAAAAATCAGCTAGTTGCTCGAACACCCTCAAGCGCGCCTCTAAGCTCAGTTCATTCCTTCTCAGAACCGCATCCACAGCCAAACGCACCTCTTGTGGCGACACCCGCTGACGCAGCCTAGCTTGCAGACGCGGGTAATCCTGGAATGAATTCTCATTTCCCTCCAACAATTCATCTATTTCAGGTTCCGCGACCACCAGCCGGCGAATCACCAAAGTTCCTGCCGCCAAATCACCCAATCTCTGAGCGCGCGCACTGAACAAACACGCCAACCCTCCCACCATGTAAAACATCGGTAGAGAATCGAGCACTCGAAACAGGTTGCGCAAGATGATCTGATTCAATTTGAGCGTCAGCCCACGTTCATCGATCACCTGCAAGCTCATGATGCGTTTGCCCAAAGTTTGACCACGCCAAAACCACTCAAAGAAGATCCCGTAGCCTACTAGGGTCACAAATTGCAAAGCCACCATCAGCGCCGTCGACATATCTCTGGACACCAAAGACAAGATCATTAGTACCTGACTGATCAGCTGAAACAACGCCACGATCACCACCAAATCAAAAGCCCACGCCACACAGCGGGTCAAAGGTCCCGCCAAAGGCAAGCTGAACTCCACCCCTTCTGGAGTCAAAATCTTCAATTCGCTAGTTTTTCCAAGTGCCATGCCCTGATTTCTCTACAGATTCCCCTTCGCCCTCTTACGTCCCGCCAAGCTCAAAAATAAAATCAGTGCAGCTAATTCAATAGCTCCAAAAATAATCTTTCCAGGATACAGGGCGGCACCGTGATACTGAGACAAAAAGGACTCGATCAAACCCGCCCACACCATCATCAACGACGCACCCACAATCAAAGTGATCAAATCTGCTCGGATCAATCTCAGCCGCTGACGCAAGCGCAAATTGGTCCCCCAACCAAACATCGCTCGCCCCAATACCAAACCGGCTTGCCCACCGATAAAAATCGCCGGCAACTCAATCGAACCATGCGGCAATAACCATGCCAACAAAAACACCCCTTGACCATCCGCCACATAGTCAAAAGCAATCGCCCCGATCAATACGCCGTTATAAAACATCATGATCACGGTGAACACACCATAACTGAACCCCATCACCATCGCCATGTAGCTCACCTTGATATTATTCGCCATCAGCGTAGCAGAAAAAGTCTGTCGCTCTTCGAAGTAATCAAACTTCTGGTTTTCTTCCATGCTCACCCTCTCAGAAGGCTTGCCAGACAAATGACCGAACTGCCCTGGGATCAAATCTGATTTGATCTCATAGTCGCTTGCTAACATACCCGCTCCGAATCCAGATCCCACCAGAAAGGTGCCGAACGACAAAGCAAAAGCACGCCAGTGCCGTCTAAACGTTTGCGGAAACGTCACCCACAGCCAAACAAGGGGCGATAGTCTCGTATGCCGATCTCCCTGCTCATGCAACTGACTGTAGGATCTAGCAACCAAGCTCTCCAAATAAGCCTTGATCTCCACATCTCCCGCGAAGGTATTGATCTTCACCAAATCTGCAGATGCTCGCTGATAGAGATACTGGAAACGGCGCACCTCATCCATCGACAAACGTCGATCAGGTTGTTTCACCTGTCTTTTCAGCATCACCTGCAGCTCGTCCCAAAAGGAACGCTCTGTTTCGATAAATACATCCAGATCCAGTATCATATCAATTGCCTCCGTTTCACATTCAGATACTGCGTCACCGCTTCCGCACTCAAGGATTCATGATCAGGCATCGCCAGTTCTACCCCGAGATGAGCCAAGCGTTTTTTTATTTCTCGTAGTTCCTGCCACTGAAAATGCCCACTCATGCACTCATAGACCTCATCGCTATCCGCAGGAATCCTCTTCGGAGAAAACAAGGGGTGCGCATGCTCAGGGCGCACCATGTTCACCAACACCAAATGCTGGCGACTGATCAAAGATATGCTCTCATAAAAACTCTCCGCCGTGAGCGGATCGCTCAGATCTACCAACATCACCAACAGAGCCCGACGAGTCAGACGTTGGCGCAGCGAAATCATCAATTGCTCAAAATCGGGCGCCACCTTCTTCGGCTCCAAAGTATAGAGCGCATCGCGAACCACATTGTAGTGATTGCTACCATTGCGGCTGCGAATGAAACGGTCCACACCGTCCGCAAAACTCACAAAACCAAACAAGTCCCCCTGTCGCTGAGCCACCGACGATAAGATCAACGAACAATGCAAAAAACGCTCCAGCTGAGTGCTCACCACATAATCCCCACCGGCACCGTGCTCGATGTTCTCAGCAAGCAGCGAGTCACCCGCCCGGACAGCCTCATCTAGAGGTGTGCGAATCTCCCGCGCACTCATCCGCGAATGATCCACCACCACATACACCTCCTGCGTACGTTCGATCTGGAAAGTCCTCGTCACCGGTTCCCCTCGACGAGCCATCGCCTTCCAATCAATATCCGAATAATCGTCCCCAGGCAGATATTCCCGCAGTTGCTCAAATTCCCGCCCCTTCCCCACCTGACGTCTGACATGATTGCCGTCAGCACCTCGATTCAAAAACAACGCCGCCAAGCGCCTACGCTCACGAGTCAAATCAGGATAAGTTCGCAACTCCACACGCAGCTCTTTTTTCTCACGTATCAACCACAAGCCTAAGCGCGAAGGAGTCTCCACATAAACACTCTCAAAAAAATACCTGCCGCGACGCAATGGCAACAAGGTATAATCCACCGCCACCACTCGATCAGCTGGCAGCTCAGCGATGCTCATGATAGGATGATCCAGCGCATTGAACGCGTCTGGCACTTGCAAACCGAAGCATACATTGCGTAGCGACTGCCCGCTACACTCAAACCTCAACGCCACCGCAAACTCTTTGCCTTTGGTGCAACGCAGCAACTCATCGCCAGCTACCCGAAGCCCCTCCAGCAAACGGTAGGAAGCCGCTAGGTCCGCCAGCGCACCCGCCAATAACAATGCACAGAACAGTAGCGCCAAGGTCGCCGCCGTGCCGCCCAAAACCACCAAAGTGGTGCTAGGGATCACCAGCAGTACCGTGACCCATAACAATAATCTGTTAGGAACAAATTTCACCTTGGTACTGCTACTTTCTCCATCAATTTACCGATCGCCTCAACCACCGTGACACCTTCGATCTCATACTCTGGGCGTAAAACCAGACGATGAGTCAAAACCGGATACGCCATCGTGCGAATATCATCTGGGGTGACAAAATCCCTACCCGCCAATGCCGCCATCGCTCGACTCGATAACAACAAAGCCTGCGTCGCCCGCGGCCCGGCCCCCACTTCTATGCTGTCTATCACTCTAGACTCGCGGATCAAATCCACCACATAAGCCGCCAACTCATCCTTGATCGTGATCGCCCGCAAAGCCTGCCTCACCCTATCCAACTCCCCCGCCTGCAACACCGGCTCAACCACATCGCGTGCCAACAACGCTTCCGGCGAATCCAAGCCCAATGATCGCGCAGCTAACTCCAATTCTTGATCGCGGTCGGGATAATCCATCTCCACCTTCAACAAAAAACGATCCTTTTGCGCTTCAGGTAAAGGGTAGGTGCCTTCATACTCGATCGGATTCTGCGTAGCAAAAACCGTGAACTCTGGAGGCAGCACATGATCCACACCATCAATCGTCACCACCCGTTCCTGCATCGCTTGCAACAAAGCCGACTGCGTCTTAGCAGGCGCGCGGTTGATCTCATCCGCCAAAAGAAAAGAAGTGAAAACCGGCCCCTTCACCAAATGAAAGGCGCCGTCTTTCATACTAAAAACATTCGTCCCCGTGATGTCCGAAGGCATCAAGTCAGGAGTGAATTGAATACGCGAAAAATCACAACCCAATACCCTCGCCAAAGTTCGCACCAACAGCGTCTTAGCCACCCCCGGCACCCCTTCGATCAGCACATGGTTACCCGTGAAGATAGCAATCAGACAACGATCGATCACCTCTTGCTGCCCAATGATCACCTTGCCCACTTCCGCTCTCGCTTTATCCAAAATGGCTTTCACCATCTGAACCTCCTCAGCCATTGTTTCAGTTTGTTCTTCCATAAATCTAATGTCAGCTAAAGTGTTTTTTTACGCAATACCTTTACCAACCTTTCATAAGCCACATTCAAAGGCAAGTCCTTAGGTTTTGTGCGACGCTCATTCAATATCTGCTCAACCTCCCGTTCCTGCTCCGCCGTCAAGGTCGAACTCAATCCCCCCCTCTGTGATGAGCTTTGTCGCCAGACCTCCATGCACTTATCTAACAACTCGTTAGCTCGAACATTACGTCGCAGCAGACGCACCAAACCCGAAGCCGCATCCTCCCCCGTCACCCTGCCACCGATCTCGCGCATCCCCCTATCCGCCTCATCACTGCCCGGCACCAAGGAGGATCCGCTCCGCCACGCCAGCAGAGCTAAAAACACAAACAAGCCAATAAAAAAACCATGCAAGCGGTAGCGACGGATCAACTTCATGATGCCTCCAGTTTCTTTGCTACCATGAATCGTCTCATCAAACACCACCTTGGACTTCCCCCCAATCAACCACCATAAAAAACTCGTATCTCCATCTTTCCACAAAGCCTCATTGCTAGCAAAATAAACATCACTCGCCAACACCACACGCCCTTTGCCATAAGCACGCTCCACCACCACCGCCTGCCCATCCACCTCAGCCACCACCCTCCATGCCTCCCCTAAATCAGCAAAACGGAATTGACTATACCATTGAGGAAAACTCTTAGGCAACTCCGCACCATCTTTGACTTCGGCAGCATCCTTCTTAGTGGGCGCAAGCAAAGTCCACCCCTCCTCTGGACGTTTGAAGTCCGCCAAAGCCACTAACTTGATATCTAAAAATCTCAACAAATGTTGCCCCCATCTATCTTCTTCCTCCTCCTCACTTTTTTCCTCTTCATCCTTCACTCCTTTGCGATATTTTCTTTTCGCATCTTCTCTACGCTCGAACCAATCCTCCTCACCATCCTTGGATTCATGTTCCATCGGCACAAAACCAGGATTCATCATCACCACCATCGTCGTTCCTTCATGCACCGCTTTCAGCACCCGCGACTCCGACTTCACCCTAATTTTATTGAGCGAATTTCGCGACAAGCCCAACAACACCAAAGCCGTATCTCCATCCAAACCGCTGATCCTATGCAAGGGCAGTAAATTGCGAGAAACCTCCATCTGCGGCAACTTCTCAAGCGCTTCATACAGCGCTCGCGAGCCAAGAGGGTCGCTACGCTTAGTAGAGTAGTGCGGATAGATATCACCAGGGCTGAACCTCAGCTCCATGATCATAGCGAATGCCGTCACTAAGCCCACCAGCAACAGCAGCAAAATCACCCAAGTAGCGAAACTCCTACGACGCATGATCCTCCCTTCCTACCTTCTCTTTATTCCCAACTCCACTCACCGGTGAAGTCAATTGCGTGATCTTCTCATAGTTGTCCGTGAAACGCTCAACCGCCTCACCTCCTATATCGTGCAGCCCATACCAAACCCACTCGAACAAACTCACATTCTCCCCAAAAGCCTCGATCACCTGCGGCATCGAACGCGCCTTCAAAGAAAGCTCGCCACGATAATCGCGATTCGACTTGAATCGCGCCACCTTCAACAAATCACGCTCCCCCAGATGCGCTAGACTCGCCAAAAACAAAGCCCTGATCGCCAGACGATACTCGCCCTTTTCGATTTTCTCCCGCGCCATCTTCATCCACTCATCTTCTGGCAACTGCGACGCTAGCACCTGCTCGCTTTCCAGATCAATAGGCTCGACCACCTCAGCCTCAGCTTCTACCACCCCCATCTGCCTACGACGCCTGACGATGATCGTGATCACCGCCGCCAGCATGATCACCAGTAGCACCACCAGCGAGATCGAAGCTATTTCACCCATACTGCCAAAGCCCTTAAAATCCCCCGCCGATCGCTTCTCGCTTTTACCGTTAAATAGCCGATCCAACAAGTCTTCCACCGACTTGAAACCCTCTTTGATCGACGCCACCAAAGACTTCAACAGCCCACTGACAAACCCCTCCGACTTATCCTGATCGCCATTTTCCAACTGCTCACGCGACAACCTCCATTGGAAATGCGTCTGTTGTAAAGTCTCTTGCACCGCCGCTTCGAAGTCCGAAGCCTCCACCGTTTTCACAGCCGCCCGAGTGGATGGCACCTCATCCACCTCCTCTTGAGCTTTTGCACTGCCAGCACCCAACAGAAGCAAAGCCATCACCGCCACCTTCAGATACCCCACACCCTGCCCAGCTATCTCACCCCGCTCAGCCGCTTGCTCATTTTGCAAAGCCGCCAGACGGCTCAACAAATCCGCACCCGAGCTTCTAGACTGACCATAAAAACAACGGATCACATAGAGCGTCTTGGTCAAAGGACTGACACACAAAAATACCAGCAACAGCGTGCCGAACAGAAAAGTCGAATTCATCAAAGTCGCCACCGGATTCAAAGTAAACACACTCTCCACCCCCAACAACATTTTTGCCAACATCGGTAGATACAGTGCCGCCATCATCACACTCATCCAGACGAACAAACAGAACACTGCCAGCACCGCGATCAAGGTATGGTTCACACCCCAAGCCCAATGAGACTGACGCGCCGCATCGATCAACAGATGACGCAGTGGCCGCTTACCATAATCCTGAGTCAAAGCCAGCGCGCTGACATTTTGATAAAAAGCATAAACCCACGCCAGTGGAATCAGAGTGATGAGAGATAAAATCAACACAGGTAAAGCGGTAGCCTGAATCAAAGCCTGCGCCACCAAATAACGCAAAGACCGCTTAGCAGATAAATGCGGCAGTTCCCCCCCCGCGTTCAACTGCTGCCACATCTGACGGCAAAAAATCGCTTGGCAGACCTTCATGCACAGATAAAAACCCGCCACCACCAGGGACGCCAAAGCAGCATCCCGCAACGCAAAACTGCTACGACTCATGTCTGCCCAGAAATAAAACAAACTGATCACAAACGGCACCGCACCCAAATAATAGATCGCCAAAAGCCCCGTCGGTGCAGTCCGTAGGGCATGGAAAGCCTGCTCCAGCAAATCAAACGCGCTGTGCTCCTTATTTTTTTTACGCCTATTCCTCACAGCAGCCATTCACTTCAAACTTCAAACTTCTCACTTCAAACTTCTCACTTCACTCCCAAACCGTGCCATCGTGAAACGACGCGGGGATCAACATCAAAAATCTTGCCAACAAATAATAGACCAACCACAGCACCACGATCGCTGCCACCAACTGAAGGAGCGCAGGCAGCCAAGTCAAGCGTCCACCTCTGCTCTTGGCACCTAGCCCTTCCGCATCCTCAGCCTCGGAGCGCAAACACTGCGCACAAGTCAGACGCCCATCATGTTCAGTGATACACTCCCCGCAAAAAAACCGCCGGCACTGCGGACAACGTGCCGCAGCTGCACGATGAGGATGCACCAAGCAGATCGTCTTATCTATGGTCGTGGACAGTGGCTCCGCCATGATCAAGCCTTGCCCCCCCCTTTATGCGACAATGCTAACCATGAACCCAGCGCTCCGAAGATGAAAAAAGACAAGGCGACCACCAAAAAAAACAAATAAAACCCCAGCTGATCCACCCGGTTAACCCCACTAAAAGCGCCAATGTATACCACTGGCGAAACCGTCACCGAGGGATCTATCATCGCCGCATTGATCAAAAAAACAAAGCCCCCTATGCCTGCCGTTATCAGACTCACCAGCAAGGCCCACAAAGAAAAGCGAATACCGTCCGCCGTCAGTCGCCGCACCGATGCAGCGATCGCAAACAACAGTATCGGCACCAACACCAATCCCATAAACTGTGTTGCCCAAGCCATCACCACGCTCACCCCACCTTGCAAATGCAATTGCAACAACATCAAACCGCCCATAACTGATGCCAAAACAAAGGTCGGCAACGCCGATCCAGGTAACACAAAACCTTGCAAAGCTTTTTTCCCACCGCCTGCTCTCTCAGCCACACTCAGATCAACTCCGTCTTCCAGCAAATCCTCTTGCGACGCTTGAATCAGACCCTCCACAGACTGCAGCACCCTTCGCGCCAGCGGCAATCGTGTCAGCATTCGCAACCGCTCTTTTTTCAAAGAAGTCTGCACCTCGACGACGCAGCGCTTTCCCAACATCAACGTTCGCACCCATAACAACAACAATGCCATCGTCGCTGGCACAGGGAATACCAACGCCATCACCAACAAAGCAACATCATCCGCCTCACGGGAACTCAACATCAAATAACTCAACAAGCCAAACAGCAAAGTGCCGATGCCATACAAAATTGCCGACACCCACTGCCCCGAAGTGCCCACGATCACCAGTGACTGAATGTCCTTATACCGAAAACGCAGGTATTCTTCATTGAATGGGATCAAAAAACCACTGCCTCGCACATACAGGAGATGATCCTCGCCACGCCACAAACTCGAACATCCAAAGATACCCTTAGCCAAACGTTGATACTCACCAAATTGCTTTTTCATCCCCCTTCAGATCACGCCCTATGATTATAGGCCTCCATCGCCGTCAACATATCGCTCACCACGCTGTGCAAACCCATAAACACACTTTGCGAAACCAGATGATGCCCCACATTCAACTCCGCCAAGTGAGGCACTTGCAACACCTTCGCTATATTAGCCATCGTAATGCCATGACCCGCGTTCACCTGTATCCCCAAAGTATCAGCTAATTTGGCAGCTTCCACCAAATCCGCTAACTCATCATCTCCCCCAGTAATACTCGCATTAGCAAAAGCTCCCGTATGCAATTCGATCATTTCCGCCCCCGCGTCCGCCGCAGCCTTGATCTGTGCCTCATCAGGATCCACAAACAAACTCACCAAGATACCCGCCTGCTGAAAACGAGCGACCGTTCTTTTCAATCCCTCACCCGCAGCCACCACATCCAGCCCTCCCTCAGTGGTGATTTCCTCCCTGCTTTCTGGCACCACACAGACAAAATCAGGCTTCACCTCCAGCGCGATCTCCACGATCTCTGGCGTATCGCCCAACTCCAGATTCAACTTCGTAGCGATGCTTTCACGGATCTCAAACACATCTCGATCCTGTATATGACGCCGATCCGCGCGCAAATGAATGGTGATCGAGTCCGCCCCAGCACGCTCACATTCTGCCGCCGCCTTCAACAAAGACGGCTCAGCATTCGGCAAATCCAACATCGTAGCATAACGCGCCTGACGCAAAGTCGCGACGTGATCAATATTCACCCCAAGTTTCAAAGTCTTACTCATAATCATTCAAATAAAAAGCGCCTCCCAGTTCATACGACAGCCCCAAGAAAAAACCAAGCCAGAAAGGCTCTTTCTTTCGTCTTTTGCCATACGCGAGCTTTACTGAACTCATCATCAGAAGCCTCGTCTCTACCCTCATTACAACAATAAACAACCTCTCACCGCACATAGGAGAACCTCTCCAAAATCCAACAATATTCATTCATCATAAATTTCCACTTTTACTACCTTTTCACCAATCTTCCCAGAAATGATTTTATAACTATCTCTCTTTCCTCCTATGCCTTCAATCATCATTTCCTTTCGTATCAGTCCTTTAATAATAATTTCATCCCCTAGCATTCGCTTAATGTGTTTTTTAATATGTAGATTCGAAGTAAATACGACGATTCCTTCTTCATATTCATAGATAAAATAATCGCCTAATCTGAAAAAATTATCTA
Source organism: Verrucomicrobiales bacterium (assembly GCA_021648365.1). GTDB lineage: Bacteria > Verrucomicrobiota > Verrucomicrobiia > Verrucomicrobiales > DEV007 > JAADHD01. The sequence continues at coordinate 12,723 of JAKISY010000016.1, forward strand.
CCCAAAATTCCATGATCCTCAAATCCCTAAAAAGATCGATTTTTTCAACCTCCGCCTTGAATTTTCCAAACCTAATAACAAAGCCTATTTTTCCACCCAACAAAATTAACGAATCCTGAAGCCAAAAATTATTTCCGTCGACTCCCTTCACCCAGTTATTTCCAGAAGATCGCACAATAATAAAATCATGGTTATTTGACAAAAATTCACACCGGCTAACCCTCAACGGGTCGCATCCAGTAATTTCCAAACAAATCTCCCCACCTTCCAAAGTCGCGGAAACATTGGAACCATCAGAAAACCTTACCGAAAACGGAGGTCTCCAACACCTAACAATAATTTTATTTTCACCCATTTAACAAAACATGCTTCCTCCGCTACTTCACTCAGACGATCACAATATTATAACAACAAGCGCATGAGCTAGCAGAAGTTTGAAGCTTAATACTCTAACTCTTATACGTGAGCTAAGATCTAAACCAATACCCCAGTGCCGCAGCCGCGGCAATCACCCCGACAACTGCTGTGACTATCTTAATAACAAAACTCTGGCGATATTTTTTCATTTTCACCAAACTTTGATCCATAACACCCCCTTCAACCACTTCAAACATCCGCGAGGAAATTTCGTCTAGCACAACATCATGTCGGAAACCTGTTACTGCCTCGCCTATTTCCACAGCGAGATCAGAAATAACATCACAATCAGATTGCTGTTGCTCATCTACCAAGCGATCTCGTATCTTTCCAAGATTGGAAGGCAATTGACCTTCAATCGTCAGATCGCTCATATCGTCGTTTTGCTCAGGATGATGAGACAATTCCCATTCCCTGGCACCGTCTTTCCAATAACCTGTCGCAGAATAATTCACATGTTCCTCTACCGCGCACCAGACAAGCGCGCCTCCTTTTGACAAATCGTTCAACGCTAAAAATTTCTCAACAGGTTCTTTGCCAACAACAACACACCACCCATTTTCCATATCATGAATCTCGAATCTCCCCCCCCTATTCACCTCTTCTGAAGCTGCAACTTCACAAAGCCCCAACTTGTTCACTAATTCATTCCGACTGATGTGATTAAACGCTATCCAAGAAAGTGATGCTCCCATATAATTTTATCGCTCAAAAATGTCAACCCGTCAAAGCTTAAGCTTTCTCGTTCACGACAGCCCTAAGAAAAAACCAAGCCAGAAAGACCGCTTTCTTTCGTCTTTTGCCCTACTCCTTTCCTGACTGCGACTTGCTCTCTACACAAAGAAACTATTCCAACCACTGATTGCACTGATTTTCACTGATAAGGAGGAAGGAATAAATCTAAATCTAAATCTTTTTCTTTTCTTATATTATCCGCGCCCATTTGACTTCAGGCAGTATCTTCCGTCTGTCTCACTCCGTTCGGCTGTGCTATCCGCGGTCAAAATTCTTTCATATGACCTGAACCGAAACGTAGTGTAGATAGGCGGAGCCAATAACTTGCCCACTTTCACCATGCTCCCACTTGTCAAGCTTCACGCAGAACTACTCCTCCACATCCTCCTCCTCAGCCGTCACGCTCACCACCCCACCATAATCCGCCCTCCAAGCAGCAAAACTCAAATACAGAATTGGTAACCACAGGGCAGCCAAAACCACCCACATGCTAAGCTTGGATAAATCAAAAGCATTCATCAAAGGAACCAGCGAAGTTGCCATCACCAACAAATAGCACCACAAGCGCGGTGGTTCCTCACTGTAAATCATCAAAATGAAAATCAACGCGGCAAAAAAAGCATAAGGAATGAAAAACCAAGGGCGCACCATCGTGCCCAAAGCTATAATCGGCCACATCGCCAACCACATCAAAGCCTCTCCAGATGAACTGACTTCTATGTTATCTATCACCGTCTGCACAGGATGAAAAAAATCTTGCCAAGCCCTGAAACTCTGAGCCACCCAGCCCAAGGCACTTCCCGCCATACCCGAGAACATAAAACAAGCCATCCTCCCCACCAACGACGAACCTGCCGCTGCAAACGCTGACAATGGATCCAATTTGATCATGGCTTCTTAGCCTGATGCGGCGGCACCGCTTTGCTCTTGCCAGCACCGAGAGACATCGCTTCTGTCACAATCTGCAAAGTATCCTTATTCAGTTCAAAAATAGTGTACCCATCGGTACCCACTTTACGATTCAAAAACACCTGCCCCATCACCCGATCCGCACTCTGCGTTTTGCCTCTCAAAGACATCCCAATACCAGGGTAGAGCGGAAACCCTTCCGGCAATAACTCCTTCTGCGCCGTGATCCAGTCGATGTATTTCTCATCATCATCGGTGTAATCCATCGGACAGAGAAAATCGACATAGCCCTCTTTCGCCCACAGTGGCCAATCCTGCGCCACCCAGCGACGACAACTCGGATACTCCCGAAACACCGCCGCCGAGATCTTGATACCTGGTCGAATCTTGCGTGCCTGCTCACTCACCGCCTTGACCAAGCGCGTGATATTATCACAACGCCAATCCGTGTAAGCCTCCACCAAGGCACCATCAAAACAATCGCCAGGCCAGTTTTTCACCTTCAATCCCGTATCAGCTTCGAACTTTCTACGACTGTAATCACTGTAATCATGCTTTGAATCGGAATAGCGAATGTAGTCAAAATGGAAACCATCAATGTCGTATTTACGGATCACTTCGAGGATCGAATCCAGCTCCATCTGGAAATTCTTAGGATGCGCGGGATTCAGCCAATCTCCCGGCTCACCGTCCACGCTGACCTGCAGCCGCTCATCCTTGCGCAACTGATCGATATATTCTTGCGGAACACCATAACCCAGATTGAAGTTCACCTTCCACACATGAACCTCAACTCCATGTTTTTTAGCCGCAGCCACACACTGTTCGATCTGATCTCCATATTTCTCAAAGGTCTTAGAACGAGGCAAAACATCAGAAGGGTAATGCGCTTGAGCACCCCACAACATATTCGGCAGGATCATATTCATCCCCCCCTCAGCCATTTCTCTCAGTGTTCGATCCCAATCCCCTGGGTAGGCACCCGTCCCAGTATGATTCCAAAAAGCCCGTGCTTCCTCCTGGCGACTTGGCTGCGCCATAAGATACGCTGTTTCCTTCAGTTCACGCGCAAGCAAAGCCGACTGATAAGCCTCAAAGCTCTCACCTCCCTCAAGCAGCTTCGCCGACTCCCTCATGATCTTTTCTGACTCAGCCAACTTGCCAGCCCCCGCTCCGTCACCCACCCATTCATCCAACTCTTTCTCAGAGTTGCAATGACCTATTTTGACCGTTCCCTTGTGAGCATTCTGCGCCGCCTCTAACCAAAAACTCGGGCTCAGCTTGCCCAGCAGAGCCGTCAACATCGCTTTTTTGTTCTCGGGATCATCTGCTAGCAGAATATGACTAAAATAAGCTCCGCGATCACTCAACAGCATCGCCGCCTTGCCTGTGGGTTGCCCCTCGATATTCAACCAGCGACCGATCACTCTCGCATTAAACCCCGCAGGTTTAGCTGTGTAGATGTTCCATGAATCCTGTATCACCCTCTCTGGCAGCCCAGGAATACCTTGATTCTCAAATTGAATCGCAGCCAACCCGCCCACTTCTTTATCAACGATATAATCCCCCTTTTCAAAACCCAAAAGCTTCCCTAATCTGCCAGGCAAACTGTAACAAAGAAAGAGCTTACCTCCTTTTTCAACATAGCGCTCAAGCGCGAGCAAAGCCTCATCACTCATTCGCGGATTGTGAGGAAGAATAACCAACGGGCGATCACCGAGAACTACGGATTGGTGAAAATCGGAACTCAACACATCAACCCCCACTCCCGTATTGTTTAGCATATTAACCATCCGATTTGCAATCCCTTCAGCGCCTCCGTAGGCCTTGTCCTTTTCATCGGGCAAAATGATGGCGACATGGTTCCAGTGAGCTTGCAAGTCTTTTAAATGAAATGAGATATCGCGCTGCCCCTCTGCCCCTGGCCACACAGAAATCCTAATTTTATCAATCTTTGCCCATCCTGCCGGCTCCCCTTCTTCACTAAATTCCTTCCTCATGAAAGTGAGTTTGCGCCAGCCGCTTTTTTGCAAATAAGCCCCAGCACCGTACCAACCTTTGTCGCTGTGAAAATACAAAGTGAAACGCACATCCACCTCATCCTCCGCTGCCTTGATCCCCAATGTGAAAGATGTCATTTTGGACAAATCCAGTTTGATGTCACGATCTATCGTGAAACGCGGCTTGTCAGATTGACTAGCAAAAGGCGCCACCATCTCTATCACCTGCCCACCATCGATCTTTTTCACCAAAGCACCCGGCTCCCCTTCATGCATCGGCTTCCAAAAGGCCTGCGCAGCTGCGTCATCTGCATACTGCAAAGCGTCGATCACTTGAGTGTTGGCGGCTTCGACTCCACGCGCAAATGGCAGCGAAGTGAAAAGTATCAATGACAATAAAATAAGCTTTTTCATTAGAATCAAAATGCCCTAAAAGAGTAATGATTCAAGTCCCATCATCGTCACAGCCTACTTCTTCAAATTTGAAACAGTAGCGTGGGTGTCCTCACCCGCTGCTTCACGGTTTAAAACAAAAGAAAGCGAATAAAAACACCAACAGGCGACGCCAACACCCCCTCTTCACGCAAACCTCCCATCAAGTATTTTTAACAGATCTGTCGAGGCGCTTCGCTCTCTTTGATCCCAATACGAATGGTAAGCGCCTCTTTCTCAAAAACAGATTGCGCAGCTTCATCAAAATAGACCACCGAGCAGTCCGTTGTTTCACAAAAGAAGTAAGGTTCCGCACCCATGCGTTCCCTTTCACCTTCTTTCAACAAGGAATCTAGGGTTATTCTCTTTACATATTTCCCCAGTTCCCCGCATTTTGGACAAAGTTCTTTCTTCATGCTAACATCATACACCTTATAGTGTGGTATAAGGTCAAAGCATTATTTTGTGAGATGAACCAAGCCCTCAAACCATTTGCGTTGAGTCGAATGCTGCCTGGACCACTTGCCTCGACTGCGCGTATCGTCGAGATCGACATCGTTCGCGGCTTCGCCCTCTTCGGGGTGCTATTGGTGAACCTATATAACTTTGGCGCCGAATCGATCGCTTGGGATTCTCAGCGCGACCAAGTGGCGTTCGCTTTGATGCGCGTGTTGCTGCAGTCGAAATCGTGGATCCTATTCGCCATGCTGTTCGGTTTCGGTTTTGCTTTACAGTTACACCGCGACGAGGCGCGAGGCTTCCCTATTCATTTCATCTACCTCCGTCGGTTGGCCGTGCTTTTTGCCTTTGGCGCTGCTCACGCGCTGTTTTTTGACGGCGACATTCTCATGCTCTACGCAGAGCTAGGGATCGGACTGTTCTTGCTGCGCCGTTTACCTACAAAGCTACTCCTCATCATGGCGGTTGGACTGATGCTGGTTTTTCCCGCGACTCGTCTTGTCTTGGACCCTGAGCGTGAAGAGGCCGTGAGCGTTGCCGAAGCGCGGACTGAGCTGGAGCGCTCTCGGCAAACAGACGTTTACGCCATCGGATCACTCGCCGAGGTGATGGCAGACAACGCGACCGCGATCCCCGCAGACCCCTTCGAAGATAACGCCTCTCCAGAATCGGGCCTTGCTGTTTTTGCCATGTTCTTGCTTGGATTTTCAATAGGTCGACCTGGAGCTGCGCGCGACATCCCCGCTCACGCGCCCATCCTTAAACACCTGCGGAACTGGGGGCTAGGTCTGGGATTCACTGCCATGTTAACTGAAAGAGTCCTTGCCGCTAGCAGCGGATACGCGGTGTTCCGACCGCAGCAAGCGGAACTGGGCATACAGCTCGTCGGCGATCTGACCTTCGCTTTTGGAGCTCCCGCACTCGCCCTTGGGTATGCAGCGACACTCGTCCTCGTGGTGCAGACTCCCCGTGGCAAAGCCTTGCTCGCACCCTTGGCTGCCGTCGGTCGCCTCGCACTGACCGTTTACCTGAGTCAGACCCTGATTTTCTCCACTTTGTTCTACGGCGTTGGCTTCGGTCAAGTTTTTCGCTTAGGTCCACTCGCAGTCACCGCTTGGGCGGTGGTGATCTTTAGTGCACAGGTGATTGTCTGCCAATGGTGGTCGAAACGGTTTTGTTTCGGCCCAGCGGAATGGGTGTGGCGCTCGCTGACTTATCTACAGTGGCAGCCGCTACATCTGCGCAACGACTTGACTGCTCAGGCAGAAAGCTGAGCGGTTCAATTTTTTCCAATCCTGCACGAGGTCAGAGGGTCTATAAAAATGCATGAAACTCAATTTCTAAAGGATTAAAAGCTTGAGAAGCAAATTCCTATCAGTTACGTTGGCACCACTATGACAAAACAAAGCTCTATTGGATTAAGTAACCATCAACAAAAAAACAGGCGCATGATCGGTCGCTGCCTGTCATGCATTCTCGCTGTGGCGATGATGCTGATCGCTGTCGCTCCCGCTTTTGCAGGCGGTAGGGCTACGCAAATGTGGAGATGCGAGTTGGACGATGATGCCACCGAGGAGCTAGTGATCAAATCTGCTCAGAAGTGGCTCGCCGCTGCTAGGAAGGTGAAAGGTGGTGAGAATCTAGAGGCTTACGTGTATTTCCCAGTTGCCGTCAACAACAACGGTGAAAGTGACATGATCTTTATGATCAGCGCGCCGAATTTCAAGGAGTGGGGTGAGTTCTGGGATGGCTACGCGGATTCTGCTGCAGCCAAGCTCGACGAGGAAAATGAGGATATGATTTCTCCTACGGACAGCGGTCTGTGGGAATCCATCAAAGTGGAAGTAGCGAAATAGAGCTTGGTAGCAACGCAGCGCGATCGAGCTCCTTAACTCGATTGTTCTGCGTGTCTGGGCGCAACGAGTCCATCTTTCCATGCCTGAACTTCAACAGCCAGTTGTTGCCAACGAATCAGAGATTTCGGCGATCGGCGACACACCCAATAGGCGGATTCGCTTGCTCATCGGCGGCAGGTATCGAGACGTGCATCTGAAGCTTGAGGGCCACAACCCAGGTGGATCCGTCAAAGACCGCACTGCGTTCAGTTTGCTCAAGAGTCTTGAAGTAACTGGGCAGCTGCGCGAGGGCGGGCGGCTGATCGAATCGTCCTCAGGCAATCTGGCGATCAGCTTGGCTATGCTCGCTCGCGATCGAGGGTATCAGTTCACTGCGGTGATAGACCCGAGCGTGACTGCGGAGAATATGCGTCGCCTTCAGGCTCTGGGAGCCGAAACGAGGATCGTCGAATCGCCTGACCAAACTGGTGGTTATCTTCTGAACAGGCTAGCACTCGTCCGAAAATTACTGGTGGAAGATCCGGGTTTGGTGTGGACGAATCAGTATTCCAACGCCGCCAACCCCGAAGCCCATTACTTGGGCACGGCACCCGAGATACAGCGACAGATGGCGAACAAGGTTGACGCTGTGTTTGTTGCTGTTTCCACCGGTGGCACGCTGGCAGGCATCGGACGATTTTTTCGCGAAACAAGTCCGGACACTCGCATCATCGCGGTCGACGTCAGAGGGTCGGCAGCCCTAGGCGGATCGCTTGGCGTTCGAAAGGTGACCGGTATCGGCTCCGGTCGACGATCTGAATTTGTGTCCCCCGAGCAATACGACGAGATCCTATACGTCGGGGATTGTGAGGCGTTTGCCTTTTGCCGGACTTTGAATGACGCTACAGGAATCAAGGTAGGTGGATCGAGCGGTGCCGTCCTGGCTGCCTGCTCCCAGTATTTACAAACACACGACAAAGTCGAACGGGTGGTTTGCATTTGCGCGGACTGCGGAGAGCACTACGCCTCTACTATTTTTAGCAACTCGTGGCTCGCACTGAACGGTCTAGAGATTGCTCAGCAACACTTGGGAGGGGTATCTGAAATTCGTGGATAGTGAGGTATCAGACAGCCTGTTAATCCTCTCTGCAGAGGAGGTGAAGTCGCTGCTTGAGGGTAGGGAGAGGGAGATCATCGACGCCGTGCGTCTTGCCTACGAAACCCATGCCGTTGGTCAAAGCAGCCTTCCGCATTCTACCTTCCTTCGCTTTGCAGACAAGCCGCGAGATAGGATCATTGCACTACCCGCCTACCTAGGAGGCAGCGCCCCTGTAGCTGGCGTCAAATGGATTGCGTCTTTCCCACAAAACGTGGAGCAAGGGATGGAACGAGCCTCCGCCGTCATGGTGCTTAATTCCGTTGATACCGGCCGACCCGAAATGCTGCTGGAGGGTTCATTGATCAGTGCACGGCGGACCGCTGCCAGTGCAGCGCTGGCAGCAAAATATTTAACTACCGAGGAAGATATCACTTCCATCGGAATGATCGGTTGTGGCGTGATCAATCGAGAGATCCTTCGCTTCCTTGTGGCGCTGGGTGGTTCTCCCAAGCGACTGCTGGTGTTCGACACTGATCCGACGCGTGCCAGATCTTTCTTAGACGGTTGCGCTTCGCTATGCCCTAGATCCGAAGGCGTGGTCGCCACTTGCCTAGAGGAAATCGCCGCCGAATGTCAATTGATCTCCTTTGCCACCACCGCGCTGGCTCCTTACGTGGGTTCCGAAATTCAGTTTCAGCCGGGCAGCACCATTCTGCATGTTTCTTTACGCGATCTGAAACCCGAGGTGATCCTGACGGCTGACAATGTCGTGGATGACATCGACCACATTTGTCGGGCGGAGACTTCCGTGCATCTGGCCGAACAGCAGTCGGGCAACCGCTCGTTCATTCGCTGCACTCTGGCCGATGTTTTGCTTGGTAAAGCTCCGCCTCGACCCAATGGTGACGGCGTTACGGTTTTTAGTCCTTTCGGTCTTGGTGTTCTGGATCTTGCTGTCGCTCGTTTGCTGCGGAAGCTCGCCGAAGAGCAGGCTGTTGGCACACGTATCGATGGTTTCCTACCTAGCTGAGAAAATAAATTTATGAAACCGAAGTCTGACGTATGGAGCTGTAATGAATGGGACCCGCTGCAGGAGGTCATCGTCGGGAATCCGTTGGGCGCGCGCTTTCCGACGGCAGATCCGAGTACTCGGCTGGCGGAATTTCCCGACAAGTCTCTTGATGAGATTCCGCAGGGTACATTTCCCCAGTGGATCATCGACGAGACGGAAGAGGATCTGGGCGAATTCATCGCTGTGTTGGAAGGAGCGGGGGTTACCGTCAAACGTCCGGAGACATGGAATCATGAGGCTACGTTCTCGACCAACGATTGGGAAGCCCGGGGATACTACAACTATTGCCCTCGTGATCTGATGCTCGTCATTGGCGATCAGATTATCGAAACGCCCAATGTCATTCGCAGTCGTGCTCAGGAATCCTTCAGCTATCGCAGCATCATGGTGGATTACCTGAAGTCAGGTGCAAGGTGGTATAGCGCGCCTCGCCCCATGCTACAGGACTCACTCTTCGACGTTGATCTGAACAAGCCGACTCCGCGCAACGATGAACCCGCCTTTGATGCGGCGAACGTCATGCGCCTGGGAAAAGATCTGATCTATCTGGTTAGTGGAACAGGTAACCGTATGGGTGGGCAGTGGCTACAGACGATACTCGGAGATGAGTTTCGGGTGCACTTTTTTGAAGATGTCTATTACGGCAGCCACATTGATTCGACCTTCGTGGCGCTGCGTCCAGGGCTGATGTTATGCAATCCGGGGCGTATCAATGACGATAACCTACCAGAACTGTTGAAGCAGTGGGACATTATCTACAGTCCACCGATGGAAAATACCAATCCTTACGGTGCCGATTATCTATCCAAGAGCATCGGCAGTGAGTGGATCGACATGAACCTTTTCAGCATCAGTCCGGATCTGGTCGCGGTCGATCGAGATCAGACAGAGCTGATCAAGCTGCTGGAGAAACATGGACTCAATGTCGCTCCGCTCAAATTGCGCCATTCGAAGATGCTGGGTGGCGGGTTCCATTGCGTGACTCTGGACATTCGCCGGGAGGGAACTCTGCAGCGGTATTTTGACGAACCTTCCACTGTTGCCGATGTGTGACAACTCTCCATGATAGGATCGATGATGGCAGTTGTGATCGTGATGGTGGTCTTCTTCAGCCTGACCTTCGCGGCGTGGCGGCGCTATCTCTGGGTGACTGAGAGGGCACAGCAGGGCAAGAAGGATACTTGTCCCTACAGCTTGACGGATGTTTTTGACGATCGAGGCATCGTGAATGTTCCACATCAGGAGGGCGTTCAGTGGTTAACGGATATATTTAGCCGATCCGCTAAACAATTCCCCGACCACACGGCCTTGCAGGTTCCTCACACTGGAGAGTTGCTGACCTTCGCTGAACTCGACGAGCGAGCTGAAGCCGTGGCGGTGGCTTTGTCTGCCTTTCTCACTGGCCCCGACCAAGTCGTGGCTGTAGCAATGACTCAGGACAACTGGCAGATTGTGGCCGGCCACCTTGGCATTCTCAAGGCTGGCGGAACCGTGATGTTCCTCGATACCACTCTGCCAGAAGCCTTGATCACCCACATGCTCGAGGACGCGCAGCCAGCGGTCATCCTTACACGCGGACAAGAGAACTTCCGCGACTTGCCGACACTGGATATCCTTGCCATGCCCGAGACGAGTTCGCGAAGGGTTCCGCCGTCATGGCTGGACGATCCCACCCAGCGCCTCGCTACTATTTTTTATACCAGCGGCACCACGGGGATGCCCAAGGGGGTGGAATGTGCTCATGCGGGCTACGTGAATCTGGCGCTGAGTTACGCGGATTATTTTGATCTCACTCCGGGCATAGACGCGACTTCGCTCACGTCGTCACTGGGTTACGACGGGAGCATCTCCGAGATGTACAGTGCGTGGGTATCAGGCTGCGCGGTGGTTTTACTAACTAAGGAGCAGGTCAGATCGGGGCCGGATCTCGTTCCTGTTCTCCGTGAGGCCGAAGTCACGGTGTTGTTTTGTCCGCCGGTTCTGCTGACCACGCTCACCCCAACACCCGAGCAGGATCTTCCCTACCCGTTGTGCCGCTACGTTGTGCCGGCGGGCGAAGCCTTCCCCGCCGCGCTGGTGGAACCGTGGACACGAGGTCGACGGCAGATCATCAACACCTACGGCCCGACCGAGGCGAGCACCGATACCAGTCGCCAAAGTTTGCAACCGGGAGAGCCCGTGACCATCGGCCCTCCGCTTGCCAATGTCACTTACGTCATCCTTGAAGTCGACAAGCTTGATCCGCTGCCTCACGGGGAGATCGGAGAGCTCTGCATCGGGGGAGTTCATCTTGCGCGTGGCTACCGCAACCTACCAGAGCTAAGCACGCAGAAGTTCATCACCCATCCACAGTTCGGGCGCCTCTACCGCACTGGCGACAAGTGCAGCATCGATGTTCGCACGCAGCGTGTGCATTTTCTCGGTCGCATCGATACTCAGCTCAAGGTGCGGGGCCACCGCGTCGAGACTCAGCCTGTCGAGGACATTCTTCAGACGCAGTTTTCCGCGATCGAGGCAGCTGTGCTGGATTATCAGAACGAGGAGTTGGTCGCCTTTGTCCTTGCGCCGTCGGTCGCCGAGGGTGAAATTTCAGTGGTTGCTCAGGCACCGGCGCAGTGGGCTGCTCGGATTACGAAGCGGCTAAGTGACCAGCTTCCGGAACCGTCGGTCCCGACGAGGATCTTTCTGGTGGAGGCTTTTGTTATGAAACCCGTGTCCGGGAAGATTGACCGCGAGCGCTTGCCGGTGCTCTCTGACCTGCTACTCAACGCAGCTTCGGCAGCGGAGGGACCTCTTGGTGGCTGCTCGACCAAGAAGGTGGACGGAGAAGGCACACCCAAGGCCGATTCAGTAGAGACCTCCGATGCTGCGGAGGTGTTGGCGATTTGCAGAGAAGTGTTCGATCCCGCGCTTGCACGAGATGATATTTTTGCCGATCACGGCGGGCATTCGATCGTCATCGCGCGTCTGGCGTTCCGCTTGCGGGAGGCTGGCTGGCTGATTTCTGTTCCCGCTTTGCTGACCGACTGCAACACTGCGGGAAAAGTTGCCGATTGTCCACGGGAACGACCGCAAAGATCTGGCACCGCTGCCGCGTCATCTGACAGCAAGCGAGGCAAGCGCAGTGAGCACGCCGAGTCCGACGCCGAGGTGCTTTCTATCGGCTACTTCACTACCTTGCAGGTGCTGTTTTTGTTGCTGCTTTACTCCCCCCACTTAGTGGGCTTCATCGGGCTTGTCGCTTTTGCAGAGATCGGTGAGTTCTTTGTCACCGCTCAGCTTGGGCAGTTCATCGCCGCCGGTTTTTTGACCTACTTGCTTGCTCTCACGCTGCCGTTCGTCAGTCTGATTTGGGTCATGTTGATCAAGCTCTGCTTGGGAGCGCACTTCCGCAAAGACGGGATTAAGCCGGGTATCTACCACAAGTGGAGCGCAGAGCATTTGCGAATCTGGTGCATCACACGGCTGCAACTCTCGGTGCTGCGCCCGCTGAATGTGATGTTCCGCAGCGCACCGCTCATGGCATGGGTGCTGCGTGGGCTCGGAGCGACTGTGGGTAAAAATGTTCACTGCGCGCACGCCGTGGAGTTCTCTGGACCTCTGGGCATACTCTCCATTGAGGACGATGTGACTATTCAGACTGGAGCTTACCTGTCCATGTCGATGTGGGTGGGACAAGACCTGCATGTGGGTCCGGTTCACCTCGAGAGTGGCTGCAAAATCGGTATGCGCGCCGCCGTAGCCAACCATGTGACGGTTGGTCGCGGGAGCTGGATCACTCCTCTAACGTGCATACTTGACGATGTGGGTGCTGAGGAAATGTGGGAGGGAGCTCCCGCTCGTTTCGCCGGCTCTTGCATGACCTTGAAACGTCCGGCGAAGCACTGTCGCTACGCGTTTCCTGCTTGGATTATGGGTGCCCTCGGCGTTCTGCTCCAGGTCTTTCTGGACTTCTGGCTGCTGGTTGTTCCCACGGCCTCAGTTGCCTGGTTCACCGTGCTCTTTTTTCCTGCCGAAGAGTCGGTCGGATCCAGTGACTACTTTCAGAGCACCCCGCTGCTGGAGATCGTCTGGCACATGGGCCTCTACGCGTTTGTCACCACCTGGGTGACCGTCGTTCTGGTTTGTGTGGTGGGCTGTCTCTTTCTTCGCTGCACGCCCGCCTCGCCGGGGCTGTATCCCTCACACGGACTCAAGGCGAATCTACTGCTCTACCGGGCGAAGATGATGGATCAGATTCAGCGCCTTTGGACCTGGAGCATCTTCGGACAGTATCTGCGTTCTCTCGCCGGGGTGCGCTTTACCCACACCGGCGCATCTGAATGTGATGCCATGTTCAACTTCGTCCCAGAGCTCATCAGAGCTGACTCCCAAGTCTTCTGGTCTCACGGGTGCTATACCAACCTGCTTGATCAGGGGGCTGAACACATGACGTTGCGCAGTATCGATATGCCAGCGAATTCCTTTTTAGGTAACAACTGCGTCGCGGAGCACGGGCAACTACCGAGCAACTTCCTGCTCGGTGTCTCCACGCCCGCGAGTGACATCCGCTTCAGGCGCCAAATGCGGTCACGGCTCGGCGAATCCATTACCGTAGTTGGGAACCCGCCGGTGCAGTTCGGCAGTGCAGACTTCGAGCTGGAGAACGAAGCGCAAAGACCGCCAAGCCTGCCGATCTTTCTGGCACGGGTCGCCCTGCATGATATCTTCAGTGTGGGCATTCTGCCCATCGCCGAAGTGCTGGTCTATGCCATCCTCTACACGATTCTACTTAGCTTGGGAGGACACGCTATCGTGAGTGCGTGTCTAGCACTGGTTCTCGCAGAATTCGCGCTGGTTGGTTTTTGTGCCCTGCTCAAAAAACTGATCGTCGGCACGCAGTGGGGCAGGTCGCACTCGACTCCGTTTTGGTCCTTGCGACACTTCACCTACTTCATCATGCAGGACTGCTTTTTCGCCTGGTGCGGAAGATCGATGAGAACCCTCGCTGGCACAGTGCTCGCTAATCGCACCCTACGTTTGATGGGGTGCAGGATCGGAAAGCGAACCATCATCGGCGACCCGCTGCAGGCCTTTGACTGGAACGCAGTGAGTCTAGGCGATGATTGCACCATGGACGGCATGCTACAGCTACATACTTTTGAGAACATGCAGCTCAAGGTGAAGCGCACCGAAATCCGGGACGGCAGCACGGTCAACTTCGGTGCCACGGTGATGGGTGGCGCGATCATCGAACGCGATACAACGCTGCTGCCAATGAGCTTGGTATTAAAGGAGATGCACCTGCCCACAGCCACCTACGAAGGTAGCCCCACGGAGCCAAGATCAGAAAATCAAACCACTGATCCCGAGGACGTGGGACTGATAAAAAAGAAGGGCTTATGAAAATAATGCAAACCCGCAATCATTAGCGGCGTTGCGGCTTAGTTGAAAAAGTGTAAGCTTAACTCTTCAAAGTAAGGAATTCCAGCTTCAAGTCAGTTTGTTTCGGTAATACGATCGAAAGCACAACGTCATCGAGGATCACACTCAAGCCTTTATATTGTGCAAAGTTGCTGAAGGTTGATATCAGAACTGGGCCATCGCAGTTGATAGTATCGATTTCAAGAACTGACAATGGAGTCGTCAGGCCACATTTCAGCACCTTTGAAAGACTTTCTTTTATCGTCCACATGAGCGTGTATCCGACCGCACCGGCATAGGGCAGTTCACGGTGTTGCTTGATTTCTTTCTCGGTTAACTGTGAGCGAATAGTATGATCTTCCCCCGAGCAGATAGTTTCAAGGTCCAAGCCCATGGGGTGCTTTTCTGGAAATGCAATCGCCCCACTTATTCCTTCGGTATGGGATATGCTAACTTGTAGCCCATGAGCTGTGGCAGAACTGACAACAGGTTGAGTGAACACCCCCTGCTCAATATCAATGGACTTTGAATCGACAGCAGGCAGTAATCGACGAAGAGCGTTTTTTGCAGCGATGCGACCGCAAAGATAACTGAACTGGCGTTTAGCTGAAGGGAGTTCCTCCCAGTGTTTAGTTTCTGATGGACTTAGAAATTGATCGGGTTGTGGTTCGAGCTCACTCAAGCCAGGCCTCATAAGACAAAGGCTGCCACAATAGGTTCTATTTTTGCGAACTAACTTGAGATCATAGATCACGGGGAGTAAATGGTCGTTCGAGGCATCTCGATGTATTTTTAAAAAAGTGAAACCGCTCAATCAAGGACGCCCCTAATCCGCAGGTCAATAGCCCCCACCCTAAACCACAATCACCCGTGGGTATTGCGCATAAGCTTCACGACCGGTTTTCTTCAGTGCAATTTCATCATCAGTCTTGCTCGGTTGAATGTGACCATCCTTGGCAATGCCACGCGATACCACCTGATGTTTCCCCTTGCTCGCCCCCTTCCATTCATAGGAAAAAAAGATCCAACAATGTTTGGCTCGCGGTTTTTCATCCAGCTTCGCTTTCTCCCATTTCCCTTCATCCACGCGAACCTCTACCGCGGCAATTTCCTCCGCATCCGGCCCCCACACCGCCCCGTAAATCATCACACTCTCTTTGCCATCAGCCGTCTTCTTGCGAGTCGCACGAGCAATGATCGATTTCAAATTCATCCGCCCGATGGAGGTTTCTTTATAAACGATCTCCCCATCATCCTTGCGCTCACCGCGCAAAGTCACATACTCCCGCGCCATGTATTTGCCCATATAAGGACGATCCCACACCTCGATACCACGCAACCACTTCACATTGGCGATACCATAATAACCGGGACGGATCAGCCGCAGTGGAAAACCGTTTTTAGCAGTCAGCGCCTTGTCATTCGCTTCGTAAGCCAATATCGCGTTGGACGCGAGCGCTTCATCAATCGGAATACTGCGGGCAAAATGAAAAGGGATGTCCTCCTCCTTTTTCCCCACCTTCATCTTCTCGACTTTTTTATCATAACCATAAAAAACCACCTCGCGGGCATTTTTTTTGATCCCCGCCGCCTTGAGAAAATCCGCCAACGAGGTACCGGTGAACTTGGCATTATAAATTGCCGCCATGAACCCCTCGGACACCCCATTGCCCGAACACTCCAGAGTCATCAGGTGTTCCTTTTTGGGCAACGCCTTGATCTCATCCAACGAAAACGATTTGGCATTTTCCACCTCACCGGATATTTCCAAACGATAATCTTTTTCCGCCGGCACTTTCGGATAACCGTAATGCGCCACCGAAAACACCTGCTCCTGCGGCGTGATCCACGAATCCAGCCCCTCCCAATCCAACTGACCAGGTTTAGCGCGCGGCGCCCCCTCAAAGGGAATCCACTCTTCATTCTCCACAGCCGCAAAAAGAGAACTCGACGCGCCCCCCATCGCCAAAGCCCCGACCGCCGCCGCACCGCTCTTCAAAACATCCCGACGCTCCAGTGATTTCTCTAGTTGTTCCTTATTCATATTACTGTTGGTAAAATTAAGCTCACTCCCGTGGTCTGTGCTATTTCTTTTTTAATAAATGATCAGGCGACAAAATCACCTTTTCCTCCACCACCTCTTGCGGCTTCACGATTATCGCCACTGACTTGCGCAGCTCTCCCGAAGGGTGAATCACCACCAAGTCATACTGCCCTGGCGGCACATGATTAAATTCAAATTTGCCGTCCGCTTTCGTCACCGCAGCATAACCGTGATCAAAAACAAAAATCCACGCATGCATCTGACTGTGCAAACCACAGCGAATATCGATAGGGCTATTTTCATTACCCGCCGCAGAAAACTTACGCACCAGCGATTTGCCAATCGGCGTCATCACATTAAATGGATCCTTGCCCCCCATCGCCGCCACATTATGCAGCGCCTTATCGCTGTTGAGAAACTCCACCTCGTCCCCCGCCTGAATCGCCAGCACCTCTGGCAAATACTCAAAGTTTTTCTGGTCCATCAACCACTTTTTACTTTTCATCACCTTACCCGCCAGCCCCTTTCCTGACAAACAAACCAGCGTCTCCGCCAACGGCCCATTTTTGCCCTGCTTGAGATAATAGCGACCATAACGCCATGGCCGCTCAGCATCCGGCTGATAAGTCACTACCCCAGACACCACCGCCGCCTTCGTCACGGAACCCTCCTCCGCCATCAACTCCACAACAGCGCTCAGCACCAACAAAAAAGCCCCGCAACAACTCCAAATCTTCATAGCCTTTCTCATCTCTGTATTTCTCTGTGGACTCTGTGCCCTCCGTGGTAAAAAGTTTCGTCCGAACCTCCGCCTAACGCGCCCCCTTCACCACAAGATTCCCCTCCGCCTTAGACTGCTCCAACTTATCAAAACCACCCGCAGTATTGATCAATAGATTATTAGAGAACACCACCTGCCTTGCCGCCTTACCTTCGATGATCAGCGCCTTGGTCGAGAGATTAGAAAAAGTATTACCCGTGATGTTCAACACCGAAGCAGCCGACAATACAATACCGCTCGCCACATTATCCTCAACCTTGCCTTTAAACTGCCCTTCCCCAATCGATCGATCCGCAAAAGTATTACCACTGATCGTCAAAGCTCGGCACTTACCGTTCACCGACACCGCATTCTTCGCCATGATCGTAAACGTATTGCCCGTGATCGACGTGCCATGCACATCCTCCATCACCACCCCGCCCTTACGGTTAGCGGTGAAAATATTCGCCCCCACGATGGTGGCGTAAGTATGGTTTTTTAATACCACCCCGATGCCCTCACACTGCTCAATCATGTTCGCCGATATCGTATTACCCATCGAGTTGTCCAGCACCACCCCGTTGCGCAAGTGATCATCAATGATGTTACTCGTAAAAGTCAGATTGAACCCGTCTATGAACTGCAAAGCATCCGTATTTTCCTCAAACTGCGTACCACTCACCACCGTATCGTGATTGCCTAGAATATAAACCCCGCTGCCCTTGTTATAAGTGATCAAAGAATCCGCCAAACGCGCATCCTCCAGGCAATACAACATGTTAATGCCATCGCCGCCGTGATAACTCACCGTCACCCCTTCGAGATAAATCTCATTCACCCACACCGCATCAATACCATGCCCCGATTTTTCATTCCCCGTGATACGCATATCAGAAATTTGCACCCGCCAACGATACTTGCGTTTAGCACCCGGAGCAGCACGATCAAATACCCCCTGAGGCACGATCATCAGCGCCGCTTTACCATCTTCGTTAGCGTTATAAATATGCGTCGCCGTGCCCACCCCACGCAAACTCACATCCTCACCCGTGATCACCAAAGGCTCCCGAATCACAAACTTGCCCGCTGGCAAGACCACCTCCCCGCCCTCCTTCGGCAAAGCATCAATCGCATCCTGAATGCTCGCATACTCAATCGCCTCAATGCTCACCCGTGCACCCGGCAGCTTCACTCCTTCCGCCCCCGCCACCAAGTCCGCAGAAAGGCTCACCACTGATGCCAATAAAAGAATGATCGCTGTTTTTTTCATCGCACACAAGGAGCCACGAAAGCCGCGACTTTCAAGATCAATTCACCCAATTGTTATTATGAAAACATGGTAATCCGCACTCTCCTCAATGTCCCCCATCCACGAAACCCTTCATTCATCTGTTACCATTCATGACAACGACTAAGCAATTGCACCTGCTATTAAAAAGTAGAGCGGGTATCCTCACCCGCTTCCCTTTGCGTCAGTCCTCTCTCAGCGGGTGAGGACACCCACTCTACCCCTTTCATGAAATCAATCTAACCCGCCCCATTGTAGATCGGCTGCTCCGACTGCCACCCCGGGCGCGAAAAAAGCTTCCCATTCCTAAAGTGATCCATTTCCCCTTACCCAAAGAATGGTGGGAATCACTACCTAATCTCATCGAGTATTTCATCGACAAGACTTAACCAACTTTCAGCATGTTTTAAAAATTCTTCAATCTCAAATAGATTGCCCTCACTGTCTCTGACACTCCAATAGGCTTTATTTTTTGATTCTTGCACTTTACCATCGGAGAAGAGTCTGGCCAAACGGGCGATGTATTTTTCACCAAGCTCTGTCCCACCCATACCGAAACTTTTAATCTGTCCTTGGGTATTAATTATTACAAAGATAAATTTGGCATCGGTAGCTTTAATTAACAAGCTTGAGGCACCTGGCTCTATATCTATCTGACGGCTTTCTAACTGGCTTAACAACTCTTTCAGTGCCCTAATTTGCGTTGGCGCTGATTCTGCGAGCCTCTCGAAAAAAACTTGTTCCGTTATGGCTCCCCGACGCCTAGATTTGGGATTTGTTGAAATTTGCTTCGATGTAGGGGTCGCAATAGCTCCAATGCTCGCATTCTCCTCAATTCTGATCACAGCTCGTTCGATTTCAACTGTTTTAGCCTGCACCGTAGGGATGATTACCCAGCTTTCTGCTTTGGATACAGCCGTTCTGAACACATCAATGCTTACAAGACCGAATGCGAAATTCAAGTGGGCGTGATTTTGCAGGTAATCCGAAATGTCAATAACACCTTGGCGAATTCCGTCTCCAACGATCAGAAGTAGAAACCTCCCTTTTTGTAGATTCGAAACGACCCGGTCATGAAAAACAGATTCTGACACATCCTCTTCAATTGAATCGGCAACAAGAGCGTAAAGCGATTTAGCTGATCCACCAGCAGCTTTGCAAACCTGACTCGAAAGATCCTCATAAGTCATCTGACTAAAGGCTTGTGCATAGTCGAGAATTTGCGCCACAACTTTTCTGCGCGCTTCAGGATTTCTCCAAAGCTTGCATTCTACCAGCGTCAGCATTCCATCTTGATTGATGAAAAGATTATCCAACGGACCGACTTTAGTTCTCATTTCACGGCAAAGAGGAATAAGGTCACCAAAAATGCTGTCAATTTGGTCAATTGGCAGAAGATCTGGGCAATCGTTTACTAGCTGTTGGATCCACGCTTCGTCAAATTTTTCACTTGACCCATCAAGTGCAATTTTTTCTAACTGAGTGCGCTCACCCGAATTTTGATTGATGATAATTGGGGTGAGGCTTCGTTTCATAATGGATGAGTAAATCGCAATAGGAAGCTCGTCAATAATTCTTGAGATCTGAATAGTTATCCAACACTCAACAACGAGAGTTCACATCAACCTACCTCTCACCACCTAAAAAAACTCTTCCCTCTTCTTCAAGCGCTTCACTCGCTTCATGGTGCCCCCATCTTTCTTCCCTTTGCGATCTTTGCGCCTTTGCGAGAACCCCTCTTCATCTCATCTCTCATCCGCGTTCACTTACATTCGACTAGCTTCCTCCAGCTATCCTCTTTCTTATCCGTGCACATCCGTGTTATCCGTGGTCAAAATTCTTTATTCCAGATCGCATCCCATTCATTTGCCTTCGAGTAGTTTCCTCCGGCTATCTACGCTTCGCTCCGGTTGCAGTTCCCTTTTCTTATTTTCACCGATTTTACTTAACAAGCCCCCTGATTTGCTCTAACTTTTCAAGTATGCCCACGAACCCGTCTGAAAACCAACAAGACCCAGTGCAATCGTTCACCCGCGCGGTGCGCTCCCGATTGAACCGCTTCCGCTTTCTCGATCTATTTCTACGTGCTTTCGCGATCGGCACCACCGTGCTTCTGCTCGTCGGCCTCTATTACATCCTACGCGGTCACGCCGTGCCCAAATTCTACTACGGGCTCGCCCTAGGCCTCATCATCACCGCTTCATTGCTCTGGTTCGCCGCCCGCCGTTGGACCCGCGACCAAGCCGCCCACTTCGCCGACCGTTTTTTTGGACTCAAAGACAGCATCTCCTCCTACCTACATTTCAAAGAGCAAAACAAAAGCGGCGAGTTTTACCAACTACAAGCCGAGGCATCGATTGACTCGGTCACTCAACTCAAACCAGAGTCCATCTCCTATCACTGGTCGCGCCGACTACTCAGCCTATGTGCAGTGCTCCTGCTCGCTGCAGGGCTCACCGCTTTCAAAAAACCTTCCAGCGAAGTTTTAGAACAAATCCGCATCGCTACAGAAACGACAGCCAAAACCGAAGAGATCAATCAACACCTAGAAGAGTTGATCGACGAATTGGAGAAGACTCTCGACGAAGATGAAAAAGGCGAACTCAAACCAGACCAACTTCGCCAGCTGGTGAAAGAGATGGAAAAAACGTCAGACCGCAAAGAAGCCATGAAACAGTACGCCGAGCTAGAGCGTCAACTGCGCAAAGCCGCGCGCAAACTCGAACAACGCAAAAACGAACAGCTGATGGCAAAAGCTGGAGAGGAATTGCAAAAGGATCAAGAAAGCAAAAAGCTCGGCAAAAAACTCAGCGAGAAAAAATTCCGCGAAGCCGCCAAGGATCTCGAAAAGCTAGCCGAAGCCGCCAACCAACCTCAACGCAAACTCAGCGAACAGCGTAAACAACTCGCTCGCGTCAAAGCCGCAGCACAGCGTATGGCAGCTGCTGCCAAGGCAGCCAACCGCAAAGGAAGCACTTCCTCCAAAAGCAAATCAGGTGCCAAATCCACCAGCAGTGCAGCCGCCAATCAAAGCAAAAGCAGTGGCAACGGTAAGGGTGAGAGCGGCACAGGGTCAGGAAGTTCTGGCAGCAGTGGTGAGAGCATGGAAGAACTGCTTGCCCAACTCGATCAATCCGCCAAGGCCCTCGACAAAAACCTAAAAAACGCACAACAAGAAATCAAGCTCAACGGCAAGCTCAGTAAAAAATCCCTCGGCCAATGCAATAGCAGCCGCAGCAGCCTGCTCTCCAAATTTGACAAACTCAACGCCAGCTTGTGTAAAATGGGATCCAAACGAGATGCCAAACTCAAGCTGCTCTCTATGTGTAAAAAAATAGGCCAGTGCCAAGGTTACCTCAACAAACCTGGCGCGCAATCCCTCGCCCAATGCCTAAAACCCGGCTCCAAACCTGGAGGCAAAAAAGCTGGCGTCGGCAGTGTCGAATCTCGTCGGGATGGCATGGGAGAAGCCTTCGATCAAGGCGAACTGACTCAACTCTCCGGCACCAAAGGCAGCGGCCCTAGTCAGAGCACCGTAGAATCCGCCGATGACGGCAGTGGCGTCTCCAGCCGTCGCACCACCGCCAAACGCCGCGAGTTCAAAAAACAGCTAGAATCCTTCGTGCAACGCGAAGACGTGCCAGATGATGTGAAAGAAGGCGTGAAACAATACTTCATGCAAATCCATCAGGCTGACGAGAAGTAGTAAGACGGTGGATGCAACGACTCGACGGCATGCTAGTGAATTCTAACAAAGAAGCTTGCCTAAGTTTCGCCCGAGCACACAAGCTTCTGCTTGTTTTCACTGCTTTCATCGCCCTTCACCCTATTCTGCCGGGTCTGTCCCAGGATATTCCCGCCGTTCCCGACTTACCCGCCCCGGCAAACAAATATTACCAGATTTTTCAAACCCGCCCCACGCCCGGCGCGGTATTCGATCGCCTGATCGACGCTTGTCTGCAGGAGTGGGAACTCGCCACGCTTAAAAAAAACTTGGAAACCCGTGCCAAGTCACCGCAGGCCTCTATCGAAGATCAATTACTCTTCGCTCATTTTTTGCTGAGACAAGGCGACAATCAACAAGCCTTGAGCGCGTTCACCCGACTGGCTCAAAAGCATGCCAGATCCACAGAAGCATGGTTTTGGCTCGCCCATTCTGCCGCCAGAGAAAGGGACTACCAGCAAGCCCTAGCTGCACTCGACCATTTATTAACCGTCACAGACAGCGACCTTGATGTAAAACGCCGGATTGATATTTTAAAACTGAAAGGACGCTGGTTCATTCGTTTGGGAAAAACCGAACAAGCGCTGGCCACTTGGCAATCCTTGCTGAAAAATTTCGCATCTATCGATGTTCATGAAGACGTGCTCGAACTCCAGATCCGCGAGGGTCAACTCGAAGAAGCCACAAAAACGGCCACGGATCTCATCGTAAAAACACAAAACAACCCGCACCGCCAAACAGCAAGCCGCCTGCGTCTCGCCGACATCAGGAATTTGGCAAACGATCGTCCGGGCTCCCTGTTGGCTCTCGAAGCGGCGCTCAAACAAAGCGGTGCTGGGACTTGGCTCGAAACCGAAATCCTTGCCAAAACCCAAAGCCTGTTTCGCCGTCACGACGACATCGCGCCGTTGAAAGAGCAAATCGAAAAGTGGTCTCTGCTCTTCCCTGAAAAAACATCCCTACTGAGATTACAGGCAAACCTGCTCGCCGAACTCGGCAAGAAAAAAGAAGCACGCGAGGTTTTCCAACAAATTATCAAAAAAACTCCCGGAGATCGCATCACTCAAGAGCAGTTCATCAATTTCTTAGACAAGCTGGGAGATAAAAAACACGCCATCTCTCAACTCAAACACTTGATCACCAGCTACCCCCAAGACGAGGAGCTGCATGTGAGCCTAGCTGAACTGCTCCATGCCGATGGCGATGCCGCCTCCGCGGCCAAGTCGGTCAGGCAATACCTCAAACTCTCGGCAGCGGGCGAATACGAGTATTTAAGAGCCGCTCAATTGATGGAGGAGTTCAACGATCAGGCAAACACCCAGTCCATCTACCAACAAATGATCAAGCAGTTTCCGGACAGCATCGACGGCAAAACAGCCCTCGCTGCCTACCAATACCGCCAAGGGCAAATCCAGCAAGCTATGGTTTGGTGGCAAAGCATCGCCGCAGCGGGCGACGGAGATGAAGTGCAACGCATCGCCCGGATCATGAGCAGTCGCTACGAACACGAGGCTGCTTACCAGTTGTTAAAAAGTCGTGCGGATGAGAATCAAACGGATCCTGCTTACCTCGCGCTGCTGTGCTCCAAATCCATCCTACTGCAACACCAGACCGAAACCGTGGATTCAGTCAGACGTTTGGTTTTATTGGCTCAGGATGTATCCTCACTGGGCAATGCACTGAAACTCGCAGGTAACATCATCACTGAGGCCAATCAAAACACCCGCACAATTCAAGAGCTGGAAAACAAACAAACCCAGCGATCCATCCAAGAGACCTGCCTGCTAGCGGAGCTACTG
The DNA here is from genome assembly GCA_021648365.1 of Verrucomicrobiales bacterium. Lineage (GTDB taxonomy): Bacteria > Verrucomicrobiota > Verrucomicrobiia > Verrucomicrobiales > DEV007 > JAADHD01. Next base: position 36,699 of record JAKISY010000016.1, read on the forward strand.
GACGGATCGGATCGTTTGCCACAAGCGCAGGACGTTTTGTCCAAGGTCGCAAAAAAAGATAAAGCACTGGCGCAGGAACAACTCATCCGCTTGCTCGTCGCTCACAAGCTCTGGAGCAAAGCCGCCACTGCTGCCGAAGCCGCTCTCAAACTGCCCAAAGGTCGACGCATCGAAAACATTCGGCGTCTGGTTGATTTCAATCAACAAGCCGGGCAATTCGAGCAAGCCACAATCTGGATCGAATCCTGGAAACAACTGGCACCCCAAAGCACCCGCCCCTGGCTTCGCCAGGCAGACCTGCTGATGTTACAAGGACAGGAAGAAGCTTCGCTCGCCCTATTGGAAAAAACCGCACGCAAATTTCCCGATGATCCGGGAATCAGAGATCGTTTAGCGGAAACCTACGTATCTTTTGGTCACGGAGCCAAAGCGGAAAGGGAATATTTAAAACTCTACGAAAACACCGATTCGGAAGATGCCAAACTACGCTGGGCCGGCCGACTGGCGGAAGTAGCCATGAGCCTCGGACGACTCGACCACGTCGTCGAGTTATTCGAAAAACGCCGTCACAGCAATCCCAAGTCAGCAGGCCCACTGCTCGCGCTAACCGCAGCCTACCGGCAAACCAGCGACTATGACAGCGTGCGCCGTTATCTTGCGGAAGCGGTGCGTCTGCGCCCCTCAGATCTACGCCTGCAACATCAATGGGCCTACGCAGAAGAACAACTCGGTGACTGGAAAACTGCCCGCCGGATAATGGAAAAATCCAGCCGACTAGACCTGAGCAACCGCTCCGCCCAAAAGCTAGCGGCTTTGCTGATCCGCCACGGCGAAGATGACGCCGGCCTGGTCTTGTTGCAAAAAGTGACCCAGGCCAAAGCAAAAAAAACTGCAAATTCGGCCTCCCGGACAGCACTTCCTATAATAGACGACCCTATAAGCATGGAACAAATGGCCGACACCCTGACGGGCTCCTCCCACTGGCCTCAAATCATTTCATTGAACCAGCCCTTGTTGGAAAACTATCCTGACGACTACCGCTTACGCTATCTACAGGCACTTGCGCTGGAAGAAAACGGGCAATACCAGGCTGCTGGAAAACGGTTCCTCGAAGTGATGGCAATCAATAAAGAACTGCCCATCTCCCGCCGCCCGCTCGACCCGGTTGAACAAGCCATTTACAGCCCGACAGGATCTCTTTTCCCAGGCAAACACTTGTTTCTCAACCCCGCTATTCCTGTGCCTGCGGGTTTCTCCGAGATCAACTGGCAGCGCCACGCTTACTTTTTTTCTTACTACCACTGGTCAAAAAAGCAGCCGCAGCTTTCCACCCGCATGGGAAGCAATTTAAAACCTGCTTATATCATCAGGCTACCGAATTCCCTGCAAGAAGTGCGCGCGTTCGCGATTTTCCATTTACGCCTGATGGCATCTTCTCAGAATCAAAATCAAGTCGATCTTTGGCAACAACAACTTGAAAGCCTGGATGTGAATTACCCCGGTTTACTTTTGGCTAATCCCATTGTCCCCGCCCCCTGGCTTTTGCCAGCTTCCATTCCTATCCCCGAAACGGAAACGGAAGACCCTGGGCTGTTAGCCGAATGGCTGATCCGCCTGGCCTTGTTTGACAAGCCTCCCAGTGGCGGCATGACAAGACTGAAGGCGGCCTACCTTCTTTTCAAAAAAGATTACCCCGATCTTGCTTTTATCGCCGCGATCACCGCCCTGAGCATTGACGATCCTTCTCAAAAGAAAGATGCTGCCCGTTTTTTCAGGGACGGAGTCAAGGCGAGTCTGCCGGATCTATCAAGCCCCAGCAATATGGTATTGATAAAATTGACGCCCTTTTATCAAGCCCTCTCCCCCATTAAAGGTCAGCGCTGGTTAGAGGAAAACCCGCAGACCTTTCAACTTATCAGAAAGCAAACGTCCAAATGGCTGGAAAAAATGCCCGTCGACGATCCACTTCGCCCGCATCTCTTTTCCTTACATGCTCTGATCCTGTGGCAAACCGGTAAACCTGCTGCATTTGTCGCCCTGCTTGAAAATGAAATCCACCGATTCCAAAACGAAGCCAAAAAAGCAACCCTTCCTGCAAGCTGGAGGTTCATGGAACTCTACGGAACAACCGCAGCCACAGTATCTCGCTTCGAATTCCCCCCGGCTACATTGCCTGACTTCCCTCTTTCCGTGCTCGCCCTCTTCGATCCGCCAAACAGAGCGCGCGTCACTCGATCGGAAACTAATTCCAATCCTACCCTGCACGCCCTCACCTTGAATTCGTTCACAGATTTAAACCGTGAAGACCGCCAACAACTTGCCGCCCTTATTTCAAACAGATCTCTTCGCATTCTGGCATCACGCTGGCTCGAGGCCCCCTCAATTCTCAAAGACGAAATGCAATGGATCGCCAACAACCCGGAAACAGCTTCAAAGGATGAACAGCTACTGCTCGCCGCCTATTATTATAAACAGAAAAAGTTCAACCAAACCCACTCCTTGTTTGAAAAAATGCGTCCCAAATTGCCGCGCGACTGGCAAGATCATATCGACTCCGCGACCATCGCCTTGGCCATCGATGACAATCGAGTCACGCCTGCCATCACGACGGCGGCGCTCCAAGCGGGGAGCCGCTTGAAACTCAGCGGTCTTGCTCCACATGAAAAAAGTGAACTGTCCGCCGCTTTGTTAGAACTCGGTTTGCCAAACAAAAACCCCCAGCTCTCAGCCACGAAACGCCAGCAAGCCAAGCCTCAAAAAAGCCCCTTTGCCATGGGAACAGGTATTCGCAAACGCATCGAAGGCTTACAACAAGATCAACCTGACAAAGCCGTTCAACTTGCCCTGTTGCGATTGCACCGCTACACCCAAGGTTACTATCGGCAAAAATTCGGAACCGGAACAGCAAAATCCTTCGCCTCCATGCTGGGCGAAATCGAACTTACCTCTGATGTGCTAAATGCAGCAAAACCCAAGATCAAGGCTAATGCCAACGACTGGGCCAGATTCGCCGCCGCCTCCTATTTCCTCGGTGACCATCCTACACACATCGCAGCTCTGCAAAAAGCGATTCGACTCTCACCAAACACGGATCAAGCTACGATCATGCGAGCCCATCTGGTCTGGATCACTGCTAAAAATAATCCGTCAGTGGCAAAAGAAATACTCGAACAATCTCCGCAAAATCCCATCGTTTTTTCCGGAATCCTGCTTAACCGTTGGGGCAATTCTTGGCAGAATAAACCTTCTTCTTGGCTACCACTCTGGAAAGTTTTCACTGAAGTGGCCACCACACGCAGCGATTTTTCCGGGAAAAAACCAGAAGAGTTCAATCATTGGAAAACAGTTTTGGAACACCTCGGAGGTTCATTGCTCGCCCGCGAACCCCTCGCCGGCGACAAGGCTGATCCCAAAAAAATGATGGAGCAACGTCGCAGGCTGTTCACCAATCTTTGCCAAGCGATGTTGAACGAACCCTCACTGGCAAAACTGGGTTTTGCCAACCTCGCCCGTTTGGAAAAACGCGATCACCTTGCTGGACATGGAGAAGCGTTTGCTTTGGTGGATCTAGCCAAAAAAGCACTCGCTACACAGAGCCGCGATCAAAACATCGTCTTGCGAGTTTGCCCATCTTACTCTTCCTTATTCTCACTCTCCCTTCGTTCCCCCGGACAGTATTTAGTAGAAGCCGCTTTTGCCCACAATGACCATGATCTGCTCAACACCCTTTTATCAGGCAAGTTACATTCTGACAATACCCCTCCATCGGATCTCGTTTACCTCAAAAGCTACTCCGATTTATTTTTCTGCAAACTCGCTGACTTTAACCGACAAGCAAAAAAACTCCAGCATTCGCAAGCTCTGCTCAAAGGTTACGATCGTTCGGCCTGCGAATTTGATATCTTAACAGCCTGGCGTGCACGAAAAGATTACACCGATATCCAACAGACTATATCCCCGAAGCTAACACTCGACTCAAATCAATTTCCTGCTTGGTATCTATATCAAGACATAGGAAAAACCAAAAGCTATCTCGAAGGGCTGGCTGAAAAAGGTGAGTTTGAAACTTTGAGGTCATTTATCGGTGACAAGCTAGAAAAAAACATCGGAAACACAGAAGAACAAGTCAAAATCATCAAGCAGCAACTCTCCAACAAACAAGGATTTGCCTCCCATTTAAACGCTCTCCCATTTTATGAAACCTTGGGATTTTTGAGCGTTCTCGACCAGTTTGCTGAAAGACCATTGCTCACACCCGAAATCATAAAACTCAATCAGCGCCTCGACTCCTTCTATCTCACCACATCAGCCTCTAAACTCTTCAAACAACTGGAATCTGACGAGGGCATCCACAACGCCACCGTCATCACCACCTTGTTAGAGAACCCCTATTTCATGAGCCAGGTTTCTAAATTTGACCCACTCCCCCTGACCTACCGAAAAAACAAAGTAACCCTGTTTGACCAAATCGCCACTTTCCTGACTCTCTGCAACGCACAGAAACGAGAGGATGTTGTGAGCTACCTCGAAAAGCGTAAGCCCTCCACGTTTGGTGCCGACCTGATGCTCGCCCTAGTCGCGGACACAGATTCCGAACAAAAAGTAGCCGCGCTGATGGCCAGACACGCTGTAGAAATCCGCTCCATCCCCGAGGAAAAACAATTTGCCCTGGGTAAGGTTTTCGAAAATTTGGCTCTCGGTTTCGACCATAAAAAAGGCAACCCGGCAGGCTGGAAGCTGATCGATGAACTGCGCATCCCATTGCCCTCCCCCCAACTTCCCGATTTAATCACTCGAATCAACTCGGCCAACACATTTTCCGAACTCAAACTATCCGGAATCGAACTCAGCCAACAGCTGGTGCCTGCACTGCAAACAACGATCACTGTCAATCCTGAACTAGCTGCCAGCACCCTAGTGAAAATCTGGAAACTAGTGGATGATGCTCAAAAAAGCGGTGACCGCAATGTCACCTATGCCAACGCATCGGAATTCATCCGTAGCTTTTGGCGCAACGTCATTCGTTTGCGAGATCCCAGCCTCAATCTCTTTCCATTTCTACTCGACGTCAGCCAAGATGAAATCCTGGGAAAACATATTCTCATCAGCCGCTATGACCTGCGCAATGCCGGAGAGCAATTCGAACGAATCATGAAGAAAAAAGGATCTGATAAAATAAAAGCCTTTGAAAAAACCTTCAACGAACTCGGTGAAATCTGCGCAGACCGCCCAGTAGAACTGACCTCGGTTATGATGTTCAATTTTTACCATGAGTTAAAAGGACACTACACCTCCGTCATCAGGTTCCTCGAACTAGAGCGCGCCTCCGGCACCTATCCGAAATTAGCCGAAGCTATCATGATGGGAATGGAACAACACCACTCCACCCATCGCTGGACAGGCACTAAAAAAGGCGATGACCGCCAACTCACCGAGGTCAAACGCTGGTATCTGGCACAACTGCGTGACAAATCCCTGCCGCTGCGCTGGCGCGTCCTACTAGCTACAGATGGACTCTACCACGAACATGAAATGATGATCGCTCCCGAAGCGGCTCACGCCGCCGCCCAAGTTTTGGTCGCTTGTTTTGAAAATAATTTGAATCTCGGTAACGAAGAATTCAAGCACATCTGCCTCGCATTCGCCCGTGCCCAAAAACAACAAAATTGGCAGACTCTCGCTGAGGCTATTATCAAAAAATGGAATCAAGTAACCACTTCACGCACCGCCCGGTCCAACATGCGCTCGCAGGGCAACTTGTTTCTAAGCCCTGATACAAGCACCTTACTCGCTATGTTGGAACTGACCTTGCACACAGGGAACCCGGCGAATACGGATCGGTTGCTGCTCAAGCACTCAAAAAAACTGCAAAACGAACCCAGTGCCATCTTCACTCTCGCTCGCAACGGACGTCCTCAACTAGCGGCTTCATTCCTCAAACTCCACTGGCGCAACTTAAACTCTAAACATCTTTATACCTGGCATGACGGCCACCCGCTGACAGATGCACCCCGTGCAGCTCTAGCCGCTGGTGCAGGTTCCTCCGAAATCGCTTTACTGGCAGAGGTGCTGATCGCTGCAGCTCCTGATAGCCGAAAAACCGAGCAGAATAACAACAGAAACCCCATGCCCGCGTTAGAACCGCTGGAGCAGGATCAAGAGCAACGATTGGCCGCGCTGGCGAGACGCTTCAAGAAGACCTCCTTCGATTCCAAAGAAGCTCGCTACTTGACTTTGGAATGGCTGACGGGCAATTCCATCTCCGCCGCTGCCCTGTTAGAACCTGACATCGCTGAACTTGCCAAAAAAACCATCGACCCTGCTGTCCTTATAAAATCAGGAGGCTCCGCCCGACGAAAAATGTGGTTGGCTTACGGACACATCGCCGGATCAACCTCACGAGGAGATCTCGCACCCTTTGGCTACTATCTCGGCAAGATCAATCACAGCGAAAAAAAGGGCAATACCCGCTGGTGGTTGCATTGGGAGACTTTTCAGGCGTTTCAAAAAAGCCTTCCCAAAGCCTGGCCCGATCATCCTGCAAAAATTGGCAAACAGATGATCCCCATTTTACAAGATTACCTCGAATCGGACGATCTGTTCAATCGCTGGGACAACAGCCTTTCGGTTGGCCTGCTGCTTGCCTGCCACGCCTGGATGGGCAACATGGAGAGCTTTGATCAGTGGTGGCAAAACCTGCCCGCGGCAAAAGAGAAAATACTACTCGATGATTGCCGTGATGTTCGAAAATTTGGCCTGGCTCTCAAATTTCTACTCGATTATAAAAACAACAAAAATACCCCGATTGACAAACGCATCGCCGTTATCGAAACCGTGATGAACTCGTCCCAGTTCAAACACTCCTACCAAAACTCTCCCAATTGGTTCCGTTACCTTTCCTCAAATGGCATCCTCACACCAGCGCAAGTCATCAAGTATGGCAAACCGTGGATGAAATCCTACCCCCGGAAAGGACGAGCCGTCGCCGAATATGCCATCATACTGGCTCAACTCGACCGCCTCGACGAAGCTCTGGCTCTGATCGACTTGGAAAATGAAAAAATAACTGAAACCCCACCAGAAAACCCCATTGTCTGGCAAGCCCACTTAATTCTAGGCAAAGTAGAAGCTTTACTCGAAGCCAAGCAATACCCCCAGGCTCTAACTGCTCTGCAAAAGTTTCCCGCAAAAACATCCAACAACCTGGCCAATCAGCGATGGCAATTGGAAAAACAAATCAAAAAAGCGGCAAAACCTCAAGCGTCACAATAATCGCTCTTCCACAACAAAGAAGATTGACTAAATTTTATTATCTGATGAAATACCCACTCTAACAACATGGAAAAATCGAACACCCAAGACAAAAAGCAACAGATCGAGACCTTTTGTGAAACCTTTGCGAAGATACGCAATGAAATTGCCAAGTTCATCGTCGGTCAGGATGAAATCATCGACGATGTGCTGATCGCCATCATCTGCGGCGGGCACGTTTTACTAGAGGGCGTTCCCGGACTAGGCAAGACGGCACTGGTCACCACCATCGCCAAAACCCTGCACCTCAACTTTCGCCGAGTGCAGTTCACTCCCGACCTGCTACCCGCCGACATATCCGGCAGCCAGATCATGGTGGAACGCGAAGGGAAAAAAGTCTTCGAGTTCCAACAAGGTCCTATTTTCACCAATATCCTGCTCGCGGATGAGATCAACCGCGCGACCCCCAAAACCCAATCAGCGATGTTAGAGACCATGCAGGAGAAATCGGTCACAGTTGCCGGAAAAACCTACCCGCTGGACTCACCGTTTTTTGTCCTCGCCACCCAGAACCCCATCGAACAAGACGGCACCTACCCACTGCCCGAAGCCCAGTTGGATCGTTTTTTCTTCAAACTCTACGTCGAAGTTCCCAGCCACGACGAGTTTTCAGAAATTCTCAACCGCACCGGCGGACTCAAAACTCCAGAGATCAACGCAGTTGCCAGCGCAGATGATCTGAAAAAAATGGCAGATCTTTATAAAGAAGTCCCAATCGACGATGACGTGCAAAGCCACCTAGTCAAAGTCGTGCTAGCCACTCATCCAGAAGACCAACACGCTCCCGAAGTAGTGAAAAAATACGTGCGTCATGGCAGCTCTCCACGCGGAGCCCAATCCATCCTCGCCGCGTCTCGTGTAAGATCTTTGCTAGAAGGGCGTTATCACGTTTCCAAAGACGATGTGGATCGCATGGTCGTGCCAGCACTGCGACACCGCATCATTCTGTCCTTCGAAGGAGAAGCCGAAGGCATGAAACCTGATGAAGTATTGCAAAAGGTCATCGACGCAGTGAAGTGAATCTTCCGTAGTCATGCTGCTCACCGACGCTTCATTCATCAATCGACTAGAGTCGCTCTACCTACTAGCGCGCAAAGTGCTAGGCGGCTCCTTGAAGGCTGATCGCAAAACCACTAAAAAAGGCGCCGGCATCACCTTTGCAGATTATGCCGAATACCAACTAGGCGATGACTACCGCTCGATTGACTGGCGTATCTATGCCAAATTCGAGCACCTCATCATCAAGCTGTTTGAACTAGAAGAAGACGCCACCATTTACATCCTGCTCGATAGTAGCCACTCGATGGAAAGCAAATTCCTGCACGCCCGCAAACTCGCAGCCGCGCTCGGCTACATAGCTCTCAACTCCCTCGACCGGCTCTGCGTTCTAGAAATGGCAGAGACCCTCAAACCCATGCTCGATACCTGCCGTGGGCGCGGCAACGCACTGCGTTTTCTACGCGCACTGGAAAGTGCTGATACCTTTGGCAAAGACAGTAACTTCACCGCCTGCGCCCGCGAGTTCCAAGCGCGACGCAAACAAAAAGGACTCGTCATTGTGATTTCCGACTTTCTCTTTCCTGACGGTTTTGAAGAAGGGCTCAACAGCCTGCAATGGCACCGCCACGAAGTCTTCTGCCTGCAAGTGCAAGATGACAACGATCAAAAATGCGACTGGAAAGGCGACGTCAATCTCAACTGCATCGAAACCGGGCAGAGCCAAAAAGTCACCATCTCCCCCGCCGAAGCCAAAGCCTACGAAGCCGCAGTTGCCGAATGGAACCAAAGCCTAAAAAAATTCTGCGCCCGCCAAGGCATCGGCCTGGCAACCACCACCCCAGACATCCCCTTCGACGTCATGATCCAAGAAATCCTAAGAAGAGGAGGCCTAGTAGCGTAACTAAATAAGTTGAACCGCAGATGTCGCAGATTTACACAGATAAGAAAATAATAATAAATAGATGGCTCCCGCGACAACCTGATTTCACAATTTAAAATAGCCCCCCTATACAAAGCATCCCATCCGTGCCAATCCGTGCTATCCGTGGTTAACTCTTCCTTCCTCATTTCTTCCTTCCTTATTATCTGCGGTTCCACTCTTAAATGAATTTCCTTTCTCCATCGCTACTCTGGTCACTATTGGCACTACTGCCACTAGCTGCCATTTATTTCCTCAAGGTTCGCCCGAGGAAACGCGCGACCACCGCTTATTTCCTATGGGAAAAAATCTTCTCTGAAAAAAAGGCATCCTCCCTATTCAATCGTCTGCGGGATCTGCTTTCGCTTTTGCTCATGGCGCTCGCTTTCGCCATGATCGCTTTTGCCCTAGCACAGCCCGAACTACGCAATGACACCCGCAAGGATCTGCTCATCCTCATCGACCAATCCGCTTCGATGGCTGCGACAGAGCACAACGGCACGAGTCGCCTGGAACTCGCTAAAAGCAAAGCTAGCGACTTAGTCATCGCGCTAGGTGGCAACCAACGCGCTGCGATTGCTGGCATCTCCCGCGACTTGACATATCACTCCCATTTCAGCGGTAGCCCTCGCGCCCTGACCGATGCGATCGACGGTATCCAACAGAGCAACTTCCCCTTCGATATCAAAGCCATCTCATCGCTCAGCTCTAGCGACTCCCAATGGGTGCAGGACTACCGAATTCTACTTCTCACCGATGGCAGTTTTGCCGGTGCAGGACAAGACTTCCCCACTCAAATCGAAGTGATCAAAATTGGCGAGCCCCTCGACAATGTCGGTTTTGTCGCCGCCGATTTGCAATCTCTACCCGGTAACGTTTACGGCTTCTATTTCCGCATCGCCTCATCGTTCAAAAAAACGGTGAAAGCCGACCTGATCTTGAAAAACCTCGATGCAGAAGCTGGCAGAATCTTCAAATACATCCCGCTAGAAATCTCACCTGGAGAAAATGAAGCCGAGATTTTCGAAATCGAAGACGCTCCTCCAGGTCGCTGGACGGCCTCGCTCGACATCGACGACGCGCTCGACAAAGACAATACCGCTTACCTCACCGTTCCTGCCCCTCAGCCCATCCGAGTAGCCGTCGCTGCTGAGAATCGCTACTTCTTTGAAACCTCCATCCTCGCTTTTGAACAAGGCACGGGCAAGCTCAAACTTGTCGCCAGCGATGACGCTCCCGACATCGTGATCAGCCAACACCAAACTGCTTCCAGCGCTAAAAACAACCTCATCTTCACTCCCTCGGACAAAGAGTCCGTCTGGTGGGAAAAGCTTGGCGAAGAAATCGATGCCATCGCACCGCGCATCCTCATCGAAGATCACCCCATGCTGCGCAACGTCGATATCACCACCATCGATTTCCTAGGAGCACGTGAGATCGAACCCGTTGAAGGCGCTTTGATCCTAGTCGAATCCGAAGACGGCGTGCCTTTGATCTACAAGGCCAAACAGGATGGCAACACCGCATTGATCGTTAATCTCGACCCCGTCGCTTCAGAGTTTTATTTTTCCGCATGGTTCCCCGCGCTGATCCATGGAGCCACCACACATCTATCGGGTAGAGAAAATGATCCAGCCACCCTTTATCGCCCTGGAGACATAGCGCCCATCCCCGGCTACCATGAAGACCAGAGTTCGACCATCACCCTGCCCGATGCTAGCACGCTTAACAGCGATGACAGGCAATTCGGCCCGCTGAAATCGCTAGGGTTTTACCAAATCTCCAATCCCGGTGGCGAATGGCCACTAGGAGTTTCTCTGAGTAGCCCCGCCGAAAGCAATTTGGACAATTCCTCCTTGGTCGAAACCGTGCAAGCCATTTCCAGTGGACATCCGCCAGCCTACTGGCTGATCGTGCTCGCCATCCTCTTACTGACCGGAGAATCTATTTTGTATCACCGCCGAAAAGTTGGCTAACAGATAAAACAACCCAACTATGGAGTTCACCACCTTTCAGCCCTTACTCTGGTTACTGTTGCTACTAGCAATGGGCGCAGGCTTGTGGTTTTCTCTAGTTGACCGTCCATCGCCACTCAAGTTTGGCAGCTTTGCCCTGCGGATGTTAGGCATCATCCTGCTAGTGCTCGCCCTCTGTCGTCCCTACTGGAAAGACCGCAGTGATGAGCTGCATGTGGTTTTCCTCGTCGATGTTTCACAATCGATTGATTTGGCTTCAGCGATTTCCGCCACCGAAGAAATCCAACAAGCCATCACCGCGCTCGACGACAAGGATTCTTGGTCACTGTTTGCGGTAGCAGAAAGCCTGCGCGCTTTTGATAGTCCAGATCAACTCGCTGACTTGCTCAAACAATGGCAGGACGGCATCGCCGACGATCAGTTCCGTTCCGCATCCAACATCTCGACCTCTTCCCTCAATTCTCGGCTAGCTTTCCCGGCAGGAAAAAGCCGCCGCATCGTACTGTTTTCCGACGGCATGGATACCCAAAGCAACTCCTCCCTGCTCAGCGAAACTTTGGCTACACTGAAAAAAGAGAAAGTCGATGTGCAGTTCAAAAAACTCGAAGGTTTGAAAAAATCTGAAGCCGCCGTGCTGTCCATCACACCGTCCAGCCCCTTTGCTTATCAGGGCGAGGTCATGCGCATGCAAGTGCAGATAGCTTCCAACCAAGCCATGAAAGCTCGGCTACGCATCCTACACAAAGGCGTCGCCGTCCGAGAAATCAATGTCGCGCTCAAAGCTCAAGCTGACAACCGCTTCAACCTAGACGTCGATATGACCACTCCTGGCGCCAGTGTTTGGACCGCCGAGATTCTACCAGAGAAAGACTTTTTTCCTATCAACAATCAGCTCGCCACCACCGTCACAGTGAAAGGCAAACCTCGGCTGTTATTTTTACACCAAAAACCCACCCAAATGCGCCCCTTCCTGCGCTCTCTGCGTGAGCAATCCTTCGAAGTGGATGTGAGAGGAAATCACGGGCTGCCGGAATCAATGGACGAACTGCTCGCCTTCGACGCCATCGTGCTCGCCGACGTGCCCGCCACCGATATGAGCGTCCGCCAAATGCAGCTACTGCGCAAATACGTTGCCGACTTCGGCGGCGGCTTAGCCATGTTCGGTTCGGATAATTCCTTTGGTCTCGGCGGTTATTACAAAACGCCAGTGGAAGAAGTGCTGCCGCTGACTTCGCGTTTTGAAAAAGAAAAGGAAAAACCCTCACTCGCCATGGTGCTAGTGATCGACAAATCCGGCTCGATGTCGGGCCAGCCGATCGCACTGGCTCGCCAGGCAGCCAAGGCCGCCGTCGAACTGCTTAGCGCTCGCGATCAAATCGCGGTGATCGGTTTTGACAGCCAGCCCCAAGTGATTTCCGAAATGCGTTCAGCTGGAGAACGCGCCGCCGTGCAGTCCGCCATCGACTCGCTCGAAGCGGGCGGCGGCACCGACGTCTATCCATCCATGGCACTGGGACGCGAAATGCTCGAATCTGCCTCAGCCAAGGTCAAACACATGATCATCCTCTCAGACGGCCAGACCCAGCCCGCCGATCACATCGGACTCGCTCAGACCATGGCGGATGCCGGCATCACCGTCTCCACAGTCGCTCTTGGACAAGGTGCTGCCAAGGAACTGATGGCATCCATCGCCGAAGTAGGCAACGGACGTTATTACGAAACCAACGACCCCGCCAGTGTGCCGCAGATTTTCACCAAAGAAACCATGCAAGCCTCCAAGTCAGCGATCAAAGAGGACCTATATGGCACCGTTCAATCTGGAGATCATCCGATGATGTCCGGTTATGAAGAAACCGAACTGCCCTTCTCTCTCGGTTACGTCATGACCGAAGCCAAGCCCACCGCTCAGGTTCTATTGTTAGCCGAAACTGGTGATCCACTACTCGCAGTTTCGCGTTTTGGACTCGGCACTGGCATGGCATACACCTCGGATCTTACGGAAAAATGGGGCGGCGAGTGGCTGGCATGGGAAGGCTGCGGCAAATTCTGGGCACAGGCCTTTCGTAGCATTGTGAGAAAATCCGACAGCGCTGGGCTGCGCACCAAAAGCAAAAAAGATCAGCAAAACTGGATCGTCGATATCCGCAGCAGCGATCCCGACCACATGCCCGTCTCACGCATCGACTGGGACGGCGCGCTGCTCGATGCCAATGGCAAATCTCGACCAGTGAAGATTGAAGAAACCGGACTCGGTCGCTACCGAGCCACCATCCCTCTATCCAAAACCGACAAGCAACTCAGCCTGCGCCTGCATGACCGCAGCAACGACAAACTCAAAGTCCTGCACTACTCCACCCCCTACCCCGCCGAATACCGCCTCGCCAGTAAACTACCCGACAGCGTCGCCAAACTACCACCTTTCGACGCCACCAAAGTGCGCGACCAACTCACCCCCACTCATCGCCACCGCTCCGTCATGCACTGGTTCGCCTTCGCAGGCCTAGCCTGCCTGCTAGCGGGTATGATGCTGAGAAGAATTTAACACACAGCCGCCAGCGGCTTCACCTCTGCCTCTATAGCAGCCCCTTTGCTAGCCAGCAGCTCTCGCAATTTCTGGTCAGCCTGCATGTTGAGCCAATAAGACGGACTCGTACTGAAAAGCAGCCCCAGTCGCACCGCCATTTCAGAATTCAGAGGTCGCCGATCATGGATCAAATCCGAGAGCTTAGCAGCAGAAACGCCGAGTAATTCAGCCACCTCCTTCTGGGATTTCCCACTACCTTCAATGCAATCGATCAACGCTTCCTGCAGAAGCTTAGTCAGCGGAATTTTGTTGTTATTCGTATTTTTCATTGTTTTTTTGTCAGTAAAATTCATAATCGCTCGAGAACTCCGACTAATGATAATCGACAATCTCAACCTCATCAGCTCCACCCTCTGAAAAAGTAAAAATGACCCGCCATTGTTTATTCACCCGAATCGCATGAAACCCTTCTAAATCTCCTTTTAAATCGTGGAGATTGTTACTAGGCGGAACTCTAAGATCTGTCAGGATTGTTGCCGCATCAATATAACGCAGACGCCTCAAAGCTTGAGTTTGCACATCTTTATGTAACGAGCGCACAAACTCTTGATTGTAAATTTTCTCAGTATCTTTATTACCGAACGACCTTATCACAACTGCATTATACCCAAATATGGGTATAATGCAAATCCCCATTCCCTTTTAGGCTACTTTTTAGGTCGAATCACTTCGATCTGACTACACTCTCAGCAAGCGCGGCACTGACAAATCTAGCGCGTGAATTCATCCGCAGGATGCCTATGCCACTTCGCTTAAACTAGTAATACTTATTCTAAGACGATAGCTTCGACAGAATGCTAACCACACGAGTAGTTACATTTGTAAAAAGGCAGCGTTTTTGATTGTGTCAGGTAAGAAAAACTGAATACTTCCAAAATATCTACGTTAATTTAATCCAGATTCAGAAACAACTCTCCATCACCTTGACTCTCACAGCCCTCCTATACAAAGCATCCCATCCGCGCTAATCCGCGCTATCCGCGGTCAATTCTTCTCCTATTCCCTTCCATTAAAAAACATCTGCGTTAATCTGCGCTATCCGCGGTCAATTCTTCTCCTATTCCCTTCCATTAAAAAACATCTGCGTTAATCTGCGACATCTGCGGTTCAACTCTTAATTCTTCATACCCATGCGATACTCCATCCACTCTCTCCTGTTAGCCTGCTCCCTCGCAGCCTTCCTTCCGTCCCTGTTACCCGCCCACGCTCAGGATAGCTCAGAGAAGGTCGCTAGCGAGCCAAACACCAAAGCCAAAAAATACCACTCGGCTCTTTTACGTCGCCCATCAGGCGGGTATCTGTTCGACCGCTTTTTTAATGCCTGGCTGGACACCGACACCATTGACGGCATGGGTGATTTTCTCAAAAAGCAAAACGACGCCAAACAAGCCTCCACCGCCGACCACCTGCTCTACGGCTACTTCCTTATTCATCAAGGACAGGAATCGCAGGCGCTAACCGTATTTGAATCAGCCCTCAAATCCGATCCGAAAAACACCGCGACATGGACGGAACTCGCCAAAGCTCGCGCGCGCAGTTTAGACTTCGATCAAGCGATCAAAGATCTTGACCAAGCGCTGCTGCTCAAACCAAAAAAGCAGCTAGCGATCCAACTCGGCAAACTCAAAGGTCGTTGGCTGTCCCGTTCAGGCAAAAACACCGAGGCCATCGCCGCTTGGAATGACCTGCTCAAACAACACCCTAAAGATAACGAATTGCGCGAAGACCTCGTCGATCTGCAGCTCGCCGAAGGTCTCATCGAAGAAGCTATCAAGACCCAAATCACCTTGATCGAAGCCACCAGTGATGCTTATCAAAAAATCACCCGCAAACTACGCCTCGGCGACATCTACCTGCGATCAGGTAAAAGCGATCAAGCCAAAACGACCTACAGCGAAAGCCTCAAATCTGCCGGCAGAGACACTTGGCTAGAAAAAGAAATTCTCGCCCAAATCGAAAACTTATTCCGCCGTGAGAACGATCTCGAAGGTTTGAAAAAATACTACAGCGATCTCGCTAAAAAAGAAAAAGGCCGCATCGCGATCTTACGCCGCCACGCTCTGATCTTAGCAGAGCTAGAGGAAAGCGATGAAGCCATTGCTGTCTTCCAAGGGATCCTTAAAATGACCCCTGGCGACCGCAGCAATCGTGAGACTTACGTTGCCCTGTTAGGAAAACTTGGCAAAGCCCAACAAGCCGTCGAACAAATTGAACTTCTTGTCGCGGCTGAACCCGATGACAGCGAACTGCTCACCCAGTTAGCCACTTGGCAAAACGAAGCCGGACAACAGGACGCCGCCCTTGCCAGTATACAAAAATACCTGAAGTCTTCAGACAAATCTGAATACTCCTACCTGCGCGCCGCGCGCCTACTGGAACAGTTCAAACAACAAAAGCCCGCCGCAGAAATCTTCGCCCAACTCACCGCAGCTTTTCCTGACAGCATCAGCGTCCAGGAAGAACAAGCCGCCTTTTTCTACCGCAGCGACAAAAAAGAAGCAGCGATTGCCATCTGGAAAAAAATCGCCGAACAAGGAAGCGACCAAGACGCCATCCGCGCCGCACGGCTACTGTCGAGCCACGATCAAAGAGAACTCGCCTACCAAATCTTAAAAAAGCGAGTAGAGGAATTTTCTACCGACTTCGTTTTTCTCGGACGACTTTGCGAAGAAGCCATCGCATCCAAACATGCTGAAGAAGCCCTGCCATGGATGAAAAAAAGAATCGCTCTAGCAACAGCCCCGATCGACTTCCGCGACGCCTTGCGCCAAGCGATCAACATCCTAGATCGGGCAAAAAAACTGGACTCCTATCGCCAACAACTGCTCGCAAAAAAAGACACTCTCGATGCCTCACAGTCTTGTTTGTTAGCCGAGTTACTAGAAAAAAATAGCGAATACGACCTAGCACAAAACGTGCTCCAGCCATGGATGGACAAAGGCAACCTGCTAGCTCTTCATCAACGATCCCGACAACTTGAACTGCGCAAAGAATGGGAAAAAGCCGCCGCAGTCACCCTCAAACTCATCGAACTGCCCAAAGGTCGCCGCTCGACCAACTTGCAGCATTTAGTGCAACTCTATCGCAACGCACAAAAAAATGAAGACGCGCTCAAGTGGATCGAAGAATGGAAAAAAATCTCTCCCGGCAGTTCCCAACCGTGGCTCGAACAGGCTCAAGTCCTTAGCATCGATGGCAAGGGCGATGAGGCAATCCAAATCCTAAGAAAAGCTGTCGCGCGCTTCGAAGATGAAGAAACTCCCCGCACCCTGCTCGCTTCCTACTATCAACAACAAGGAAAAACCGCTGATGCACTGCGCATCTACTGGAGCCTCTACGAACAAAGCGAAGACATCGGAGCTAAGCTGCGCTGGGTGAGCAATCTCAGTTCAGTCGCCCAACAACAAGGCAAAGTTGATCAATTGATCGAGCAATTCGAAGAGCGCCGCCGCGCCAATCGTAAAGCCATCGCCCCACTACTGGCGATTGCCGAGATTCACCGTCGCAGTGGCGACTACGAAGGGCGCCGTGCCGCGCTGCTCGAAGCCACCCGCCTGCGTCCAGAAGATCTGAGCCTGCTCAAACAAATCGCCCGCATCGAAGAGCAAGAAGGCAACTGGGAACGCGCGGTGCAAACTCTCGAATCCGCTCTTCCACTAGACAAAACCGACCACATCAAACGCGACATCGCGCTATTGCATTTGCGCTACGGTGACGAGGAAGAAGGTTACCGTCAGTTCATGCAGTTGCAAGGCGGCTCCAAAATGGATGCCGATACCGTGCTCGCCATGGCGGATGGCATGATCGCGCGCAGCGGTTGGCAGCGCGCCATCCAACTACTAGAAGCACACCGAGAGCGTTTCCCCGACGACTACCGTATCGCCTACTTGCGCGCAGTCGCACTAGAAGAATCAGGCGAAGAGGAGAAAGCCATTCAAGCATTCCTGCAGACTCTCGATTTTGACAAAGAAATCGCCAAACTAACCCCGCAGGCTCAAACCCGCATGTATTCCAACTATGCAGCGGCATATCAAGCACAAAAAGAATCGATCAAGGGATTGTATGATCTTTATCAAATGCAAAACAGCTACTGGGGGGCTTATCAATATCGCCAACAATTACAGTCGGGACGCATCCGCTTTCAAAGCAATTTTGGCAATCAAAATTCCAGCTTGATCACCCTGCCCACTTCACTCAGCGTGCTCGGCACGCAGGCACTGGCTCACTTGCATCAGTTGTCTAAACTTTTTTATAGTGATGATGAACCCATCGAAAAAAACAAAATCGCCATCGGCTTAAAACAACGAGAATTTAAGAATGTCGAATTACTGTTAGCGATCCCACTCAACAATCCTTATTCACCTGGGACGCAAGTAGATATCGCCCTGCTCGACCGCTTCCCGGATAGCGACGCTTTGCACGCCATGGCGATCACCTCTCAAATGAACCTGATGACAAACAGACAAGGACACGTTGACCTCGAACTGCTGACGCGCTGTTATAATAAGTTGCTCAAAAAACACCCCACACTCTCCTACAACGCCGCCATCATTGCCTCTGCCAGTGGAGAGAAAGAAGCCTTTGCCATGCTGCGCGAAGCTCTGGCACAAAACAGTAAGGACGATTCCGATGAAGCTGCCGCTTGGGCTAGCATGCTTCCTCACATCATCTCCTACCTTTTGCTCAACCACGCCGATGAAAACTTTCCTGACGATTTAAAAAAACCCTTGATGGCAAAGCTGCGTGATTCACGAACCAAGCAAATCGAAGCCAACAAAAAGGCTCAAGGTATCAACCCTCTATTGCGATTCAATCCCGGTGATGCCTATGTCGGCATTCTCCGAAAACAAAAAGACCTCAGTGAGTTCGCGACCTACCTCGATCAACAATGCTCTGAATACAACAAGGTCCTCAACGACCCCAAACTGAAAAGCAATATCAGCTCTCTGGGTGGACTCGCCCAATACCTGACTTATTCCTACAGCAGTCAACCCGCTTTTCACCCCCTGAGCTTCCCTCCTGCAGAGCTACCCGACATCGCTCCTAATGTGCTAAGCCTATTTGCAAAAATCCCCAATTACAACTTTGGCGGCAATCAAAACCCCATCACTCCCGAACAGGCCAAACAAATGCTGCAACAAGTGAGTGACCCCTTGCTTAAACTTTTCCTATTAGATCTAAGTGAAAATCAAGAGGCGACGGGAAAACAAATCGAACAACTCTTGAGCAACACTAAAAAAGGTCGCGAGCGTTTGCCGCTCAAAGAATCCCTACTCGGAGCCGCTTGGTATCAGAAAACCGAACAGTGGGCGAAATCTGCAGAACTGCTCGAAGCCATCCGCTTGCTGCCAATGGATGCAGCTCTACGCCGCCGTATCGACGCCTTAGTAGTGCTTTGTGCTAAAGAAGCAGGAATCGAGGCAAAAACCTTCCAAGATAAAAATTCCAAAGGACTCGCCAAATGGGGCTCTGCCGCCGCGCTGAGACTACGTTACGGAACCCTTTCTACTCGGCATCGTGCTGAGCTGATCGCGGTATTGGAGGAGTTTGGATTCAAGGGGGAAGCCAAACAACTGGAAAACAAAAAAATCGCCCAAACTCAGAGAGGAAGCTACGTCAGCCCAACTCAAAGCGTCGGAGCAAAAGGCGTGCAAGAAAAAATCGATCAACTGCTCAAAGACAACAAAAACGAACAAGCGGAAAAACTACTCAGCCGCACCATTGATCAAAACTTACGCAGTATCACCTCGACCGGCAATGTGCGTTGGGACTACAATTTGCTCAATTTGATCAATCACATTCGGCGCAAACAGCCCGAAATGTTAGACAAAATATTTCAACAGTCCCTGCCTAGCAAAGAAAGCAAGCCCAGCGATCTCTTGCGCTACGCCGCCATGATGGAGATGAATGTTAATTTCAAAGAAGCCGCCAAGTATTACGACCTAGCTTTTGCTACCATGTCAAAATCGAGTCAAAAAAAATACATTCCTCGTCTCGCTATCATAAAAGGCACCTTCGATCCCGAGGCTGGAGCCAAGCTGATGCAGCAAATAGATACAAACGCGTTGCAGCAATTCAGCCAACTGATCAATACCGTGCTTCAACCCGTCGATTATAGCAGCGGCAACAGCCAGCGGCGCTTCGATGCACGCATCCAGCACACCCGTATGTTCACAGCATGGCTCAACGCCAATCAAGGCAATAAAAAAATTGCCCGCAGCGATTTAAGCTGGGTCATACAAAACGGACTTCATACGATCTCAGCCAACATGCATCCTTTGCCTAGTATTTATCAACATGATCGCTATGGCTTGAAATCAAAACTCAGCGAGGAAAACCAAAATCTGGCCAAACCTCGCTTGCATGCTTACAACGCTTTGTGCAAGGCCATGATCAAACACCCTCAATTGGCTCGCAAAGCTTTTTCTTCTCTAGCTAGTGTGCGCATCGGCAAAAATCCCACCACCGCTTTTGAGGATAAAAAACTCACTGCCCTCGCACAAGCTATATTGACATCCACGACTGGCAACAACTCTATTTTATCACGCAACAACTCTTTTAACTGGGTCTCTCTCAGAGAAAATCAATACCCTCTTTGGACCCCAGAAGAATACCTCATCCAGCACAGCCTACTCAGTAAAAAAGACCCTCAAGAGATTCAAAAAATCATCGACCTAGCAAGCAAATCTAAAGATCGCAACCAAGCAAAGCTTGCCAAAACTTTCGCGGCTATGAAAACCTGCGAAGCGCAAGAGTTTGCCAAAGCTATACAGAACTACCTCACTGCCAGCTCTGCTAATAACAATTTTCGTCGCAACAATTTTTCATCATCGACCACCGATGTCGCCTATTCCGCCGCCTACAAAGCTTTTGCCACTTGGGAAGATCGTCGCGAGGCATTTGCTGACACTTTCGACATGGAAGACTATCTCATCAAAGCGATCAAAAAATCCCGGCTGGCCTTTAACAACGAACCCCTGTTGTTAGCAGCCGATTACACCCAATGGCTGAATGATAACAAAGGTTGGCAGGTCACCGAAGCTTGGCTATTAAAGCTTACTCAATCTTGGATCGGAGAACCCGAACGCTGGGGAAAATTCAAAAAACAAGCTCGTCGAAAGGTCCCAACAGGTAACGGCAGTTATTATTATCAAGGCGGACAGTTCACCGATCAAAGCCACCAACAATACGCCGGCTTCCTGCAACGCGTGGGTTACAATCCGAGCATCGTATTCAACCTAGTTTCTTTCCTCGAAAAGAACGGGCTAGATTTTCAAAAACAAATATCTCAAGACACCGTCATCAGTCGCTTGAGCGCTTCTAACTTCACTCAAAACAGCGATTTAGTACTTTCCATATTTAACAACTCTCCACTCATCAATGACGCTTCCAGCTTTCGCAGTGGCGAAGTGCAAAGCGATCGCGACCCACTCTTCAAACGCTTCCTCGATGAAAGCCGACGCTGGAAAAAAGAGGATCAAGCCAAACTCGAGCAACTGCTCACAGGTAAAAACACCTTCGGCTCAAAACTCGCCTTAGCCTACCTAAAACAGAAAAGTGGCGGTGATAAAAATAAGCAAGAAGTGATCAAATTTCTTGGATCACATAAGGCATCTATCGA
Organism: Verrucomicrobiales bacterium; assembly: GCA_021648365.1. Taxonomy (GTDB): domain Bacteria; phylum Verrucomicrobiota; class Verrucomicrobiia; order Verrucomicrobiales; family DEV007; genus JAADHD01. The sequence continues at coordinate 58,109 of JAKISY010000016.1, forward strand.
TGCCATGCCAGAGATCAATAAAACCGATCTCGCCACACTCTTGGTGCGCTTTTACCCCAAAGGCGTGCCCGTCGATGGTCTCAACAAGGATGCCCTCGCCGTGATAGACAACCTCGGCGCCTCCCGTGCCAAATCGGCAGTGGAAAAAGCTGAAGAATTCCTCTTGGTGAAAAAACTTTCTTCATTGGGCATTCATAACTCCGAAAAATTGCATGAAAAGATCGGTCCAATGTTAGATCCGTTGCTGGAATCTGGTCGTAGCGATTTGATGGAAAAAGTTTACTGGCACGCCATTGATTTCGCTGTCAGTGAGCAAAAAAAAGGTACCTGGCAAACAGCGCGTAACATTCCATGGAGGCTTAATGCTTCCTTCTTATTTCGACTGCTTCACTCTACATCAGGAGGCGGCATGCAGCGCATCGCTTTTTACCAGAGGGTCATCGAAAATGACAAAAAAGGTGTGATCGGGGTCAGTTATATGAATTCGAAATTCACCAACATTCTAATCTCCTCTTTCAAACAAGCCGGCGGCAAAGATCACATGGAAAAAGCCCTCAGTAAAGTCGCTGCTGATATGTGGGAACTGACTAAATCTCAACATGATCACACCTTGGCTGGTCTTATATGGAACCCTTTGTTCTACCACTTTTCACCCGAAGAAATGCCTCGTGCTATAGCCTGGGCAGACAAATATTCAGAAGGCGAATCATGGTCACCACTGGCTAAAGAAATAGCTATGTGCTGGCGCTTGATCATGAACATAACCACCAAAAGAGTCACTCAACCCTACTGGAAAAAAGTATCTAATCTTGGAGCTTGGCAAGATCACTATCTCACTGTGATCAATGATGAATCCCTATCCGTTACCTACAGAATGAATGTCGCACATACACTTTGTGGTGCAAAAACAGGCATGCTTAAAGACAAAACCATTTACCGTAGCACCGAACTGCTGGTAGAGGCTATGCTAGGTGAACACCCCAGCATGAGCTGGAGCTTCGCTTTCATCATTCGCGAATTTTGTTTACTACCTAAAACAGAAGAATGGACTACTTTAGCAGCAAAGGTTCATGAGGCATGGGTTTTTGCTAACCGTAATAATATCAAAGGCTATCAATCAGGCGTAGCTTGGATACCCTATATCGAACTCGTCTTGCGATCCTTGGAACTACATTGTCGCTTAGGTGATGAGGAAAAGCTCGCCCTTTTCCGTAAAGAAAAAAACGTTTCTGGGGATTTGATCACTACAGCGAGAACTATTTTCTGCTTAGTTCAGTATGGATTTTTAGACCAAGCACTCGAGGAACTTAATCGCGGCACTGATCTCCAGGACATTTCTACTGATTACAGAGAAAAGAAATCTTACTATCAAGCCTATTATGATTCCCGGGTGCACGAGAACCTACCTAAGTTTCTAGCCAAAATAAAAGAACCAGGATTGAAATATTTTGCCGAGATTCTTATACTAGGTGCTTTCGACCTCCCCAAAGAGAAAAAAGAAAAGGATCCCGTTTACCTGCGTCGTTCCGCCCGCCTGCTTGAAGCTGCGAAACGCTTTACCTCGATTGACTTTGAAGGTGACGAAACACTAAAGGCAAATTCTTTGAGGCAATTCGACATCTACGATCACAACATCTTCTATCTACGCAAAGAATTAGCAGCTCATTTTGCCAAAGCTGATTTTGGGGAAATCCTCAACAGCGGGAACTACCGACGAGTCGAATATGACATCCGTGTGCTTAGCTCACACGCCAACAACCGCCTGCGAGAACAAGATCTTAAACCCGTCAGACAATTCCTCCAATTTTTGAGTAAAAGCACCGCAAGGGATTATTACCAACGCAAGGCACTTGAACATTTCAGTCTGCGCATCGCCTCATCCGTCCCCTTCCGCAGTCATCATGCGATGACTCCCGACAACTTACAAAGTCACGCCGACGCTCTGCACCTCTTGCTCGCCATTCCCGACCACAAACTCATGTCCCACTCAGGATTGCAGAAAACCGCCATCTCCAAAGTCGCTGCCGATATTTTACTCGGGCAATTCCCCGAAGTGAAAAGTCAGCTCGAAGCCAGTCACTTCAACGAAGCTCGAAGCAAACTGTTAGGAAAAGGCATCTACAAAAACAGCTACAGCTTTTGGCGCCCAATGACCGTAGTGATGAGATTTAAGGACTCCAACCCGAAATTCAAACCCGACACCAAAGAACGTCAGCGCCGCGTCGAAGCCTTTCTCGCTCACCCCATCATCATCGAGGCGCTCAAAAATAAAAAAGATCTTGATCAAACCCTCATTCACAACACTTGGATCACCAAAGAAGAACTCGACAGCAAGTGGGGCAAAAAACTAATGCAAGCCTGGAAAGTCGCTCACGCTCCCAAATCCTAACCCACAGCATTCTCACTCCATCTCAAAACAAACCTGCTCTTTTAAAAAGATAGGGGTAGGAACGACGCATTGATTTGCGCCGCCCCTCCCTCCGAACCGTGCGTGCGGATCTCCCGCACACGGCTCTCCGGTCAGTGTTTTACTCCTCTAAGGAGACTCTTCTCTTCCTCTCTGG
>JAKISY010000118.1 GCA_021648365.1 Verrucomicrobiales bacterium
GCTCCACTTGCCGTGCCAGTGATCACTGGTGCGTCCTCCGCTCCGTTGACGGTGATCGTCAAAGTCGCGCTACTCGCCACCGCACTATCATCGCTCATGGTGTAGTTCACCAACACCGTTGAGCTGTCGCCCAACTCCAATTGATCAAAGTCCGCGCCAGGATCAAAACGCACTTGTCCCGCCACGATCGACACCGATCCCGCCGCCGCTAGAGATCCGTTCAATCCAGTGGTCGAGGCGATGCTCACCGTATCAAGACTGAAATTCGCTGGACCATCATTGCTGTCCACGTCGGTATCATTGCCCAACACATCAAAGTCCGTGCTGGTATTTTCCCCCGTCGCCCCGGTATCGACCACCGCCACCGGCGCGTCATTCACCCCGCTCACCGTGATGGTGACCTCGCCCACTCCGCCACCATCTGCCAGCGTGTAGGTAAACACATCATCCGTGGTCTCTCCATCCGCCAAAAACTCAAAACTTCCATTCGGATCCCAGATATAGGAACCATCTGCCTGCACGGTCAATTCTGCACCCGAAGACAAAGTCGTCGCAACCCCCACCGCAGCAGCATCGCCGTTGATCGCCACCACCTGCAGCACCCCCGAAGTCCCCACCACATCGTTCCCCAGCAAACCACTCACCACTGGCACATCCAGTGGTGTATCTTCATCGGTAGCTCCAGTATCGTCCACCACACGCGGCGGAATGACAGGCGGCGTAACTCCGCCCCCCTGCCCATCAGAACCATTTTCAGAACCATTTTCAGAATCATTTCCCTGATCGGTCCCTACCGCGCCTCCAGATATCAAACTCTGCAAATCCATCAAACGACTAAAAAATCCTGGCGACTGCAAAAAACCGATTACTGCTTCCAGATTGATCGGATCGCTCAAATTCAGATCACCCGTATATCCCAAATCTCGCAAGCCCCCAAAGTTCAAGCCACCAGCCGCACCGCCATCTAACTGCGCAGGAAAAAGCGCTACCGGATGATCCGCCGCATCGATGGTGTATTCGGCACTGAGGCTGGCTTCATCAGTCAATACCAAACTCGCCGGATCCTCTGGGTGAGCATAAAAATCCTCCAATAGGATCACCTGCCCGTTCGGCAGAGTCACGATCAGATCCGCACCATTGGGTAAAAACACCGCTGCCTGTACAGGATTGCCATCCTCATCCACCAGACGAATCTGCTCACCGGCTTTGACCGTCACGCGAATGATTTTTTGATCAGCTTGCGATGGACTTCCACTCAAGGCAGAAAGGTTTACAGGTAAGTCTCGAGTTGTCATGCGCGCGGTGAGAGAAATCAGTCTAAATGCAAATAATACAGCTATTCGAGTAGATAGTAAGTCCTATATTATTATTAGCAAATACGTAGATCTAGGCAGAAAATAGCTTCATGGTTAAAAAATGACACAGTGTCATTTTGAGCCTTGCTTAGGATTCACAATCATCCAAAACCGAGCATCAACTTCTTGAATCCAAGCCTTCCCCTCCACGCTTCATTCCTCTCTGCGTCTTTGGATGCTTTGCACGACCTTTCAGTTCACCTGTCTCTACTTCGTCTCGGCTGCGTGAACCTATTCTTCTTTTCCGTGTTTTTCGGTGCTTTTCCGTGGTCACCTCCCCCTCTTCCCATAAATGCCGTTTTTATACAAAAAATTGCGTTTATCCTCCTAGCAGACGACATTTATCCATGAGTCAGTATGCCTAGTCTGAAAAACCACCCAACCTTGCCTGCCGTGAACCATCTTACCTCATTCCTCAAAATCTGCTTCATTCTCAGCATCTGCCTTTCGCCGATGCCTAGTTTTCTCTATGCAGCCGAATCCAAGATAGAATTCAACCGCGACATCCGACCCATCCTCTCCGAAACCTGCTTCCGCTGTCACGGACCCGACAAAGAAAGCCGCGAAGCCGATCTGCGACTCGACCTTCCCGACGCAGCTTATGCCGACGTCGATGGCCATATCGCCATCGTGCCTGGCGATCTCAAGAACAGCCTCGCTTGGCAACGCATCATCACCAGCGATGACGACGAACTGATGCCACCTCCCGATTCCCATTTGAAAATCAAGCCCGAAGAAAAAGCCCTCATCAAACGCTGGATCGAACAAGGAGCCAAATATCAAGGTCATTGGTCTTTCATCCCCCCTAAAAAAGCACCCCTCCCAGCGACTCAATCTAAGTGGCCAAAAAACGAGATCGATCACTTTGTCCTTAAAACACTCCGCGACCAAAACCTATCCCCCGCAGCAGAAGCCTCCCGCCGCCAATTGATCCGACGTCTATCCTTCGACCTCACCGGACTGCCTCCCAGCAACCAAGAAGTTCACGCTTTCATCGAAGATGAAAACCCCCAAGCTTACGCAAACCTCGTCGACCGCCTGCTCTCCTCGCGTCACTATGGCGAACGCATGGCAGTGCCATGGCTCGACCAAGCCCGGTATGCCGATACCAACGGATACTCCATCGATGGTGGTCGTCACATGTCATTATGGAGGGATTGGGTCATTCACGCCTACAACAGCAACCTGCCCTTTGACCAATTCACCATCGAACAACTCGCAGGAGACTTACTGCCCAACGCCACCCCCCAGCAAATCGTCGCATCAGGGTTCAACCGCAACCACATGATCACTCATGAAGGCGGCACCATCCCGCTAGAGAACCTAACCAACTACGCCGTCGATCGGGTCAATACCACCAGCCAAGTCTGGCTCGGACTCACCATGGCTTGCTCCCAATGCCATGATCACAAATTTGATCCACTGACCATGAAAGACTACTACCGCATGTTCGCCTACTTCAATACCCTCGATGACAAAGGCAATGACGGTAATGGCGGCATCAACGCACGTCCCACGATTAAGACCGTTTCCATTTTACGCAGCGATAGCGAATTGAAAGAACTGCAACAAGAACTGCAACAGCTGCAGCAACGACTCAAAAAATCCACCGAAGGTCAAAAAAGCTGGCAACAACGCATGATCAGAAAACTAGCCACCCGTGGCAAGAATCTCAAACTACACCCTTTAAAAGTCCTTAAAGTTTCCATCCCAAATCGGGGCAATCGCTTCACCATCAAAGATCATACCCTCGTTGAATTTGAAAGCGCAGGCGGCAGTGCGCATTCCGTCTCCCTAGAAATTCCAAAATCACTGCAACAACCCATCACAGGGCTGCGCATTGAGTTCCTACCCGATGCCAAGTCACCACAGAAAAGAAGTGGCTTTGGCAAAAAAGGATTCGAAGGCAGTTTCATCCTCACCGGATTTTCCGTATCAGCCACCACCATCCCCTCAGACCAAACCGACCTCTACACTCTGCTCGACATCCGCGAAGCCACGGCAAGTTTTTCCAATCCCAACTACCCACCCAATGATTGCCTCGACGAACACAATAACAATGGTTGGTCGCCCTACCCTGGAGGCTTAAAAAAGCAACACCTCACCCTCAACTTCACTCAAGCTCTCGACCCAAGAAAAACGCCATTTCTGACCACCCTGATGAACTGGGGCGGCGGGGAGTTCAACATGTCCGACCACTTGATCGCACGCAAATACCGCATGTATGCCATCACCGGACACGACGACAATACCAACATCCCTAAAAACATCCAAACCCTCTTAAATGTCAAATCACTCAATCCCTCACAAAAAAAACAACTCAGCACTTACTATGTCCACCATGCCCCCGAACTAGCCAACCTGCGTCACCGCATCGACAATCTGCAGCAACGTATTGACTACCTCGACAGCCCCCAGTCCACCTTAGTGATGGATACCGCAAAAAAACCACGCGAAACCTTCATGCTCGTTCGTGGTCAATACGATCAACGCACCACCAAGGTCACCCCTGGCACTCCTCGTGCGCTTCCACCATTACCCAGCAATGCGCCAGACAATCGCCTCGGATTTGCACAATGGTTAGTGCAAAGAAACCACCCTCTCACTGCACGCGTAGCAGTGAACCGCCTATGGCAAAACATCTTTGGCACAGGCATCGTCGCCTCCTCCGGTGACTTCGGTTCCCAAGGAGCTTGGCCCTCCCACCCACAACTGCTCGACTGGCTCGCTGTTGATTTCATCGACAGCGGATGGGACACCAAAGCGATGATCCGCAAAATGGTTCTCTCCAACACCTACCGCCAAAACTCTGCCACCACCGCAAATCAAATCACCAGCGACCCGCAAAACCGCCTACTCGCTCGTGGGCCACGCTTCCGCCTGCAAGCCGAATTCATCCGCGACTCCGCTCTGAAAATCAGCCATCTCCTATCTCCACGCATCGGTGGCCCCAGCGTATCCCCCTATCAGCCCCCGAGCCTATGGAAAGAAGTCAGTCACTACGGCAGCAGTCCCGCGACCGCTCAAGTTTTCATCCAAGATCATGGAGAGTTCCTCTACCGCCGCAGCCTCTACACCTACTGGAAACGCACCGTCCCCCCACCATCGATGTTAAGCTTCGATGCGCCCAATCGTGAAACCTGCACCATCAGCCGAGCGACTACCAACACCCCCTTACAAGCGCTGACCCTGCTAAACGACCCACAGTTCGTCGAAGCTTCACGATCTTTTGCTCGTCGCATCCTCACCGAAGCGCCTAAAAACACCGAAGCCCGCATCCGTTTTGCCTTCGAAGCCTGCACCTCACGTTTACCTAAAACCAATGAAATCAAACTCATTGAAAAAACCCTAAAAAGAGAACTCGCCCATTACACCAAACTTCCCACCGACGCCACTGCGCTGTTGGAGATTGGAGAGTCCCCTCGCAACCAAAAAATCCCCACCACACAACACGCCGCATGGACCACCATCGCCAGCTTAATCATGAACCTAAGCGAAACCATCACCCGCGAATAAACTTCGCCAATTTCAAATCTCAAATTTCAAATTCCGCCCCTCATGAATCCTTTACTCGATCACAGCCGTCAACTCAATCGACGAAACTTTTTTCAACGTTCCGCCAGTGGCATCGGCCAAGCCGCACTCGGCAGCCTGCTCTACCCCCAGCTCTTTACCAACCCTGCACAAGCAGCCAAATCGAGCTCTCTACCTACTCCACACCCAGCCAAAGCCGCCACAGGTTTACCAGGATTCCCCAACATCCCCGCCACCGCCAAACGGGTGATCTACCTGTTCCAGTCAGGCGGCCCGTCCCACGTCGATCTCTTTGACTACAAACCATCCCTGTTAAAATACGACGGCACCGACGTGCCCGCCTCCGTGCTCGGCAATCAGCGCACCACCGGCATGACCTCCAATCAGAAAGGACGCCCCACCATGGCACCGCTGTGGGGAATGAAACGCTGCGGTCAACACGGCACCTACATCAGCGACCTCCTACCGCACACCCAAAGCATCGCCGATGATATCACCATCGTGCGCTCCGTGCACACCGAAGCCATCAATCACGATCCCGCCATGACTTTCATCAATACCGGCAGCCAACAACTCGGGCACGCGAGCTTAGGATCATGGCTGAGCTACGGTCTCGGCAGCGAGAACAGCAACCTACCCGCTTACATGGTCTTGTTGTCTCAAGGCACAGGCAAAAATCCAGGGCAACCCCTTTTCTCCCGCTTATGGGGCAATGGCTACCTGCCCTCCAGCCATCAAGGCGTGCAACTACGCCCCGGGTCCAGCCCCGTCTTATACCTCGCCAATCCCAAAGGAGTGAGCCCAAAACAACGGCGTCGTTTCCTCGACGACCTCGAAAAGCTCAACCAACAGCACGCCGCTCAAGTGGGTGATCCAGAAATTCAGGCGCGCATCGATTCTTATGAAATGGCGTATCGCATGCAAACCTCCGTGCCCGACCTCACTGATTTCAGTGACGAGCCTCAACACGTGCTCGACCTCTATGGCCCCGAAGTCGCCAAACCAGGAAGTTATGCCGCCAACTGCCTGATGGCTCGCCGCATGGCAGAGCGAGGCGTGCGCTTCATCCAACTCTTTCACCGTGGCTGGGATCAGCACGTGCGCATCCGCGAACAATTCCCCCGCCAATGCCACGATACCGACCAAGCATCGGCCGCACTGATCAAAGACCTCAAAATGCGAGGACTCTTAGAAGACACCCTCGTCATCTGGGGTGGCGAATTTGGCCGCACCGTATTCAGTCAGGGCAAATTTGGCGATCCCACATCAGGCAGAGATCATCACGGTCGCTGCTTTAGCATCTGGATGGCAGGAGGCGGAGTCAAAGCAGGCTTCGACTACGGACGTACCGATGACTTCTGTTACAACATCGTCGAAAACCCCATGCACATCCGTGATTTGAACGCCACCCTGCTACACACCCTAGGCATCGACCACGAACGCTTAACTTACAAGTTCAACGGACTCGACGCACGCCTGACAGGAGTCGAACCCGCCAAAGTCGCCCTCGACATCCTAGCTTGATCAGCCCTCACTTCAGCTCCCACTTCTCACCAAAAAATCCCGCCTTTTCCACCTTACCCGGCGCCCGTGAAGTCACTGGTGAAGTCACATCGATCACCGCCCAGTCTGGCAATTTTGCCACCTGACGCGCATTGTTCAAATAATCGTATTCGCGATAAGTGAATCCACTATTGAGCACCACGTAGCGCTTAGGATTCAAGGGATTAGGAAAAATCATCACCATCACGTGATCCTTTCCGGCAAAGGTATTTTTCCCAACCTTGACACTGTCCTTGCTCCAGCCTATCGGCAGCTTAGCGATGATCTTTTTCAACACCGCATTGCTCGACGGATCACCCCACAACACCAAATTACTATTGGCAATCATCGCCTCATCCACCTTCACATCTTCCACCACCCGAGCATCTCCACGAAATTGTTGACGCCAGTGAGTCACCGCATGTTCCATCTCCTTGCCCACCCATTCACCCACCTTAGCATTCATCGCTTCGCCAGTAGGTTTCACCATCACAAAACTATCCATGAACGCGTCATCAATCGGCCCCTGCAGGTCATGACGTTTTTTCAAAATCGAATCAGCTTCCTTTTCACCCACCATCCATTTACCTTTAGCACCTTTCACAAAATGCACCTGCCAAGAACGATCCGACCTCACTGGCGGCACCTGCAAACCCTGCCCGTTCAGCTCGACTACTGGCACATGCACCTGATCCAGCGGACATTCCCCCGGTGCAAAGTCTAGAGTGAAAGACTTCACCCCCTCCACTTTCAGAAAAATTCCATTCGGCCACTCCCACTCTGCTTCGATACTAGCCTTCTTCCAATGTTCGTCCATCTCATCGATGACCACCCAATTCATACGATTGTATTTGAGCGTCCAAGTGGTCAAGCGCACCGCGCGCGGCACTCTGACTCGCCCCTTTTCAGCGATGCTCGTCAAGCGCGTTTCGATCTCCGCCAAAGTATCTGGATGGAATTTGTGTGCCATGCCCGGCCCAATCAGATGCACCAAATCCAAGCCCACCTTATCCATCGCTTTCTCCATCATGTCCGCCGCTTGTTTTTGTGAGTCAATCTCACCGCTATAAGCAATCGTCGGACAATTCGACAAATTGATCGCCCAATCAGTGCAATCATACCAATGCCACAAAGTTTTTTCCCAAGGCGTCGGAGTAAGCGTTTCTTTCTGAAAAGTTCTCAAAAAGTCTGGAGTTTCAGAAAACCCCGCACCCGGTTGAGCCGCCGCCCATTGATCCGCATAATGCACCGCAAACTGCCAACACGCAGCCCCTCCCATCGAAAAGCCACGCACTAAAATACGATCCTCATCAATCCGGTAATACTTACGCGCATGATCCAGAGCTTCAAACAAATCCACCTCGCCAGCAAACTTGTTAGCATTAGAATAACGACCATAAGGATGCAGCACAATCCCGTTAGGTGGCGAGATCTTGCCCTTCGAACGCGATCGTTGACTGATGAACGAAAGCTCGCTCAACTTCTCCCCGCGACCGTGAAACCAAAAATCCAAACGCGACTTAGCATCTCCCTCAAAAGAATACGATTCAGGGATTTCCAAACCATAAGGCTGCGCCGAATCATCGATCTTCGAACGGTACCCCCTCACCACCAGCCCCTTTTGCTTCAACCAAGACGCCTGACGTTGATTCAACTCATCCGCCCGATTCATCCCCGTCTGCAACTGCTGCTCAGCCACCGCAAACTCCGACTTGCGGTGAAACTCTTGATAATCCAGCACATAACGCACCGCCTTGTGATAAATCTCCACATCCGGCAACAAATCCAACCACTCAGGTTCCTTAGCCAAAGCCTTTTTCAAACCCTCGATCTTCTGCCCCAAATCCGCCAAGCCCTTGCGCAGCTTCTGCTCCGTATCCTCAGGCACATCAATTCCAATGCTCGGAATCCGCCTCACCTTGTCCGCCTTATTATCCGCCAGCCCATCCGCTCGCAAAATACCACACGTCATCAACCCACACGCACCTATTAGAAATAAAACTTTAGCATTCATCGCCGACACTCTAGAGTTAAGCTCGCCAAATTCCAAATTCATAATTCATAATTCACATCCCCCATGCCTTCCTCATTCCAATCCTGCGAAATCCTCCCCCTGCCCGATCATCAAAGAGCCTTCCAAATCGACGGTCAGGAACGCATCCGCTGGCATCACAGCCGCAGCTATCCTCGCCCCTTTTTCTATCCATTCACCGGACCGTCAGGAGCCCCCTGACCCGTATGGGGCACCCCGGAGCCTCTAACCACGAACATCACCGCTCCATCTGGTTTGCTCACCACGACGTGGACGGACATGATTTCTGGTCGGATAACAGCGGCACCCAGATTGTCGAAAAAATGTGGCTTGCCTATAACGACGGTCCTGACGAATGCATCATGGCAACCCTGCTCGAATGGAAAAACGGCAAGCGACTTCCCGTCACCGAAGGCATCACCTTTTTTGACCACCCAGACAACCCGAGCTTCCCCTGTCACTGGCATGTGCGCGAAGACGGCTGGATTGGAGCCTCCCTCTGCATGCACGAAGCTCTCGATATCAAAAAAAACGCCCCGCTCAAACTGCGCTACCTACTTCACGCCCACACCGGCCCCGTCGATGCCGATCACGCCCAACAGCAAGCCAAAAACTTTGCCCAACGCCCAGGATTCACCGTCGCCAAAGGCAAAGCCAAACACCACCAGTTCGAAGTAAAACGAGATCAGTAAATCCCTCACAGTGTGAAACAGCTTTTCAAGCTGTGTTCCGGTTCAGCTCATGAATTACTCTGTCGGAAAAGCTGCGTCAAGCCGCAGCACTCCAAAGCATCTCCTACCTTTGGAGTGCGAGTGGCTTGACACCGCTTTCATCTAGTCGTCTTGAGCGCACGATAAAGAAACCACATCTTCCCCTCAACTCTGCGTCTCCGCGTCTTTGGACGCTTTGCTCGACCTTTCAGGTCGCCTGTCTTCACTTCGTTATGGCTGCGTGAGAACTTCTTCTCACTGCCCATCAGAGGACTCCAAACAAGTTCGCAAATAACCAATCCAGTTCACTTCCCCTTTTTACCCACCCGCCTAACCACATACTTACGCGCTTTCGGCTGCGCCAATTCGTAAATCCTTTTTTCATAATCCAAAGAAGATTTCAAAAACTCCTCAATCCTCGGTTTCAGCTTTTCATATTCCACCTGGAAAGCCGCAGCATCATCCGCATGGCGATTACGCAGCCCCTTGATCCGGCTCCACAGATTACGCAGCGGTCGGATCACCTTATCATTCTTCTCACGATTCAACAAAGCCACCTGCAAGGCTTGCTTGTATTGCGGAGTTTTTTCATTAGCCTGCAATTCGATTTTCGCCGCCAATTGCACATGGCTCACAGGCTTACCTATCGATTCGCCATCGATGAAAACCTCATACCTGCCAGGCTTCAAGCCCGATACTTTCAGTCGCTCATTACTGATCCTATGCCCGGCTTTAGTCATTTCATAACCCACCGCAGGACCAGGAGTTTTCCACTTATTCATCTCTACTCCAAAAGCCTCTTGCGGCAGAACCCAAGGCAAAGAACGAGCTTTGAAAGTGAACTCAAGCCCTTCCCCCTCACTCAATGCCTGAACCCCCTCAAGCTTCCCGCCAACCCCACGCCCCTTCCACTTCCCTGCTTGCTGGTTAAGTGTGATCGCACTCACACTTCTGCGATCAGGGTTCAACTGCGACAAAAACGAATACGCCATCACCACCTGACCACCCGCATCGGGATGTATCGTATCGCTCACCAAAGTGAAGTCCACATCTTTACGCCTACCCAACAAAGTCAGATCGTTCAACGGCGCCCAGAAGTCCGCAAACGCATATCGATTCTCCGTCGCCTGCTCACGCAACCAGCCTCCATAAAAAGCCATGATCGAATTATACTGCTGTGAAAACCCCCTCTTACCAAAAGGAAAAGTCGGATCATCCTTGCGCAAGGTCAGTTGATGATGATCAAACATCGTCGGCGACAACAACATCGGAGCGGCTTTTAATCCCGTCACCTTCCCCAACACCGCAAGCATGTCTTTTTTGTAAACGGAAAAAATATCCTGAGTGAAATCCACATACTCCCCATCATTCATTCCCAACAAAATACTAACATATTTAGGTTTGAACGCCGCCACATCATCTTCAAAACGAGCCAAGGCATGAGTGACTCGATCACCACTCACTCCCGCATTGTGAAAATGAATTTTGCGATCGGGATAGCGAGTGTAGAAAAAATCCTCAATATACTGAGTATAAAGACACTGGTGAGTGATCGAATCACCAAGGAAAACAAAAGTATCCCCATCCTCCAACTTCAGTGTAGGGATCGCTGCGGCCTGAGTTTTTGCCACTGGTTTTGGCGGGGATTTCTTCTCAACTGGAGCTTGAGCCAGCAGTCCGCCTGACAACATCAGGCTCAATGACAAGAGTAATTCCAAAGGCAATTTCATATAGGTGGAGAGTTTATTGTGATTTTATAAAACAGAAGCTGCACGATTCCGAATTCCCCAACGCTTGTCAAGCCTTGGATAAATACGGGAACGTACTATTCGACAGCCGTATATTTTTGGTTAAAGTAAAAACTCAATCTAAACCTCACTAAAAAATCATGATTAAAACTGCAAACTTGAATAAACTTTTTCTGATCGCTGGCATCAGCACGGTTACAGCCTTTGCTTCGCTGTCTATCTCATTAGCAGAAGACGGCTGGACCAGCATCTTTGATGGCAAAACGCTCAAGGGCTGGACACAAAAAAGCGACGGCTTCGCCACCTACCGCGTCGAAGACGGCGCCATTGTTGGCACCACCGTTGAAGGCAGCTCCAACTCCTTTCTCTGCTCCGATAAAACCTACGGTGATTTCGAACTCGAATTTGATGTCAAAGTAGATGATAAACTCAACTCCGGTTGCCAGATCCGTTCTAAAATCAAAGATCAGACCGACAAAAGCAAAGGACGCGTTTATGGCCCTCAAGTGGAAATCGAAGCCAGCGCAGGTCAAGCAGGTTGGATTTATGGCGAAGCGACCGGACTCGGTTGGCTCTCCGAAGCTCCAAAATCTAAAGATGCCACAGTCAACGCCCAATCCTTCATGAAAAACGGCGAATGGAACCACTACCGCATCGTTGCCAAAGGCAACAACATCCAAACCTGGATCAACGGCAACAAAGTCGCTAACTTGACCCACGACGAAGTTTACAAAACTCACCCCAGCGGCTTCATCGGCTTGCAGGTGCACGGCATCAAAAAAGGCACCGGCCCTTTTGAAGTAAGCTGGAAAGACCTCAAAATCAAAGAACTCAAATAAGCTGAGTTTTCTATCAAAAACATGTAAGCCTCGTCGCCACCCGCGACGAGGCTTTTTTGTGTCCACAATCAATCCTCCCATTCAAAAAACCTACGCCCAATCCATCCTAACCACAACAACGCCGCCACCGACCAACACAAGGCAGCATAATTCAAATGCGATACCCGAATAGCGGGCACAAACTCAGCCGTCACTCGAGTCGCCATCGCTAACAGCACCGCCCCAATCACCACCCTCATTACTAGCATTTTTTTTGTGAACAAATCAGAGTTCCCGCTGTGTCCCAAAGTCACCCGAGTAGCAACCATCAAAGCGATCAAACCAAAACCACTGATAAAAATCATATGATCCACGCCTACTCGATACGCTGGTAAAAAAGCAGCCAAAGGAAAAGCCGCCAGCAACAGCAGCAAACCCGCGCGTAAACCAAAAGCCAAGGCACCTTTACTTTTCGCTTTACGAAAAATCAATACATCCCCCCACACATACCAAGCCACCGCAGCGCAGCGCAACAGCCCAGCAGCCAACACCCAAGTCATCACCTCCATCCAGAAACTCACCAGCACCATCAAGCCCACCACTAAAGCCGCCCCCGCTTTTTTGCTCCAACCCTCGGGAGGCGTGCGCGATTCATCAAACATCTGCAAAGTTTTTAATCCTACAAACCTAGGAAACAAAAAACCACCAATGCCCAGAATGGGTAGCAAAATAAACCCCTGATAAAACAACAAGCCCGCCAGCTGATGCCTCGCCCCAGTCATCACCATTCCAGCTTCGCTTTCACCCTCCAACAAGAACAGAAACAAACCGAGCAAAGCCGCCATCCAACCCAAAGCCACCATCACAAAACCCGGTGGCGGCACATCCTGACGATCTTTCACCAAGCGTTTCATCATCACCAGAAAAAAGAACAACAAAGCCGCCAACATCCCCCCATCACCCAGCTGAATAAAACCCGAAAGATAACACCCCACCGAACTCAAATAAAAGACCAGTATCGCACCCCACTCCCACCCACGCAGATGAGGAGCACTGATCATCCTCGGCAGTGCCGTGCCCAGAAAGCCCAACGAAAAAGCCCCCACAAACCCACCCATCATCAAACGCGCATGAGCCACC
>JAKISY010000119.1 GCA_021648365.1 Verrucomicrobiales bacterium
CATATCCGCGGTTACACAAATGAGGGTAGGGGCAGGTGAAAATGGTTCGGCGTGGGGCAGTAATATAAGAATAGAAGGCGGTATATTTGCTCGTGATGTTAATGTGGCGGGAGCATTGAATTTGTTAGACAGCACCACTTTGTTAGGAGGTGCGCCTGCCACTTCTAGGCTATCTGCAAGGAATACGATCGATTTGGGGAATGGCTTGACTACGATTGGCTCAGGCGCAGGCGCAGCGGTGACAAACAACTTTGATGCACACGGGCAAAGAGAGACACGAGTGGCTAGTGGACAGACTTTTTATAGAGCCTCGGTGGGGGGAGATTCTGGTAAAGTAGCTTTTCTGCCATTGGGACAGGATGCGAACTTTTTTCGCAGAGGCGACTATGCAACAGGAATGAGTAATGCTATTTCTAGAACTACTTGGGACGAGTATGCTTGGGGGGCTAGGCAATGTGCTATGTCAATAGAAATAAGAGAGATGGCTGGAACTCGGCCTACGGCAATAACCTTTCATTACCGTACTAACTCGGGCATGGCATCTAAAGATTTACGAGAAGGTGACGTGGATTGGCCTAATTATAACGGAAATGTTGGGGTTCTTGCCAGTTCACCCCCTTTTTATGTTGATACAATTATAGCAGATGGGACTACCTCATTTTTTATCAATTTAGAAGAGCTAGCTTATTATGTCCGCACGGTCTTGGGGGGGAGGGCAGTGGCAGGTAGGAATAATGTTAGGATGAATGATTCGTTGTGCATCTGGACAAATGATGCCATCGCGGGTCTAACGAAGCCAGGGATGATTAGTGATAACACCACCATGGCTGTGGTTCTTGCGAAATGCGCGGATATGACTAATTATAACGACGGCTTTTCACTTGTCACTGACCATAGAGTTTTTTTCTCGGGTGATTTCAATCAAGTGCCTTTGGCTGCAGGACGCCTTGCTGGTTCGGGGCTGCCAGGTGGAACTGAATTGTTTCCTGCTGTATCGGTATTTGCACCGACCATACGATATGGAACTAATGCTCCCGCTAATATTAATATTTCGGGGCAAATAACTAGTTTGAAAACGGACGTTGGGGAAGTGAACCCCTTGGATCTAAAGGAGAGTATAACTGGTGCATCGCAGACGATAGCTCCTACTAGAATTAATGCGGATCTTAGCCAGATAGTTAGTCCTGCCCAGCTTCCACCAATTAATAAAATGTCATGGTTGGTGACGGTTGAAGAAATACATCCTTAATTAATAGGAAGAGTATGCTTTATGTCGTATTTACGTATTGAGATGGGAAGTGGACAGCGGCGGAAATGTGATCTAGAATGGGTTTCACATTTTTGATCGTTCATGGATATTTCACACATTGCCAATCTTGCCCGTATCGAACTGAGTGATCAAGAGGTCGCTCGTTTCGATTCTCAGCTCAGCCAGGTGCTTGAGCACGCGGCTAAACTCAAAGAACTCGACGTCAGCGGGATCGAGCCGATGGCACATGCCTACCCGATCTTCGATGTGGTGCGCGAGGATGTCGCAGGGGATGAGAGTTTCTCAGCACAACAAGCCCTGAGCAACGCGCCGGCTCAAGCGCAAGGTCAGTTCAAAGTCCCCAAGGTGATGGATTGAGGATGGTGCCATTTTGGAGTGCGTGCGGCTTGACGCCGCTTTTCTTGCACTCTAGGCGGACAATGAATCACTTGCTCTCAATCGGCGCAAAAAGTAATATCTAAAAGCTCGGTCAAGCCCGAGCACTCCAAAAAAATATCAAAAGAGTCTCACACCGAACCGAGTCCACGCGTCCGCGCGACGAGACAGCCGGAGAACACACAGCGAAGGCAACACACGAACGCACGAAGTAAGAAAAAAACTCAGAAGTAAAGAACTTCGTGTCTTCGTGCCTTCGTGTGAAAAATATCTTTATTCACGACACTCTGCCATTTGACCGTAGCGCCTGAATAGTTACAATGATACTATAAAGCCATCAACAAATCCCACACCTTGTAAACGCTAGCTATTTAATATCGAGCGCGCGAAACAAAGCCTCTTATCCGTGTAAATCCGCGTTATCCGTGGTTAATTTCTTTATTCCTTATGCCTACTATCTCAGACCTACGTTCTTCTTACCAATCAGGTGACCTCACACCTGCTGAAGCCATTCGATCACTCGCTGAAAATATAGATTCACGCGACAAAGAGATTGGCGCTTACCTTTCTTACGATCTAGACGCGGCGCTAGCTGAAGCTGCCGAGGTGGATCTCTCTCTGCCTTTGGGGGGAGTGCCGATTGCGATCAAAGATGCGATCAATGTGAAAGGTCAGCCTTGCACTTGCGGATCGAAGTTGCTCGATCAGAATTACACATCTCCTTATGATGCGGGGGTGATCAGCAAGTTGCGTGCAGCAGGTGCGATTCCTTTTGGTCGCACCAATATGGACGAATTTGCGATGGGTTCTTCTACTGAAAACTCGGCGCTCCAGGTGACTAGAAACCCTTGGGATACCAGCCGCATTCCCGGTGGTTCATCGGGTGGCTCGGCGGCGGTGATCGCTGCCGATGAGGCAGTGGCTGCTTTGGGTTCTGATACGGGTGGCTCCATTCGTCAACCTGCAGCTCTGAGTGGCTGCGTTGGTCTCAAGCCGACTTACGGGCGGGTATCGCGTTATGGTTTGGTGGCGTTTGCTTCGTCTCTCGATCAGATCGGCCCGATGACAAGGACGGTGGAGGACGCGGCTTTGGTATTGCAAGCGATCGCTGGGCATGATGCGCACGATTCGACTTGTGTGAAAGATGCATTGCCGGATTACAGTAGTTTTGTGGGGCAGGATATCAAGGGCTTGAAGGTGGGTTTGCCTAAGGAGTATTTTGCCGAAGGGCTGGATGCTGAGGTGAAAGAGGTGGTGGATGCAGCGATCAAGCAGTTGGAAAGTCTGGGTGCTGAGCCGGTGGAGATTTCTTTGCCGCATACGGAGTACGCGGTGGCGACGTATTACATCATCGCTACGGCGGAGGCTTCGACGAATTTGGCGAGGTTCGATGCGGTGCGTTATGGTCGTCGTGCGGAAAGTGCGGACAACTTGTTGGATCAATACCGTCAATCGCGGGCGCAGGGCTTTGGTGAGGAGGTCAAGCGGCGGATTATTTTGGGCACTTATGTGCTCAGTTCGGGTTATTACGATGCGTATTATTTACAGGCGCAAAAGGTGCGTCATTTGATCCGTAAGGATTTCACTGAGGCGTTTGAAAAGGTCGATGTGATAGCTTCGCCAGTTTCGCCGACACCGGCATTCAAGATTGGTGAAAAATCGCAAGATCCGATGGCGATGTATCTGGCAGATGTTTATACTTTGTCCACTAACTTGGCAGGTATTTGCGGTATGTCAGTGCCTTGTGGTTTCACCCAGGGGGAAGATGGTAAAAAATTACCAGTAGGTTTGCAGTTGTTAGGCAAGCCTTTTGCCGAAGGAGATTTGCTCAAAGTGGGACACGCCTACGAAAAAGCCTGCGATTGGCAAAAGGTGGTGTGAGGCAAGTGGAGGGGCACGCTCCCGCGTGCCTTTGAATGACGGACGGTGGTGCGGGATAGACGGGGAGTGGTCGGAGGCTCGGTGATGAGTTCGTGAGGTAAAGGTGTTTGCGTACGCAGGCAAGGTGGAACTTGCCCCTCCAGCGGACGGTCAATGGAGGGGCACGCTCCTGCGTGCCTTTGGATGACGGACGGTGGTGCGGGGTTATTGGTCGTGCCAGAACAAGGGGGTGATTTCACCTTGGTATGGCCAATCTTCTGCCTTTTGAACTAGGCCGTGTCGAACGGGGTTGTGGCGAACGTATTCCCATTTGCTTCGCCAGGCTTCTCCATGGCGGAGTTGCCGGTCCCAACAGTCGCGTTGCCAGATGGGTTTTTGCTTGATGTGGGGCCAGTTTTTTGAGACGATTGATTTCCAGTAGGCGACCCAACGCTTGATGTTGGCTGCGTCTTCATGATTGGGGGAGCAAAACAGGTGGATATGATCGGGCAGGACGGTATAACATCCAACAGACCAATGATCGGCGGTGCGCCATGCTTGTAAAAGTAAGCTGTGGATTTCTGGGTGAGCAAGGATGGCTTTACGGCTTTTAGTGCAAATGGTAACAAATAGGATGGTCGATTGGTTGCCCTTTGGGTAACGTATTTGTCTTGCAGGGTAGTGGCGTCGAGATTTACCGTTTTCCTTCATAATCAAGATTATTCAGGTTTGAGGATTTAGAGCAAGGTGTTTTTTATAGCGGGATGTTGAGTTCGTGGATTGAGCGTGTTGACGCACGAAAGGCAAGGTGAAACTTGCCCCTCCACGGACGGTGAATGGAGGGGCGCGCTCCTGCGTGCCCGCGGTTGGCGGACAGGGGCGCGGGAAAAGAGCGGAAGCGGGCGAGCAGGACTTGTGCGTCTTAGGACTTGAGCATTGGTGGATTAGGGGGCACAGTATATCTATGAAACGGTTATCAAAATCGGGATATATATCGGTAGGTGCATTGGGCTCAGTGTTATTATGCTTGTCGGGCGCGGGACTTCCTTCTGCCTTGGCAGAGCAGGCGCCTAAAAAGATCAATTTGAATCAATTGCAGGTCGAGGTGATTCAGGATGTGGTGATCCCTATTCCACATGAGATCTTTACTTCGCTGGATAAACTGGGCAAACAAAGTTGGCGTTCTCAGATTTCTGGAAAAAAGGTGAAGTTGGATACCAATCGTGCGAGAACGGCCTTGTTGTTTGGCATGGTGGTGGCAGATGGGTTCATCGCGGTGCAAGCGGAAGATCGCGAGGAGGTGAAGTTGGTGGGCAAGCAAGTATTGGATTTGGCAGGTGCTCTGGGCGTGAAGTCGGCGGTTAATGAACATGCGCTGTCGATCATCGAAGGTGCCAATGCAGGGGAGTGGCGTGAGGTGAAACATGAGTTGGATCGGGTTCGAGAAACGGTGATTCGAACCATGGAGGAGATGCGAGATCGAGATTTTGCTACTTTGGTGAGTATCGGCGGGTGGCTGGGTGGCACGCGAACGCTAGCTAACTTGATGGCAGAGGACTACAAAGAGGACGGGGCGGAGTTATTACACCAACCCGACTTGTTGGCTGATATTTTGAGGAGGTATCATGAGATGCCTGAAAAATCTCGACCAGGACCCTTGTTCAAAAAAGTGAATTCAACTTTAGAGCAGTTGGGCAGGTTGATGAAAAAGGGAGAGAATGGAGAAATCAGCAAAGAATCGGTGGTGAAGATCCAACGGTTGACGGTGGACGTGACCAATGCCGTTTACGGGAGCTGAAAGGGGCACGGATATTTAAATAAAGCTGATGAATATGAAGTCAAGACGGGTGTGGTTGGTGGTCGCTTTTGCCATGCTGCTGGGTGTGGGCGGGGTTTGGGCTTTTATGCACGAGGGGAAAGATGCTGCGATTGGAGCGGCTCTGCCAAAGTTGGATTTGCCAAAAAATCCCTATGTTTTGCGCGAGGCGTGGTGGCAGGGTGAATTAAAAGGCGGCGAGACCAAGCTGATCAAACATCAGCTGTTCAAGCGCAATGATTACTGGTTTTGGATGGGGGCATCTAATCCAGATGCTAAGGTAAGTATCCATATCTATGACGAGGGTGGAAATTTGGTGGATGAGGAAAGTTTTGAGAAAAATGATGTAGCGGGCGCTCGGGTGGTGCCAAAAAACAGTGGTATCTATTACATACGAATCAAAGTATTGGAGGGCACGGCAGGACCGAGCGAGTGGGCGGTGATCTACGCTTTCCGCTAGTAAGATCAAGCTAGTCCTGAACAGAAAGCGGCTCTTACTCCAATGGCACTTAGTTAAGCTACTGTATCGTCTTTCACACTACTCGATAAAAAACATTTCAACCACTGATCGGCACTGATAAACACTGATGTGTGATGTTTTTACGACTCAATCTTTCTTTTATTATCAGTGCAAATCAGTGCCGATCAGTGGTTTAACTCTTCAATTCCAAAACATGTCGCGCACTGTGATTTTGCATGTGAGACAGGAATCGGTTTGCTAAAAAACACGAGAAGAGCCCTTAACTAAGTGCCATTGGGTTCTTACTCCTAAAGTCAAAGCGGACGAGGATTTTGGGAAATGGAACCGTTTTGTTATCACCATGAAGGGGGAGCGACTGACGGTAAGGCTGAATGGGAAAAACGTGATTGATGATGCGCTGTTGCCAGGTGTGCCACGTAGCGGGCCGATTGGCTTGCAGCATCACGGCGATAAAATTGAGTTTGCGAATATTTATATTCGCAAACTATGAGGTTCTAGCTAGGGATGGTAGAAGAGGTTTTTGCTGCGCTTCTCTCTGGAAGGCGTGGATTAACTGAAAGATGCCACCTACCAACAGCGAGGCGCCAACAAAATACTGGATCGCGACTCCGGCGAATAAGGGGGAACTGATGGAGAACATGCCGAGCAGAATAGTGAGGATGCCGAGTGCGACGATCCAGCCAGCGCTTTTTTTGATGACTTTGGTGAGTTCTTGGTTGGGATCAGGCGGTGCGGTGTTCATGAGGTAGCTTCTCGCCTGTATTTAAATTGTCTAGGGGTGTTTGGAAAATAGTTGGGTAAGGTTTATCGTTCTGCTGCGGTAGCAAATGGTCATTGGTGATATCACAGTGGGGAAGAAGACACGCAGGATCGAGCCTCTCCATGGAGAGCTGGGGGAGGGGCTAACAAAATCTAATTAGGGGAATGAAAACTTGGCTTTCGTGTATATATTCACGGTGATGGGAGTAGAACATGACATTGATGAAGAGCGGGCGAGTGCGGGGGACGTGCTGAACCTGAACCGTGTTCTGTTGGTGGATGACAACCCGGTTAATTTACAGGTTTTGTATCAGGCACTGGAGCAGGAAGGGTATGAGCTGTTGATCGCACAGAGTGGGGAGGAGGCTTTGCAGATCGCTGTGGAGGCAAAACCGGCGTTGATCTTGCTCGATATCAATATGCCGGGTATGGACGGCTTCGAAACTTGCGAACGCTTAAAGGCGGATGCGGCGACGAGGGAGATGGTGATCATTTTTTTATCGGCACGTGATCAAGTGCAGGACAAGGTGAAGGGCTTGAAGTTGGGCGCGGTGGATTATGTCAGCAAGCCTTTTCAATTCGAAGAGGTGGTGGCGCGGGTGAATACTCAGCTTGAGCTGAGGCGAGCGAAGGAGGAGTTGCGCAAGCTGCACCAGCAGGCGGATGCTTTGCTGTTGAATATTTTGCCGCGTTCGATTGCTGAGAGGTTGAAAGCGAGTGAGCGTAACATTGTGGATAGTTTCCCAGAGGCAACGATCTTGTTTTGCGATTTGGTAGGGTTCACTCCGCTGGCGGCGCAGACGACACCGGGACAGTTGGTGGAGTTTTTGAATGGCATCTTTTCTGCGATGGATCAATTGGTGGAGAAGTATGGTTTGGAAAAAATCAAAACGATTGGCGACGCCTACATGCTGGCGGGTGGTGTACCAGACCCGAGGTTGGATCATGCGAGTGCGGTGGCGGATTTCGCTTTGGATTTGGTGAGTTGTTTGCCTGCTTTGACGCAAGACTTGGCTATGCCGGTGAGATTAAGAATTGGCATTCACAGTGGTCCAGTGGTGGCGGGGGTGATCGGTGAAAAGAAATTTGCTTATGATTTGTGGGGTGACACGGTGAATACGGCGAGCCGTATGGAGTCGAGCGGCAGTGCGAACCGGATACATGTCAGTCAAGCGAGCCGTGATTTATTGGGTGCAGCTTATGGATTTGAGAAACGAGGCAGTGTGAGTATTAAAGGTAAAGGTGAGATGGATACCTATTTTTTGCTAGCTCAAAAAGAGGGAGGCGCGAGTTGAGCTTATGATAAAGTCGATACGCAATAAGATGATCCTATTCATCGCGCTGCCTACGGTGGCGATTTATATCGGGGTGATGGTATGGGTTTTGGCTTTTTCGAAGGGGCAGGCACATCGCTTTCATCATCAGGAGATGCGCGATCGAGCGGAGACGGCGGCGGCTCGGTTTGATGATTATATCTCTAAGGTGGCGAAGGTAAGCAAGATCTCGGCGGGATTCATCTCTCGAGATCAAGATTTTTCTGTGGATCAGAGTTATGCTGCTGTTGTGGATTTAGTGAAAGGTAACGAGAGGATCTATGGTGCAGGTTTGGCATTTGAACCAGGGGCACTGAAACCAGCGGGCGAGCTTTTTTGTGCTTATGCTCACCGAGCTGGAGAAAAGGTGGTGAGCAAAAATATAACGCGGGAGGTTTATGATTGGTATGGGGATGACAAATGGCAGTGGTGGCATTTGCCCAAAAAAAAGGGGCATGGAGTATGGACGGATCCTTATTTTGATAGTGGTGCGGGTAATGTGCTGATGATGAGCTATGCGACTCCGTTTTACAAAAATGATCAGTTCTATGGGGTGGCATTCACTGACATAGACTTGGAGACCTTGTATGAAACGGTGGGTTATAAGATTGCGGGCAATCGCGAGTTTTATATTTTGTCACGCGATGGGCGTTTTATCTTTTCTCCGAATACCGAGGAGATTTTAAACAAAAGTGCTTTTGAAATTTTGCAGAATGAGGGCAGATCAGATCTAGTCGAGCAGGTTCGCTTAATGTTGCGCGGGGAGAGTGGCGTGGTGACAGTGGGGGCTTTGTTTGAAGATGCTCGGCACATGTATGCTTATGCTCCGATCCCTTCAACGGATTGGACCTTTGTCGCCTACATGCCGGAGCAGCAAGCGTTGACAGGTTTTCGCCAGCATTTGTTTTATGTGGCGCTCGCTTTTGTGGCAGCTTTGTTATTGATCTTGACGACGATCTGGTGGGTGGCGCGGCATTTGACGCAGCCCATCGAGCAACTTCGCGAGACGGTTCTGCAGGTGGCTGATGGCGATTTGGAAGCGCGCGTCGATGGGCAATTTGCCAATGATGAGATTGGTGATTTGGCGAGAAATTTCAATCGTATGACGACAGAGCTGAAAGGGCAGGTTTTGAGGCTGGCTCATGAAGAAGCGGGGCGCGAGCAGGCGGAAGAAGAGAGTCGAGCGAACAGTGATTTTTTGTCTCACATGAGTCATGAGCTGCGCACTCCGTTGAATGGTATTTTGGGCTACGCTCAGATTTTGCAACGGGATCAAGATTTGCCAAAACGTCAGCGCGGCAGTGTGGATTCGATCATCAATTGTGGTGATCATTTGTTGTCTTTGATCAACGATGTCTTGGATTTGTCGAAAAGCAAAGCTGGGCACCTAGAGCTGGACGAGGCTGCTTGCGATTTGAAAAAGTTGACTCGTGAGGTGGGTGATATCGTGCGGCAACGAGCTCGCACCAAAGGCATCGGATTTGCGGTGGAGTTGTCGCCTCAAGTGCCGCAGATTATACTGACGGATGCTGCTAAGCTTAGGCAAATATTAGTCAATCTATTAGGCAATGCGGTGAAGTTCACCAGTGAGGGTAGTGTGAGTTTGCAGGTGTTTAAGAGCGGTGAAGAGGGCTTGCAGTTTGACGTGGTCGATACGGGTGTGGGGATGACAGCGCAGGAGTTGGGGCAGATTTTTGATCCCTTCAAGCAGGTGAAAGCGGGTAAGGCGGCTGGCGGCACGGGTTTGGGTCTGGCGATTTGCGAACGCTTGGCAGAGTTGATGAATGGGAAGGTCACGGTGAGGAGTCAGTTGGGCAAAGGTAGCACCTTTAGTTTAACTCTCCCCTTGCAACACGTACCCGAGCAGGAGTGCCAGAGATTGCAGGGTGAAAATGCAGATAACCGTAAGGCACTGAGATTGGCTGCTGGAGAGAAAGCTACGATTTTGGTGGCAGATGACCGAGTGGAGAATAGAGAGATTTTGGATTGCCTGCTGCAAGGTGCAGGTTTCGATGTGGTGCTGGTCGACGATGGTGATGTGGCTGTGGAAACCGTGAAGAAGGGCGGCATTGATTTGGTGTTGATGGATGTTCATATGCCGCGGATGAGTGGCATGAATGCGGTGCAAATGATTCGGCAGGATGAACAGTATAAAGAGCTTAAAGTGGTAGCGGTGACGGCTAGTGTGTCGGCGGAGTTCCGTCAAAAAGCGAAGCAGGCAGGTTTTGATGATTTCATGGGGAAACCGTTTTGGGTGGGTGAGTTGATGCGCATTTTGCAAAGACACTTGGATGTGGAGTTTGTCTGCGATGATGAGAAAGGGGGAGACTGTGATAAGGCGGCAGAGGCAGCGAGCTTGGGTGAGCAGGACTTGGCAGGAGTGCCAGGCTCTTTAGTGGATAAGCTGCACGCAGCGATGAAGATTCGCAATTTGACAGCGATCAAGGAATTGGCGAAAGAATTGGAAGGAAGTGGAGATCACTCTGCTTTGGCTCAGGAGATTTTGAAGTTGTCCGCTGCTTTTGATTTTAAAGAATTAGGACATTTGGTCGAAAAAATAAAGTGATATGAGTAGTGCGAAGCAAGCGGCCGGGCAGCGGAAAAATCGAGTCTTGTTGGTGGATGATAATATGACCAATTTGCAGGTGCTTTTCCAGGCTTTGGAGCAGGAGGGGTATGAGTTGTTAGTCGCGCAGTCGGGTGAAGAGGCGCTAGAGATTGCCGCAGAAGCTCAGCCTGATTTGATTTTGTTGGATATCAATATGCCGGGCATCGATGGCTACCAGACGTGTGTGAAGTTGAAACAATCCGAGCGCACTCGAGCTAGTGTGGTGGTATTTTTATCAGCGCGTGGAGATACGGCAGACAAGGTGAAGGGCTTAGAGATTGGGGCGGTGGATTACATCGACAAGCCTTTTCAATTTGAAGAAGTATTGGCGCGAGTGCGCAAACACCTTGAGCTTCATGCTCGTGAACGTCAGTTGGAGCAAATCAACGAGGAACTTGAGGCGCGTCTAGGCGAAGGTTTTCGAGATTTGATTGATGAGGATGTGGAGCGTTTGATTGGGGCGGGAGAGAGTGATGACTTGGAATTCAAATCGACTCTGAGGTGGAATTTGCATAGCAACAAGTCGGACAAAAGAATAGAAAACGCCTGTCTCAAAACGGTAGCGGCTTATTTGAATTCCGGAGGAGGCATGCTGATGGTGGGGGTCGATGATGACGGCAAGCCATTGGGATTAGATGCGGATAAATTTCCTAACGAAGATAAGATGTTATTGCATTTGAATACTTTAATTTTGAATCATCTAGGCGGGGAGTTTGCGCAATTGATCAAAGCGGCGATTTACAGCGTGCAGGATCAGCGGGTGTTGGTGGTGCAATGCATGGACTCGGCTGAACCGGTGTTCTTTCGCCGTGACAACGATGAATACTTCTATGTGCGCACGGGACCAGCAACAGCGGCCTTGTCGCCGAGCGAGGTGATCGCGTATCTGAAAGGGAGGTAGGTGTGAATTGACTCAAAATACTACGGTGGTAAGCACTAGCGTAGTGCGGATTGCCTCGAGGACAATCGTCATGCTTGCATTGAAGGGCTTACAACTGAATCGAGAGAACCGAAAACTTGTCCGGGCGGACAAGTTTTCGGTTCCTTTTGGAGATTGGGAGGATGTGAGCTTTTGGTGTTCAAATTTGTCAGAAATTCAGAAAGCGGAGTGTTGTAAATCAACTTTAAACCCTTAGTCTTCAATAAGTTATGGTGATTGTCAATATTTGCTGACCCCGATTCAGGGCGACTTTCAGCAACTAAAAAAAGCGGCTAATCTTTTACCCTATCTTTCCAGTAACCCGGATGGCGGTGCAGATGCATCACGGCCAACACCTGGGCTTGGTCATTTTTAACTCGAAAGACCACGGCATAGCGGAACTTAACCATTCACACTTTTCTAAAATCACCATCAAAGGTTCGGTAAATTTCAGGCCGTGTTCTCGCCTCGGTAAGAGCGTCCTCCAAAGCTTCAACAAACAGCGCACCTTGGCGCGGGTCGTCGGCTTTAATCCATTCCGCCGCGTCAATACTCGGCATCAGCTTCCGGATGTAGCGGATGTCCGCGCCGCCCTCCAGCAGGTGTTGCGTGCAACTGTCCATGGCATGCCCGTTGCGGTTAGGCGACGTCAAAGCTACCAAAAGACTTGTCTGCCGAAGCCTTGGTGAAGGAGGATCATCGTCACCATTTCCGACCAACTTGTCCGCCATAGCCGAAGGCGGAGGAGAATCAACCCCAAGCGTTCAAAGCATACCTGCTAAGTTCACCTGCCCACGGGGGTGGCGGAACCGTTCGACTTCAGCGATAGCGTTTGGTGCCCGAATTTGTCGAAAATCTCTAGAATGAAGCATTGAATAATCACAGTAAGTCATTTGTCATAAATAAGTTATGCGACTTGTCAAGATATTCTGACTGACCCCTATTCCCCTATTCCGTTGCCCTTCTTGGGCGGGGTTGGCGACTAACAGGTAAATATGATCTTTCCAGATCACAGGGGAAGAGTGGCCGATGCCTTAGAGTTCAGTTTTCCATAGGAAGTGTGCGGGGGTGATGGTGGTAGGGATCGTTGTCGCTTGGCTCAAGCCAGATCCGTTGGGACCTCGGAAACGCGACCATTGATCGTTGTCCGTAGCTTGCACGTTATCAGAAATGCCGATGAATAAGAGGCATAATGAGAAGAAAAGCGAGCCTTGGCTTTTTGGGCGTGGGGGGGATTTGCACATGGTGGAGGCTAATTTTCTTGTGGATCGATTTTGGTAGGAGCGAGGACGCTCTCTAGATCAAATTGTTCTTTTACCTGCTCCAGTTCATTGTTGGTTTGAGCGAAGCGGTCAGAGATGACGCCGAGGAATCGCCATAGCAGTTTGACTGCGAGCTGATGCTCTTGGCGCAGGATTTCAA
>JAKISY010000120.1 GCA_021648365.1 Verrucomicrobiales bacterium
TCCGATGATGTTTTTGTCGTGATCAAAAACTGGCAATTTGTTGGTGATATACCAATCGGGGATTCCTTGGGGATTGAAAAACAGTTCGATGATGTGGAGGCGAGGTTTGCCGGATTGCATCACGTCGAGATCGTCTTTGCGGAAGTTTTCTGCCAGTTGGCGAGGGAAGAGTTCGAAATCTGTTTTTCCGATGATTTCCGATTCATCATGGAAGCCGAGGCGTTCGATGAAGGATTGACTGGCGCAGACAATTTCGAACTGCTGATTCTTTGCAAAAAAGGAAAGACCGGGCAGGTGGTCAAAAAGATGGTAAAATAGGCTCTGATCAGCACGGCGGGCAAGGAAGTCGGATTGTTTGTTGGAGGCGGACATGACGTCATTTTCACACGGAGCTGATGGAATGGAAACTGAAAAATGGTATTTGATGTCCGATTGATTATAAAGTTTGTCATTTTGTGCCAAGACAGCACGGGCCAGGTATCTGTAGAGTGAGAGCATCATGGAAGAAAAGAAAATCAACATTGCTATCGTCGGGCTAGGATTTGGTGCCGAGTTCATTCCTATCTACCAACGTCATGCTCAGGCTAATCTGATGGCGATCTGTCGGCGTGATCAAGTGGAGCTGGATAAATGCGGTGACGAGTATGGCATTGCGAAGCGTTTTACCGACTATGATGATCTGTTGGCTGATCCAGAGATCGATGCGGTGCATATCAATACACCTATTCCAGATCATGCGGTGCAGACGATCAAGGCATTGAAGGCGGGCAAACATGTGGCTTGCACGGTGCCGATGGCGACGAGCATCGAGGATTGCTTGCAGATTATTCGTCTGACGCAGGAGACGGGTTTGAAATACATGATGATGGAGACGGTGGTGTATTCGCGGGAGTTTCTTTTCATGAAGGATCTGTATGAAAGGGGGGAGTTGGGAAAATTGCAATTCTTGCAGTCATCGCATGTGCAGGACATGGATGGATGGCCGGGCTATTGGCCGGGTCTGCCACCGATGCACTATGCAACGCATTGTGTGGGGCCGGTATTGGGATTGGCACGAAAGGATGCGGAGTATGTGTCGTGTTTCGCTTCCGGAACGATTCGCGAGGAGATGCATGAGAATTACGGTTCACCTTTTGCAGTGGAGACGACCCATATCAAGATGAAGGACTCGGATCTCAGTGCGCGGGTGTATCGCTCGTTGTTTGATGTGGCGCGTCAGTATCGGGAATCGATCGATGTGTATGGATCGAAGAAATCGGTGGAGTGGCCGCTGATCGAAGGCAGGCCGATGGTGATGCATACCGCGAAGCGGCCAGAACCGGAAATTCCGGAGGAAGTGGAGTGTCCGGATTTTGGTCATTTGTTGCCAGATGAAATAGCGGCTTTTACGACGGGGGGAGTTTACGATGATGGTGAAAATGAACATTTGTCCTTCATTCAGGGAGCGGGGCATGGGGGATCGCATCCTCATTTGGTGCATGAGTTTGTCAGTGCGCTGTCGGAGAATCGCGATCCTTGGCCAAGTGCGAAGCAGTCGGCGAACTGGACTTGCACGGGGATCTGTGCGCATGAGTCGGCCTTGGCAGGTGGGGAGATTGTGCGATTGCCGGTGGAGACGTTGTCGTAGGGAGGGGGAGGCACAAAGAACGCAGAGTAGGAGGCTGCGAGTGCTCGCTAGGCCATTCCTAAGTGAGCTGTGCTGGTAGGATTAGGTATTGGTCATACCAATTTTCGTAATAACGTAACGGGAATAACTTGCTTATAATAAGGGTGTTGACGATTTGTGTTCGGGCGGTGATGACAAATTGAAAATGGTGGCATCACAAAATGCTTGTAAAGTGCAAGGGATTCGCTCATATTGGTCTGACCAAAGCGGCGAGAGGTAGGGGGGCGGTCGTGATTTTTTCTAGATGAGTTCAATAGTAGGCTAATGGAGGACAGTGTGTTCACTCAGAGTGCTGATAAAAGCGCAAAAATTTCTGACGTTGTGCTTCGTGAATTGGAGGCGATGATCATGGATGGGCGTTTGTCGACGGGTGCCAAATTGCCACCAGAGCGTGAGTTGGCGGAGCAGTTTGGGGTATCACGCCCTACTTTGAGGGAGGCTTTGCAGAAAATGGAGGCTAAGGGATTGCTCGATCATCGACAGGGAGGTGGGAATTTTATCAGGCAGCATACTTTGGGAGAGTTGGCAGACCCGCTGTTTGATTTGATTTCTAAAAACCGCGAAGCTCAATACGACTTGCTGGAGTATCGCTTTGGAATAGATGGTATGGCTGCGTATTATGCTGCGATGCGGGGGAATGAGGAGGATTTCGCCCTTATTTCTGAAAAATTTGCACTGATTGACGTGGTGCAGCTGGAGAGCGATGTCAGGCTGGAGGCGGAGGCGGTGTATGCGTTTCATCTAGCTATCAGTGTGGCTTCGCAAAATAGGGTGTTGGAGCATTTGGCGCGTAGCATGGAGCCGTTATTGAAAAGCAATATTGAGCAAAATCTGCTGCTGTTAGCGCAGCGGCCGGATTCGGGTAACAAGGTGAATCACTATCGCCAGAAACTTTTTGATAAGATTGTCAGTGGCGAGCCGGATAAAGCTTGGGCTGCTAGTCGCAGGCACCTTTCATACATTGAAGAGGTGTTGTTGGCGATTCGAGATGATAACTCTCGCATTGAGCATTCATTGCGTCGCATGCAGCACAGTTGAATAAGCTAGAGTTTAGGAAATTTTTAGAATCAAACAGCAATAGATATGTTACAAGAAACAGAACAGGATATCGATCCAGCGGAAACTGGCGAATGGCTGGAGGCTCTCGAAGCTATTTTGGAGAAGGATGGACCGCAGCGTGCGCATGTGATTTTGGAGACTCTCATCGACCGCGCGAGAAGAGGTGGCACTCATATTCCCTTTGATGCTACGACGGCGTATATGAATACGATCCCGCCTGCGCTTGAGCCTGAAATGCCTGGAAATAGGGTGTTGGAATCTCGTATCCGTTCGGCGATTCGTTGGAACGCATTGATGTTGGTCTTGCGTGCTTCGAAAAAGAATCTCGAGTTGGGTGGTCATATCGGTAGTTTTGCTTCATCGGCATTGTTATATGATATAGGATTCAATCATTTTTTTAAGGCGGCAGATCAACCGGGAGAAGGGGACTTCATTTTTGCTCAGGGACACATATCTCCGGGTATTTACAGTCGAGCTTTCATGGAAGGGCGCTTGACTGAAGAGCGCATGGACAATTTCCGTCAAGAGTGTGGTGGCAATGGTTTGCCGTCCTATCCGCATCCACATTTGATGCCAGATTTTTGGCAGTTCCCGACGGTCTCGATGGGCTTGGGGCCTTTGCAGGCGATTTACACTGCGAGATTTCTTAAATATCTGACGAATAGGGGGATCAAGGATTGCTCTGGTCAACGGGTCTATTGTTTTCTAGGGGACGGCGAGACTGATGAACCAGAAGCGTTAGGCGCTATTGGTTTGGCCTCTCGTGAGAATTTGGATAACCTGACCTTTATTGTTAATTGTAATTTGCAGCGTTTGGATGGTCCAGTGCGCGGCAATGGCAAAATCATTCAAGAGTTGGAAGGGGTTTTCCGTGGAGCTGGTTGGGCGGTGATCAAGGTCATCTGGGGCAGTTACTGGGACGCTTTGTTGGCAAAGGATACTAGCGGCAAGTTGTTGCAACTGATGAACGAGACGGTTGATGGGGAGTATCAGAACTGCAAAGCTAAAGGTGGAAAGTACACACGTGAGAACTTTTTTAACAAGTATCCTGAAACGGCAGCGCTGGTAGCCAACATGTCGGATGATGACATTTGGCGTCTCAATCGAGGTGGGCATGATCCTGTAAAGATGTATGCAGCCTATCAGCGAGCGACTCAAACAAAGGGGCGTCCTTCGGTTATTTTGGCTAAGACGGTTAAGGGTTTTGGGCTAGGGGTCGCGGGCGAAGGCTTGAACATTGCTCACAATGTTAAGAAGATGTCGATGGATTCGGTGCGTTACTATCGCGACCGGTTTAATATCCCTGTAGCCGATGATGAAATCGAAAGCTTGCCTTATTTCCGTTTCGACGAGGACAGTGAGGAGTTGAAATATATGCGTGAGCGTCGTGAGTCTTTGGGTGGTTCTTTGCCATTGAGGCGCAAGGAGGCTGAAGAGAAAATCGAGATTCCACCATTGGAAATTTTTGATGCGGTATTGAAAGGGGCGGGAGATCGCGAGATCTCATCGACGATGTGTTTTGTGCGAGTGCTCAATGCTTTGCTGAAAGATAAAAAAATAGGCTCGCGCATTGTGCCGATCATTCCGGATGAAGCACGAACTTTTGGAATGGAGGGACTGTTCCGCCAAGTGGGCATCTATGCCAATGAAGGTCAGAAGTATGTGCCACAAGATTCTGATCAAGTGGCTTACTATCGCGAGGACAAAAAGGGGCAAGTGCTGCAAGAGGGGATCAACGAATTGGGAGCGATGGCATCCTGGATCGCTTCGGGCACGTCGTATTCGACTTGCAATGTGACCACCATACCTTTTTACATCTATTATTCGATGTTTGGTTTTCAGCGGGTGGGAGATTTGGCATGGGCGGCTGGCGATAGTCGGGCTAGGGGATTCCTGCTTGGTGCGACCGCAGGGCGCACGACTTTGAATGGTGAAGGATTGCAGCATCAGGATGGTCACAGTCATGTGCAAGCAGCTTTGATTCCTAACTGCGTGACCTACGATCCGACTTATGGTTACGAGATCGCGGTGATCGTCAGCGACGGCATGCGCAGAATGTATCAGGAGCAAGAGAATGTCTTCTACTACATGACGCTGATGAACGAGAACTACAAGCAGCCAGCTTTACCGGACTCTGAGACGATTGAGGAAGAGATTGTCAAAGGTATTTATTTGTTGGAACGTGTAGCACCAGAGAAGAAAAAAGCGAAGGTCAATGTGCAATTGATGGGTTGCGGCACGATCTTGCTTCAAGTGCGCGAAGCGGCGCAGTTGCTAGCGGAACATTACGATGTGTCTAGCGACGTTTACTCGGTGACTTCGTTCAACGAGTTGGCTCGTGACGGTATGGCGGTTGCCCGGTGGAATATGTTGCATGGAGCGGATGAGGCAAAAACTGCCTACATCTCTACCGTGATCACAAAGCAGGCGGGGCCGGCGATTGCGGCTACGGACTATATCAAATCTTACTCCGAACAAGTGCGTGCTTACATTGATACCGACTACCATTGCCTTGGAACCGATGGCTTCGGGCGCAGTGATAGCCGGGTGAATCTAAGGAATCACTTTGAGGTCAGCGCGAACTATATCGTCGTGGCGGCGCTGTCTGAATTGGCAGAGCGCGGAGATGTGGATAGAAGTTTGGTGGCAGACGCGATCAAGCGCTTTGATATCGATATCAATAAGATCAACCCGCTCTATGCTTAACTTGATTACTAAGAACTTTATTTTTGGAAATTTAAAAACAATCAATCATGTCTGATTTGAAACAAATTTTGGTGCCGGATGTTGGTAGCGACGAAGTCGAGATCATTGAGCTTTTTGTCGCGGTGGGAGATAGCATCACAGCAGAAGAATCTATCCTAGCCGTGGAAACGGATAAAGCGACGATGGATATACCTGCTC
Source organism: Verrucomicrobiales bacterium (assembly GCA_021648365.1). Classification (GTDB taxonomy): domain Bacteria; phylum Verrucomicrobiota; class Verrucomicrobiia; order Verrucomicrobiales; family DEV007; genus JAADHD01. Next base: position 5,630 of record JAKISY010000120.1, read on the forward strand.
CTTTCTCTGGCAAAATCGCGGAATTGAAAGTGGCGGTGGGGGCGATGATCAAAGAGGGTGACCTGATTGCTATGATCGAGGTGACTGAGGAGGATGCGAGCGCGGAGGGTGATAAAGAGCCTGAAGCTGCGCCTGATGTGAAAGCCGACACAAGCACGGAGACGAAGGAAGTAGTTCCTGCTCTGCCCACTCCTTCTCTACTGGATCCAGTAGTCGCTAAGGTGGTGGCAGCACCAGTCACGCCGCCCGAAAATAAGCAGGCAGGCAGTATTTATACCACGCCATCGATTCGGCGTATAGCGCGGCAATTCGGGGTCGATCTGACTCGGGTGGTAGGCACGGGTCGTAAGGGGCGCATTCTCAGTGCTGACATGCACAGTTATGTGAAGGCGCAGTTAGCTGGAACGAGTCAAGCTGGCAACTCGACGGGGTCGGGGTCAGGTTTGAGTGTCTTGGCTGCGCCTAAAGTAGATTTTTCCAAGTTCGGTGAGGTTGAGGAGATCGCTCTGACTAGGATTCAAAAAATATCAGGACCCAACTTGCATCGCAACTGGGTAACGATCCCCCACGTGACTCAATTTGACGAAGCTGACATCACAGAGTTGGAAGCATTCCGCAAAAAGCAGAATGTGTTGGCTACGAAGCGAGAGTTAGGATTCAAAATAACGCCTTTGGTGTTCATCATGAAAGCGGTGCAGAGCGCGCTAGCAGCCTACCCTATTTTTAATTCATCGTTGAGTGAGGACGGTAAGAGCCTAGTGATGAAAAAGTATTGTCATCTCGGAGTGGCGGTGGAAACTGCCAATGGTTTGGTGGTGCCGGTGGTACGTGATGTGGATAAAAAAGGCATCTATCAGTTGTCTGAAGAGCTGTTAGAGATCAGTAGCAAGGCGCGAGACGGCAAACTGGCGTCAGCCGATATGCAGGGCAGTTGTTTCACCCTGTCGAGCTTGGGAGGTATCGGTGGCACGGCATTCACTCCGATTATCAACGCTCCAGATGTGGCGATTCTTGGGGTGTCGAGAAGCGAAATGAAGCCTAAATGGAATGGTAGCGATTTCGAACCGCGTTTGATGTTGCCTTTGGCATTGTCCTACGATCACCGTGTGATCGATGGGGCGGTGGCGGCTAGGTTTATCGTGCACCTGAGTGCTACGCTGGCAGATCTTCGTCAGTTGATTTTATAAAAAATCACACAGCGTGGAGTTGTTCGAAATTGAAGAGGTGAACCACTGATGGCACTGATGCACACTGATAAAGAAGAACAGTGGAACCATGAAGGTGATGGAGTTAGTTGTGGGTGAAATATTTTTTTGTCTTGCATTGCTAAATAACTAAATAGGTAAGCGTAGTTGAATTGAAATTGGGATTAGTTGATATGAATCAGGAAATAAAAACTCAAGTGGTGGTGATCGGAGGAGGGCCTGGTGGGTATTCCGCTGCTTTTCGCGCAGCAGATTTAGGGCTGGAGGTGGTCATCGTTGAGGCGCGTAGCACTCTCGGCGGGGTTTGTTTGAATGTGGGCTGCATCCCGTCAAAAGCGTTGCTGCATGTAGCTAAGGTGATTGACGATGCGGCGAGCATGGCTGGGCATGGGGTGAGTTTTGGAAAGCCTGAGATCGACCTGAACCAGGTGCGTGACTGGAAGGATGAGGTGGTGGGGCAGCTCACTGGTGGTCTGTCTGGGATGGCGAAGATGCGCAAGGTGAAGGTGATTAACGGCTATGCTAAATTTAGTGGTGCTAACAGTCTTGTGGTAAAGGGGAGCGATGACGGGGAAGCTATGGAGCAGGTGGTGGCTTTTGATCATGCGATCATTGCTACAGGGTCCTCGGTGGTGGAGTTGCCCTTCACTCCAGAGGATGAGCGCATCATCGACTCGACTGGAGCGCTGGAGTTGCGTGATGTGCCAGAGAGATTGTTAGTTTTAGGTGGTGGCATCATTGGTTTGGAGATGGCGACGGTTTATCGTGCGCTAGGTTCTAAGGTGTCGGTGGTGGAGTTTTTAGATCAGCTGATACCTAGTGCTGATGCTGATGTGGTAAAAATTTACACCACCTATGTGGCGAAGCGCTTTGAGCTGATGTTATCCACTAAGGTGGTGAAAGTGGATGCCAAAGAGGATGCTTTGTATGTTAGCTTCGAAGGCAAAAATGCTCCAGCGGAAGCGCTTGCTTTTGACCGGATTTTGGTAGCTGTGGGGCGCAAACCTAACGGTGATTTGATCGCCGCTGAACAAGCGGGAGTGGCGGTGGATGAGCGTGGATTTATCACGGTGGACGATCAGTTGCGAACGAATGTGCCGCATATTTATGCGATCGGCGATGTGGTCGGGCAACCGATGTTGGCGCACAAGGCGGTGCACGAAGGTCATGTGGCAGCTGAAGTGATTGCGGGCAAGCCGCACGCCTTTGAGCCGCGCTGCATTCCTTCTGTAGCCTACACGGATCCGGAAATCGCCTGGGTAGGCATCACCGAGCAAGAGGCAAAAGAGCAAGGGCTTGAGTATGAGGTGGCGAATTTTCCTTGGGCGGCTTCTGGTCGTGCGATTGCCTCTGCTCGAACCGAGGGAAAAACTAAGCTTATTTTTGATAAAAAAACGGGTCGGGTGCTAGGTGGCGCGATCGTTGGGATCAATGCTGGCGAGATGCTGGGGGAGATCGGTCTCGCAGTTGAAATGGGCGCCAATGCTGAGGACTTGGCGTTGACGATCCATGCGCATCCGACGCTGAATGAGTCGATCGGCTTAGCGGCTGAGATTTTCGAAGGATCGATCACTGATTTGCCAAATGCGAAAGCTCAGGGCAAGTGAGCTCAGCCTGAATGGCGTCAGATCAAGCTACTGCATCGAGGATTTCCTTGGGTGGAATTCTAGCTGTAAAATATTTGTGTAGCAGAACAACAGCCTTTTTTTGACTTAGGTGCTCGAAGGGATACGGTAGGCTCTAAAGGTCTTCTCTCCGAGTAAATTTGGGTGCAAAAACATGAAAATAAAACTCTTTTTCTTAGCTCTTGTAGTGCAGTTAAATCTGCCATTGCCCGCAGCGACTTATCATGTAAGGCCAGATGGGAGTAATGATAATTCAGGTCTAGCAAATACAGTCGCGGGTGCTTGGAAAACAATGGATCGCGGTCAGTCCACTAGTCTCCTTGAAGCTACCGTGGAAGGGCAAACAGAGATAAAAGTAGCGCGAGCGCTACAATTCCCTAGCCAAGGTGTGATTATCATTGGTGCACACGAAATCACTTACACTGCTAGAACGACTCATAGCTTTACTGGTTGTAAGGGGGTGAAGGATGCGAAAGTTGGAAGTTTGGTTAAAAGTAAAACCGGGCTTAAACCTGGAGATAAGGTGGTCGTTCATGAGGGGGTCTATAGCACTTTAAGCAATTGGCCTGAAATAAAAGGCTTAGACAAGTTTGGTGTCGTTATTTCATCGAAGGGGACAAAAGAATCCCCGATTGTATTTGAAGGGGAAAAAGGCACGATTCTCGATGGTCGACATTTGGCGTATGCTTTACGTATTCGGGGCAGTGAGCATACTATTTTCAGAGGGTTTGATATTCGCCGGTGGGGGGTTTCCATTTGGCAATCTGCCAACGTGAAGATTGAAAGCTGTAGAGTCCATGAAGGTAAGCAGGGCATAAACGTCGCCTATTCAAAAAACATAGAGATTACTGGCAACCTCTTATACAGCTTGAATGGAGCTTGGACGGGATCACCGATAAAGGTATCAACTGGTAGCAATTATTACATTCACAAAAATACGATAGCTGAATCAAAGAGGCCTGGCATCAAGCTTGGTCATAAGCTTAGTTCTGGAATAAGAATTGAGAACAATCTTATCACGAGGTGCTTGGTCGGGATAGAAGCTGAGTCGAGTTTAGAAAAACCAATTATTAAGAATAATTTACTGTGGAACTTGGGGGGGGTAAGGTGGTTAACTAAAATTGCCGATAAAAAAGAAGGTCTTGCCTTTTATAAGGGATTAGACTTTACCCCTCAGCATATAAATGAAGATCCCGGCATTATCAGCTTTGATCAAGAATCGATACACTTTTTAGCGACCACGAAAAGTAGCCCCTGCCTTACGGAGTATGGTAAAATTGGCGCGGGTAAAGTCTATGACAAGTACCCGGTAAGCAGTTCTTTGAAAGGCCTTAATCTTGTTATGAATTCAGGCTTTGAGAATGGCTTTAAAAATTGGCATGGCTCCGCCTGGCAAGAATCTAAAATTGAGGCAGCTGGTTGGAGTGTTCGTTCTATCGATGGGCAGTCGGGTAATCAATGTCTTGAAATCTATCATTTCCCCAGTGACGGGCAAATCCAGCCAAGAGTGCGGAGTAGCTTTGCAAAAGTTGATCGAGGGTATCCAGTAACCATTTCTTTTCGAGCCAAAAGTAAAAGATTGAATGACGCTTCACTGACTTTGGATGTAGGGTTTCTTGTACCCAGCTGGAACCTTGGATCAACCAGCTTTAAAAAACGTTTTGCCATCACGTCTGAATGGCAAACGTATTCTTTCACTGCGAGGGCGCAAGACTATTACCCAAATAAAATATCCGCTAGCTTTTTAGTTGCTAGTTCTGGTAGGGTCTGGATTGATGATGTGATGATGACACAACATACGGATAATGAAGCATTGAGGAATGCTGGGGTATCTATTGATCTGTCTTCTGAGTCCCCAGGAACACTGATCAATACAAAAACGATTTCTTATGTGATTAATAATCGGCAAGAAAAACCGAGAAAATTAATGATAGCATCAAGGATATCAACACCAGATGGACCTTATTTTAGGCTTGCTAATATCGATTTGGCTTTGAGAGGAAAAGAAGCAAAGGAAATTTCAATTATACTGCCAAAAGGAGCGAGAGGGGCAGTAATGATAGAGTGTAAAGTTTTTGAGCATAAAAAGCTTGTTGCGAACACAATAGATAGACTGGTTATAGGGGAGGCTGTTCCGAGCGGACGCAATAAAGCCTTCGTCGGTGTGAATCCCCTGCCTAGCCTACGCAATGCGGGTGATGTGGCTGAGGCTAGGGAAAAGTATAAAATAGCTGCGATGCTGGGGATTGGGACATGGCACTATTATTTGAATCTGGAGAGAATGAAAACGGCTTACCAGGAACCCTGGGTGGAAGCTTATGTTGATGCCGCTAGAGATGCTGGAATTGAATGGCTTTGGACGCTTGATGGAGCGAAGTTATTTACTGGAGAGCGCGCTTTAGCTCCGGCACCTGGAGATCTGGGAGAGATGATTGACGGTCAGCGTCAAATTGATGGCTTAGATAAAGGTAGGGTCACAGAATCTCAGTTATCAATTTGGAACGATTGGGTCACTGCGGTGGTTAAAAAGTTTGACGGGAAAGTGAACTTTTGGGAAATCCTCAATGAACCGAATTGTTATGTTGACGCAGATGAGTATTTAAAGATTTTAAAAGTAACTTCTCCTATTATCAGGCGAGAATCTCCAAATTCGGTGATTATTGCAGGCAGTGTGGTCAATTCTCACCGTAAACCTCTGTGGAATAAAACGATTACAGAGGGTTCATCTTATTTTGATCAATTTTCATTTCACCCCTACCGCTTCGGCTTAAGAAATCCGTATTATGGTCGCTTTCCAGAGTTTTTGGCTATGGCAAAAGAGGATCTCAAAAAAGCTGGCAGTAAAGCTCAAGTAGCGTTGACTGAAGAGTATCGTTCGTTTGGGGCAGCGATGATTGATTATAGTAGTAGCTTGGAAAAAAATGAAGCGAACAATACGGCTCGAATGTATGTTAGGGCTTTAGGAGAGAATTGTGCTTCCTATCATCACCATCACGACTTTTTTCGTGATTCTGCAATGAGTCCTAATCTGGGACTTGCCAGTATTCATACCATGATGTCGCTGCTGAGCAATGCCGTGCCTCCGGGTGAAGGTCACGACACGGCAGATTTTGTTGCCTATTATTTTGAAATCCCCCCTGGCTTAGCTCCGTTTGCTGAGACCAAAACTAAGTCAACGATTGTAGCTTTATGGACGAAAGAGGTGAACTACGCATCAACCCGTAGCTTAACTTTTCCTGCGGCACTTAAGCATGTGCAAGTTAAAAATTTGTATGGCAATCGGGTTTTAGTGAAAGATGAAAAATTCTCAATCAATCGCAATTTAGTTTATATTTTATTACCGGGAGTGGAGCTTTCAGTAGCAAAGAGCGCATTGACTGAGATGCTTGCTCCCTAATGTGTTATGGAAGATCTCGTGTTTGCTTTAAGGGCGTTGAAGCGAGGGGGTGTGCCGACGAGTAAGAGGATTGCGGGGTATTTCACTTGCTCTTGCACCAGGCGAGGGTGACTGAAAAATTAGAGGCTTTCATGATGGGGGAAATTCGTGTAAGTTGTCTGCGATACGTGATACTATGCGTAGAGATAAAACTTTATACTGAATCTAATGAAGGGAAATACAGCGAGCATGATAGCCTTGATTGTAGCGGGCTTGGTATTGGTAGTGGTTGGCGGCAACAGCTACAACAACTATCTGAGAACGCAATATGAGAAGGAATATGGGGTATTGGCGAAGCACCAAGCTCAAGGCGCGGGTGGAGCGGATGCGCCTTTGGGTGGAGCGGGCGCGAGCATAGCTCCCATCAATACCAGCACTTTAGACCCTAAAGGTTCCTTACCGCCTGTGGCGATGTCTGGAAATGCACCAGCTACAGGGGGAGCTGCGGGCAATACTCCACCTGCCTATCGTGCAGATTTGTTACCCCCGATTCCGGCAGCGGTCATGGCAGCGGCAAAACCGGATCCTGATCCGGAGATTGCGCGTTTTCAGGCGAGATTGAGAGCGATGGAGCAGGAGCGTGTTTTGTTGCAGCAAAAGATTGAAGGCGGTGCGGGCAAGGGGTTGAGGG
>JAKISY010000121.1 GCA_021648365.1 Verrucomicrobiales bacterium
CCAGCGCGCGGACATGTTGATAGTATAAAGGCTGGATAGGAATTATAAAATTACATGGAGGGCATTTTCGCCCTCCATGAAGCAAAAAGATGCGCTATAATTAATTCACAATAAAATAAAACTAAAAAAAGAAAAGTATTGACTGCTGCTCTTATTTTTTGTTTTCTCGTTTTTAGCAAATGGAGAACCTCCCAAAGTGTTGGAGTAAGAGGGAGCTCGGATTGGCGTAATTATCTAAAAAGTGAAGTTATGAGGAAAATAAAAAATACTATGGCATGGTGTGAAACACGGATCTGGGCATGGATATTAGCATTATTCTTACTAGCTGCGACACCGAACTTGCACGCTAGTGACCCAGGTTTCGAATTGCCGATTGTGGTAGCTGCTGGAGATACGACAGGTTATGCGAAAAAGGAGGTGACGGTGAATCTACGGCCTGGGACGGCAAGTTCGGCTAAATACATTCGACTCAGAGTACATAATTTGCAGAGGATACCTCAATCTGGAGTAGGTCAGACGGGTGAAGTGCCTATGGCCTATTTGCAGATTAAGAATGGTGCGGGGGTTTTGAGTAGTTGGATAGCCTTGAGCAACAACAATAGTGCGGTGAAGCTCACTGCACAGGCTAAAGCATACGGAGGTATTGGTGGGGGGCATCACTCGCTGTTGCTTGGGATTGACTTGGCAAATTTGAAAAAAACAGTAGGCAGCGGTGGGGGAGCAATGTCTTTGACTGATAATAATAATACGTTTATTTTCCGGATTAATCCTCAAGCTTATAAGGAGGGTGCCTCGGCTTATCGAGTGACATTTATGAGCGTGACTGCCGGAGGTAATAGTTGGCCTAGCCTTTTGGCGGGAACTGCTTCAAGTTATTACCCTGGTAATGCGAATGATTCGGGAGATTATATAGCGGGGAATTCGAGTACCTCGGCGAGCCTTATGGCATGGATCATAAGCCAAGGGAAACTTCTTTGGGAAAGCGAAACTTTGAAAGCACGTCCAGGTTTAGCGAACACGTTGGGAAAGGGGGATATACGAGCTAAGTGTATGGATTGTCACACCAGCACAGGATATGATCTAAAATACTTTGGTTATAGTAATGAGAGCATATATAAGAGGTCAAGATTTCATGGTTTAAGCGATACCGAGGCAAAAAGAGTGACGCGCTACATAAGAAATTTGAAAGATAAAAATGGAGTGATTATCCCTTCGTATGGTCGCCCGTGGAATCCTCCTTATCAGCCTGGCTCAGTGAATGTAGGAGGCACGGATACCCCATTGAGTCAATTGGCAGTTGAGCGATGGGCGGCAGGAGCAGGCGAAGGAGGAGTGCTGGATAGCGATAAGGAAATGATGCTGCCTGTTTTTGATGATAATGGTGATGGCAAGGTTTGGCAGTGGGAGGTGGATAAGGTTTTTAGGTTGAGCCAAATAAATGGTAGCGCGGCGCATCTGGGGTTGAGCTTGATAGATATTCCGATTCACTTGCAATTGCCTGATTGGAATCGCTGGTTGCCTCGTGTGCATCCTGTAGATATATGGCCGGATTTTAAGGACGGAAATTTGGAAGAGCAGCAGCATAATGGTAAGGACGGTGCTGATCCCTATAAGGCTTATTTATCTTTGGTTAACTTTGACGGGACGCCTAGAAGATGGCAGTTAGGGGCATTATTAAATCAAGGCAGAAGATTTTCCAATGAAGGCGCAACTCAGGGGTATGGCACTTCATGGGAGGGAAAAGTCGTGACGTATGGGAACCCTACCAACCCTTACAGGTCTGCGGGTAAGTTTAATACTAAACGATTAAATGCTGCTAATTTGAAAAATTACAGCAGTGCCGCTTATAGCAATGACATGCATGATGAGTATGCTAAACGAGCTCTTACTCATTGGATTGGGGTAAAATATTTTGAAATATATCATGTGGGAGAATTGGAGAATAAAACACTCCTTGTTGCAAAGAATGCCAACCCTTATCCAGATAGTTCGGAAATCGCTGGAGAATGGGGTTGGCTGAACAGGGGCTCAACGGTATTTGACAACGCTCCTCACAAGACGGCTAGAAACACTAGGTATTGGGAAGGGCGAACCTTGCAATACGATCCGGAGAACCCCTTGCAATTGGATGCCGACGATCAAAGCCAGGTGGCGGGTTACTATGCATCTGTGGTTTGGTATCACTTGGAGGTGATACTGAATTCTGGCCACAAGCTAGATGGCACAAGCGTGAGTAATCCCGTAGATTGGGCCTATAATTATTCGTTAATTGAAAGTCTACGGACTGAAAGTAAGCAAGCTCAAGCAATGTTACATATAGTGACTTTGATGAAAAATTGGCAAGTGAGGGATATAAGGCGATCTAGTACAACTGGCGGGACGATAGGTGGGTGGGGGCTAAGGACATGCACTCCTTATATTGCCTATTCCTTTGATAGTGGGATTTCCGATCTAGTTGCCGACTTAGATGGGTATAGTCCCGACCTGTATCGGTATTTTCTTAATACGGCATTGATGACGTGGATGCGGGTGGTCAAGCACCCTGAATTCCCGTATACCTTTACTGGTAGTGCTTTTGACAAACACTGGCCTCGACAGGGGGAACCCAATACAATTGGTCAAAGCCGTTTTTCTTTACTATCTGAGCCTGGCTATAAACCAAGTGATTGGAATGGAAGTTGGCAGCTATTTGATTCAACTAATTCGGCAGACACATTCTGGCGATTGTTGCCGTTGCTGGATCAAGTGGGTGTAGATAGGGTGTATTTGGAAGATTTTAAGAATTGGTGCAAAACGGCGTGGCCGGGTGCTTCAGGCGGGTTGAATGATTGGGATAGTCGACTGGACGACTCTGGTGCCAATACTCTGTCTATCCATGTGAAACCAGATAAGGTTTTTCGGATACAGAATTTACAACATACTAGGTTTCATCTTAGATTTACAGGATCTGATCCTGGCCCTGATGACCTAGTGGCGAGCCCAATTGCAAATTGGCAGACTCGTTGGCGTCCAGAGCAAGCGCAAGGGCAGTGGATGTATATTAACGCTGAGCATAGAAAAGTTAGGTTGCACGCGCAGCCAAATGGAAGTAACTCGGTCGGTTTGGCGCCAGACACTGAAACTTGGCCTAGCGTAAAATGGCGAGTATTATCATTAGGAAACTGGAAAGTTAGGCTTCAATCTAAATTGGGGAAGCGCAAATATATAACAATGAGTGAGCAACCAGAAACTTCATACTCAGGTAAAATAAAATACATTGATAGGGTGAAACGCGACAGGAGTATTTGGAAGTTAATCGATAGTGATTAAATCGTTAAGGGGAATTGGGGTAAGAACCTGTTTAAAGTCTTTAACAAAGCTTAACAATTTGTTATCATTTACAAATGCAGCAAAAAGTAAAAACTTATTCAAGCGCAGTAAGCCGCAAGCAATTTGAAGCCATACGGTCTATTCTGGAGGGTGCCCGCAAAAAGACGTCGCCACGTAAGGTTGATTTGTATGATGTGTTCAATGCCATCCTATATTTACTTAAAGAGGGCTGTCGGTGGCGATCATTACCCTCAGAATACCCCGATTGGCGTTTGGTTTATTATTATTTTCGTGTGTGGAAAGAAAGTGAAGATGGAAATCCAAGTATATTGGAGGAAGCATTAAAAAAATCAGGTTTCAGCGCATCGGAGTGGAAAAGGGCGGCTTGAGCAAACGAGTTTTTTGATCGTGGATGCTCAAAGTGTGAAAAATACTGACTGTGCTGAAGAAAAAGGATATGATGCGGGTAAAAAGGTATCGGGAATTAAAAGACACATCGCGGTAGATACCGAGGGGCTACCTCATACTATAGAAGTAACTACGGCTAACATCAGTGACAAGGCTGGAGCAAAGACAATGATAGCTAAACAAGCGGCAGAACTTCAAAAGGTATCCAATGTATTGGTAGATGGAGGTTACAACGGAGCTCCTTTCGCCGAATTCATCGATGAGCAACTCCACGCCACAGTGGAAGTCGCCAAGAGGAACGAGCTTCACACTTTCGCTGTGATCCCTAAACGGTGGGTAGTAGAGCGTAGCTTTGCATGGCTTGAGAAGTGTCGCAGGCTCTGGAAAAACTGTGAGCGAAAACTTACCACCTCGTTGGCTATGATTCAACTCGCCTTCATTTCGTTACTACTAAAAAGACTTTAAACAGGTTCTTAGTATGAAATTCACCGAAGCCAACGAACCCAAGGGGTTCGAATGCTGAATTATAAATGATGAGTGATGAATTAAATACCTCCGGAATGGCTCCTTATTCTCATTCAGAATTCAGCCCTCATAACTCATCATTCGCCGCAGGCGCTCAATTCCCCACTTGTTTTAATTTCCAAAATAAAGTAACTTAGATCCATCTTACTAAAAAATGGAAAATCAGCGATCCCATCTCCAACAACTTGCGCGAGAGTCATGCCTACTGCGTGATGAGCAACTGCGCGAAGCTGGGATCAGTAGCACGGTGATCTCGCAGGCAGTGAAGACTGGGAAACTTATTCGCCTGTCGCGCGGAGTTTATCATCACCCCGAAGCGGAGCTCGACCAGTATCTGAGCCTGTCCGAAGTGGCCGCCCGAGTGCCGCAGGCGGTCATCACTCTGCTCTCGGCGCTGCAGTTTCACCAGATCGGCACCCAGCAGCCTCATGCCGTTTGGATTCTCCTCAAACAAAATGCGGTGACACCACGCATCGATTACCCGCAGCTGGAAGTCGTCCGCAGCAAGGTTGCCAGCGCCTTTTCCAAAGGAGTCGTCACCCACAGCCTCAATGATATTCCCACCCAGATTACCAATCCTGCCAGGACTGTCGCCGATTGCTTCAAATACCGCAGTCGGGTCGGTCTCGATGTCTGCCTGGAAGCGCTCAAGGACGTCCTCAGCCAGGGGGTGAAATCCACCGAAATCATGGACTACGCAAAAGCTCAACGTGTCTCCAGCGTGATCCGGCCTTACCTCGATGCCCTTGTCTAAGAAATGAACCTTGTTGCCTCACTCCAAGACCGCCTCAAGAACGAAGGCCGCCGGACGGGCGTTCAATATGCCTCACTCCTTGAGCAATTTGCCCTCAGTCGCTTCTTTGCGCGCTTGGCTCAGAGTGACTACGCAGATCGCTTTGTTCTCAAAGGCGCACAACTTTTTCGCTTTCTTGAACAGGACGGGCATCGCCCGACGCGTGATGCGGACTTCCTTAGCTTTGGCGATCATGATCCCGAGACCTTGAAAGAGACTTTCACCGAAATTTGCCAGCTTTCTCCCGAAAAGGAAGATGCCCTCAGCTGGGAAAATATCAGGGCGGCAGCGATCCGCGATGAAAACAGCTACGGAGGGGTGCGCGTGCTGATCACCTGCCAACTCGGAAAGGTGAGAATCCCCCTGCAATTTGATATTGGTTTCGGTGATGTGATCACCCCTGAAATCCGCCATCAGAAGTGGTCGGCCCCTCTCGACTATCAGGACACTCCGCTTGCGACCTATCCCATGGAAACCGTGGTTGCTGAAAAATTGGAAGCGGCTGTTTCTCTCGGCATCAACAACAGTCGCATGAAGGATTTTTATGATCTTCACTGGCTGCAGTCTCGTCTCAACTTTGACGGAAACGACCTTACCGAAGCCATCAACAACACCTTTGCCCGACGCGCCACGATCATACCAGATGTGACCCCGATGCCTTTCACTGCGGAATTCAGTTCCGACTCACAAAAAATAGAGCAATGGGGCGCCTTTCTGCGCAAAGGGAATCTTCATCATATTGAACTACCGGTCGTCATCAACGACATCGCAAACTTCCTTCTTCCTGTCTTACAAAATAAAGTCTCCAGCCGTGTCTGGACACCAGAGGAACATTGGCAATCACGCCACAAGAGGGGCGAATGATGAGTGATGAATTAAATACCCCGAAGCCCAACTCGAATCAGCCATCATCGAACTTCTCGGAGCCAGCGAACCCAAAGGGTTCGAATGATGATTTTTGAATGATGAGTGATAAATTAAATGCCTCCAGAATGACTTCTCATTCAGCAGAAGCCGCATCTACTAAAACACGTTTAAATAATTTCACAAAATGACCGTGCAATTCGTGAAAATATACGATAGTTTCAGTTTATGAAATCAATTGAAGATAAAGTGGTTAAGAGGATTTACGCTAATCATCGCGGTTGGGTGTTTTCTAAAAACGATTTTTTGGATATTGGAAGAGATGATTCGACCCGCAAGGCATTGACGAATTTGGAGTCCAAAGGGACGATCCGGCGGGTGCTCCGCGGCTTATACGACTACCCGCGCATGAGCAAACTGATCGAGGGCCCGATGGAGCCGGATCTCCGGCAGGTGGCACAAGCATTGGCGCGTAAATCGGGTTGGCGCATCCAGCCTTCAGAAAATACGGCATTGAATATCCTGGGACTCTCTACCCAGGTTCCAGTGCAAGCCGTTTACCTTTCCGATGGCCCCGGCAAAACATTTCTCATCGGAAAGCGTGAATTGATCTTCAAGAAACGCATTTTGAAAGAATCTGGCTTCAAACACAGTGAAAGTGAACTGGTCGTGCAGGCACTGAAGGCGTTAGGGCAAAAGCGAATCACTGCCGAAATCCGGAACAAGCTCAAGCAAGCCATCCCCTCATCCAAGTGGAAAAAAATCCTGCGAGATACCAAGACGGCTCCAGCATGGGTATGTGATGTCATACGGATCATAGCAAAGGAGGAGCAGTTATGAATCGTGTGGCGGCACTCTCCGGGGAAGATCGAAATGAACTTTTTGCGGTGACCGCGGAAAAGCGCGGCATGGGAACGATGACCATCGTAGAAAAGGACTTCTGGGTCTGCTGGACACTGAAGCACTTGTTTGAACACCCTAAACTTTCAAAACAGCTCATCTTCAAGGGAGGCACGAGCCTATCAAAAGTCTACGGACTGATTGATCGCTTTTCAGAGGACATCGACTTGGTTCTCGATTGGAGAGTCGCGGGTGGAGAGCAAGACCCGATGGGGGAACGTTCGAAGACGAAACAGCAAAAACTCAATGAGGCACTGAACGAAAAAGCCTGTGCCTACATCGCTGAAACCATGCTGCCACTCCTGAGTGAAGCTCTCGGTTCGCATTGCAGCCTGGAAATCAAATCTGACGAAAAAGACCAAGGGCACATCATCCGGGTGGAATATCCAAAAACGGCTAGTTCGGAAGACTTGCTGCCATCCAACTGGAGATTGGGCCTTTGGCGTCCTGGCTGCCGCATTCTGAGCATACAATCACGCCCTACGCAGCGGAGGATTTCCCTGATCAATTCGATGAACCGCGCTGCTCTGTGCGTGCGATCGATGCAGAGCGCACTTTCTGGGAAAAAGCGACCATCCTTCACCATGAAGCCCACCGCCCTGAGGGGTCGGTGGTTCCCGAGCGCTATTCGCGCCACTATTACGACCTTTGCCTCATGGCATTCGACGCGAATCTAAAAAAAGCCGCATTGGGAAAATTGGCACTGCTGGAGGATGTCGTCCTTTTTAAGAAAAAATTCTACCCTCGAAACTGGGCTAACTATGATGCCGCAAAACCGGGTTCGCTTAAACTCATCCCGCCCAATCATGTCCTCAATGCAATGCGCGAAGATTATTCAGCAATGCAGGATATGATTTTCGGGCGTCGCCCACCGTTTGAGAAGATCATTGCTTCATTAACAGAACTGGAAACGGAAATTAACGAACCCAAGGGTTCGAATGATGAAGTATAAATGATGAGTGATGAATTAAATATAGTTGAGAGGAGCTTTGGGTTTGCCGTGCGGGTCGTGCGACTGTGTCGCTTCCTTGATGAACAAGATCGTGTGTCAAGGACACTTGCAAATCAGTTGTTGCGTTCTGGAACTTCTATTGGCGCGAACATCGAAGAAGCACAAGCGGGGCAAAGCAAAGCTGACTTCGTCGCTAAAATGTCGATCTCTCGAAAAGAGGCGCGTGAGACTCTCTATTGGCTTCGGCTACTCAAAGCAGCTGATATCGTTGCGGCAGATAAGTTAACTGACATCACAAAAGAGGCGGATGAATTGGTTTGTATTCTGACCTCAATCGTCAAGACTTCCCAAACACGTTCCGCGCGCGGAACGAGTGATGAGTTATAAATTATGAGTGATGAATTAAATACCTCCGCAATGACTTCTGATTCTCATTCAGAATTCTGCACTCATAACTCATCATTCGCCAAAGGCGCACGATTCACCAAAGCTCAATTAGAGAGTGCGATCATCGAGTTGCTGGGCACCCAAGGGTTTCCCCATGTGAGGGGTGAGCATATCGCCAGAGCTTCGGTGTCGGAGGTTCTCATCAAGGCCGACCTGCGGGCTTTTCTCGCCAAGCCATACGCAGCGGACACCATCACACCACAAGAAGCCGAAAAAGCCACCCATGCCTAAAAAACTCAAAATCAACCCCCGTAAGATGATGGAACTCGCCATCGAAGTGATGCGACAATCTGTTGGCGAAATGCGAGATGATGGGAAGCCGAATCCCCTGGTCGGTGCCGTCCTCCTCCGCCCCGACGGCTCCACGGAAACGGCTTGTCGAGGGGAACTGCGTGAAGGGAATCATGCCGAATTCACCCTACTGGAACGCAAGTGCGTGGGTGAAAAGCTCGACGATTGTATCCTCTTCGCCACCCTGGAACCCTGCCTGAACCGAAACGAACCCAAGAGAGGTTGCGCCCGCCATATTGTCGGCGCGCGGATCAAGAAAGTCTATGTCGGGATCGAGGATGACAACCCGACGGTGGCTGGAAAAGGCATCCAATACCTTCGTAACCACGGAGTGGAGATCGAGATGTTCGACCGCGACTTGCAGGCGATCATCCTGAAGGAGAACAAAGCGTTCTTTGAGTGGGCGCGGCAACAAACGGAAGAGCTAGAAGAACAACCTATCAAGCTCTCGGAATATGAGGACGCTCTCAAGGAGGCGAAGATCGAAGACTTTTCGGAGACAGCCCTCAAACGGTATCGCACCAAGGCGAAAATCAAATCTGCTGTTAGCTCGGCAGAATTCAAACGCCTTTTGAAGCTGCAAGGGCTCCTTGCTGAGGACAGCCAATCCCCATCGGGATTCGGTTTTCTGCTTTTTGGAAAAGATCCACGTCTTGCGATGCCTCAAGCGGGTCTGCTCGCGAGGGCCGAATTACCAAATGGCAAAGCCGAACGAAAAGAGTTCTCGATGCCCATGGTGCTGATCCCCGGTGAGCTGGAAAAGTGGCTCAACAAAATCCTCCCTAATACTTTAGAGCGAAGCCAAATGGAGCGAACGGAGAGAGTCGACCTTCCCTTTGAGATGATCCGTGAGGCGGTGGTCAATGCCCTGATTCACCGGGACTACGACATCAAGGGGCAAAAGTGCCAACTGGTGGTCACTTCCGATTGCGTCACGATCAAAAGCCCTGGAGATCCGATCCCGCCTATTACGATGGAGCGGATGCGTTCCTTCAAGGCCCCGATGAAGAGTCGCAACCCTGTGCTTCATTTCGTTTTCGCACGCATGGGTTTGGCAGAAGAGCAAGGCTACGGGCTGACCAGTCTGAAAGAGCAGGCAGAGAAACACGGCTTACCGTTGCCTACCTACGCGATGGAGGGTGGCTCGTTGGTATTGACGATCTATCGGAGTAAGACTGCTATCCTCAACGAATTGGCAACCAAGGTGCCAGACGGGTTGGGCGAGAGCGAGAAGGCCGTTCTGGAGTTGATCTCGAAACAACAGCTTGTGAGTAGCCGGAAAGTGCAAAATCAGCTTGGATTCGATGAACGTAAGGCCCAGCGGATTCTGAAGAAACTTCGGGAGGCCAATCTGATCCGGCGTCAGGGACGAGGTCCCTCAACCGCCTACACTTTGGTTCAGCCATGAATTGCCATCCCGACAAAAAACCCGACATAATGTCGGGTTTTATTCGATCTTTTGGACAAATTTAAGAATCCCGACACAAATCCCGACATAATGTCGGGATAATCACCCCAATTCTTATTTTGATTTATCTCCTGGAAAGCCCGTCTTCAGGATTTAAGTCACTCAAAATGAACAACCTGTTATTTTACCTTATCCTTCAATTCACACAGAAGAGGAAATTCGATGTCACGGGTGATCCCGCCAAAAATCAAATATGCCGGGATAGTCACCCATTTCCCTTGCTAAACGTCACACATTAGGTGACAATGTGTGACGTTTTCCGACAATATCATGCCGTCCGCTCTTCAAAAAAGACTTAGTTCACTCGCCTCCGCTCACGAGGTGCTGACGACGGCGCAGCTTCTAGATGCAAGCATTTCTGACCAGAGCATCACCCGGCTCGTGGAGCAGGGAACGCTGGTGCGGGTGCGCCGTGGGATTTATCAGCATGCTGATTCTCCGACGAGTGAGCATCATGACCTGATTCAGGTCACCAAGAGTGCCTCCCGCGCGGTGATTGTGCTGATCAGCGCCCTGAGATTTCACAATATCGGCACCCAGCAGCCTTATCAGGTCTGGATTCAGCTTCCCGCACAAACCCGGGTTCCCAAAATCAACTGGCCTCCCATACGGGTCATCAGGACCCGGGTGAAAGCGCTTCAAACCGAGGGAGTGAAGCGTCACCAACTCGGCGGTACCGAGGTCGCGATCACGACCCCGGCACGGACGGTGGCGGATTGCTTCAAACACCGCAACAAGCTGGGGATCGACGTCTGCGTGGAGGCGCTCAGAGAAACGCTTAACGAACGAAAAGCGAAGATCGGAGAGATCAGCGAAATGGGTCGGCTCCTTCGAGTCGGCAAAGTCATGAAACCCTATCTGGAGGCGATGATATGAAAAACGTCGCTGCTTCCATTCGTGCCAAGCTCCTCAACCTTTCACGTGCGAAGGGTGTGCCGCTCAATGCCTTGATGGAACAGTATGCCACCGGACGCTTCCTCTATCGCCTCGCCCAGAGCAAGTATCGGGAGCTCTTTGTCCTGAAAGGGGCTCAGCTGTTTCGGATTTGGGAGGCGGAGGAACATCGGCCCACCCGCGATCTGGATCTCCTCGGATACGGGGAAGCCACGGAAGAAGCGATTCAAAGCATCTTCACCGAACTGACTCAGACAGACATCGATCCCCCAGATGGTCTGGAGTGGGGCGAAGTGAATGTGACATCCATCCGTGATGAGGTAACTTACGGTGGGGTGCGAGCCAAGGTGAACGTTCATCTCGCGGGGGCCCGCCTGTGCATTCAGATCGATGTCGGATTCGGCGACGCCATCACCCCCGAAGCGGTGGAAAAAGAATGGCACGAACTCCTCCCTTTCCCCAGTGCCCGTCTCCTTGTTTACCCTCCCGAGACCGTCATCGCCGAGAAACTCGAAGCAGCGGTTTCCCTTGGAATCGACAACAGCCGGATGAAAGATTTCTATGATCTACACTGGTTGCTGTCTCACCTAAACTTTGATGGTGCAGTCCTGACAGAAGCCGTCGCCAATACCTTCGCAAGACGCGGGACCGAAGTCCCCGGGGAAGCTCCAATCGCTCTAACCGGGGAGTTCTACAATAACGAGCAGAAGCTTGTTCAGTGGAATGCCTTCCTGCGCAAAGGAAAGCTAACTCCCATGCCACTGGATGAAGTCGTCGGTGATCTCGCACAGTTTCTCCTTCCCGTAATCAGGAAGGAAGTCTGCAATCACCTCTGGACGCCAGCAGGACACTGGCAAGCACGCATTAAAATCTCATGAAATTCACCGAAGCCCAACTTGAATCCGCCATCATCGAACTCCTCGGAGCCGAGGGTTACCCGCATGTATTGGGCGAAACGCTGGGAGAACGTAGCTCCAGCTGCGTTACATCCTCAAAGGAGGGAGCAGGAGCTCCGTCCCTCCCAGGAGTTCTCATCAAAGCCGACTTGCGCGCCTTTCTGAGCAAGCAGTATGCAAAAGACAACATCACACCGCAAGAAATCGAGGCGGTGATCAAGCAGTTGGAGGCCTATTCGGCGGCAGATCTTTATGAGAGCAATAAGGCGATCATGAAGTTGGTCGCGGATGGCTTTCTGCTGAAGCGGGAAGACCACACTCAGAAGGATCTGTATATCCAGTTGATTGATTACTCCTGTCTCGCGGCCTTCCGTGAACCGAAGGAGGGCGAAGTGCCAACAATCGCAGCGGAGGATCCGGGGGAATATAACGCAGCTGGAGCTACGTTCTCCCAGAACATCTTTAAGATCGTCACTCAGCTTACGATCGTCGGCAGCGAGAAACGCATCCCCGATGGCATCCTCTACATCAATGGTCTGCCCTTGGTGGTGTTTGAGTTTAAGAGCGCGATTCGCGAGGATGCGACGATTCACGACGCCTACAAGCAAATCACC
>JAKISY010000122.1 GCA_021648365.1 Verrucomicrobiales bacterium
CCTTATGGAACACGCTTCCCTATTTTCTCAAAGGTTCAATAACTGGGGGAATCATCGAGAAATTCATATCTTCCAGAATCGATAGAAAGAGGGCTGAGTCCATGCGCTTTGCCGGGTGATGCGCAATCCACTAACTTATCACTCTCCAGTTACTTTTACAACAACTGGTTGTAGATAATGGTAGGGACCCTTGTTTTTAACTCCTTAAATTTTATTTTCTTGATAGTATTACCCATATTCTTACTGTTATTAATGCTGTTAGCTATAATCTGTAACGGATCGGCAGTGAATAAGAAGCACAAAAAGAATATTATTTTCATGATATTAGGTGCAATTTTGATGCTCCTTGGAGGACTGAATTCTTTTTTTGATTGGTAGCTGTTCTTTGTGAAACGTAAAGCGGGTAAGGTGTCAGCAAATATTGAAAAGGGGAAAAGGGGTATCAGTCAGCATATCTTGATAAATGGTTTTTCTTAGCAGAAAAGGAATACTCATAAAGCATTGTCGCAGGGTCTTTGATTGATTGATTCCCCTCTGGGCTGCTTGCGGCAGTCTGTCTCCCTCGTTCCTCGGTCGGCTCTCGTTCGAGGGGTGAAAGTTGGAAGCAATAAGAATCTCATTTTGGAGCTGGGCTATTCTCTTTGGGGATGATGGCAGTGAGGCATTGAGGGCGGTGGCCGCGTATAATGATTTGAATCCGATTCGGGCGGGATTGGTGCAGGTGCCAGAGGGTTACCGCTGGTGTTCTTATGCGGCGGCGGTGGCGGGGAATCGTGGGGCGCGTCAGGCTTTGACTTATGCGGCGGCGGGACGTCTGCGAGTGGCTTGGAGGAAGGTGGACGTAAGATGCGGGGGGCGTAGTGGGGGGATCTGCGAGTATTGCGGGATTTGAGGCGAGAGGCGATCACTTGAATCGCTTAGTGAGCGAGGCTTCTGTCGAATACTGTTTTTGAAACTGAAGTGGATCTTGCGTGCATTGTGAGTGGAGGTGTGCATTTTATTATGTGTTATTTGAACACTCCTAGCGGCAATGAGTCAAAACAACAGGAAGCTTTGTATCGAGCTTTTCTCTAGATAGAATAAATTTATATTAACTCATTGTATGTAAAGGAGTTAAAGTAACCCCCGAAACAAGAAAATCATGAAAAACACAATAAGCAATATAGGTCTGCTATCAGCTGGATTCACTTCCCGTAGGGACTTCATGCGAGTCGGAATGGCCGGCGGACTGGGAATCACTCTGCCACATTTGCTGAAAAGTGAAGCGAATGCAGCGGCAAAGTTTTACGAGTCCAAAGAGGGTAAAGCTAAATCGTTGATTCATATCTTCTTGCCTGGCGGCATAGCTCATCAAGAGGGCTGGGATCCTCATCCTGGTGCTCCTAGTGAATATCGTGGACCCTATTCTGCTATTAATACCAATGTGGATGGCATTCAGTTTGGTGAGTATTTTAAAGATTTGGCGAAAGTGGCTGACAAGATGACGATCATCCGTTCGATGACGCATGGGGAAGCGGCTCATGAGCGCGGTGTGCATAATATGTTCACAGGCTATCGTCCGAGTCCGGCGACGACGTTCCCAAGTTATGGTGCGGTGGTTTCTCACGAATTTGGACCTCGTAAAAATTTGCCACCGTATGTGTGTGTGCCGAACCAGCCTAATGTGTATGCTGGAACAGGGTATTTGAGCTCGATGTATGGGGCTTTCAGCCTAGGTAGCGATCCCGCTTCGGGAGACTATAAGGTGCGCGACTTGCTGCCACCTAAAGGTATCGATGAAGAGCGTTTCAATCGTCGTCGCAGTTTGTTGGAAATGGTCGATGGTCATTTTCGCCAGAAAGAAAAAGCGGATGAAATTGATGCGATGGATTCTTTTTATACTAAGGCGTATAGCTTGATCTCTTCGAAAGAGGCTCGTGAGGCTTTTGATATCAATAAAGAGGATAAAAAACTGCGCGACGAGTATGGCAGAAATACGGCTGGAGCAAGAATGTTGCTGGCACGTCGCTTGGTGGAATCTGGGGTGCGGTTGGTGAATATGACTTACGGCAGTTGGGATAGCCACGATAATATCAAGACAGGTTTTGCGAAACAGGCTCCAGATTTTGATCGTGCTTTGGCTCGTTTGTTACGTGATTTGGATGATCGTGGATTGCTCGATGAAACCCTAGTGATGGTTTCTTCAGAATTTGGCAGGACGCCTAAGATCAATAAGACCAATGGTCGTGATCATTGGCCTAAGGTCTTTTCAGTGATGTTGGCTGGTGGTGGAATCAAGCGGGGTATGACTTATGGCACGTCGGATTCACTCGCAGCGGAGCCTGATGAAAACCCTGTGCAGGTGACTGATTTGGCTAAAACCATTTATCATCAGCTGGGAATCAATTCTGATAAAGAGTTGATCGCTCCTGGACCGCGTCCGATTGAGATTGTGAATGGAGGCAACTTGCTGACGGACATCATTGCTTAAATTAAACCCTGGAAACATTCCTCGGTGAAGGCGAGGCGGCTTATGTAAAGTAAGCCGCTTCGATCTTTGTCGGATAATAAACTTATACTTTCATTTTATTTCACTTAGCTATTGCTCGATTCCATTATCATGAAGCCTCCATCCGTTGAATTCAAAAATCCGCAGCACTCTTTCTATAGGGGGCTTGCGAGCCTTTTATCTGCCATGGCCGTTATGTTTTTGACCAGTGTGACGGTGCAGGCAGCTTCGCCTGATCTGCGCACGACGGTGCCGCGTGGCGGTCAGCGAGGTAAGGAGGTCAAGGTGATCTTTTCAGGGCTTCGTTTGGATGGCGCTCAGGAAGTTCTGTTTCATCAAAAAGGGATGAGCTTCAAAGACCTGAAGG
Organism: Verrucomicrobiales bacterium; assembly: GCA_021648365.1. Classification (GTDB taxonomy): domain Bacteria; phylum Verrucomicrobiota; class Verrucomicrobiia; order Verrucomicrobiales; family DEV007; genus JAADHD01. The sequence continues at coordinate 2,856 of JAKISY010000122.1, forward strand.
TGCTTGTCGATGTCGCTAGGGTAAAAGCGAAAGCGGCGTTTGAACTGGCTGGTAAGAACGCAACGGCTGCCGAGGCGGCGACTAAAGCTGCCGAAGCAAAAAAAGTGGCAGCTGCTAAAGCGGCTCTGGATGCAGCTACTAAAAAAGATACGCCTCCCACCCCTCCAACCACGGCGGCGAAAAATAAGGCGAAAGCGGCGTTTGATCTAGCTAATAAAAATGCAGCTAAGGTGGTGGCTGCGACCAAGGCGGCTCAAGCGAAAAAAGTAGCAGCGGCGAAAGCGGCGATGGATAAAGCGAATAAAGCTCCAGCTAATCGGGTGGAGGCGACCTTGGTGATCGCGCCCGATTGTGAGTTGGGCGAGCATCACATTCGCTTGCGGACGACCAGCGGCATGAGTTATGCACGCACTTTTTGGGTGTCGCAGTTTCCAACCGTGGAGGAGGTGGAGCCGAACGATGATTTTGCTAAACCTCAGGAAGTTGCTTTGAACGTGACGGTCGAGGGTGCTGCTAAACCCGAGGAAGTGGATTATTATAGGATCAAAGCAAAAAAAGGACAACGCATCAGTGTGGAGGTCGAAGGGATGAGGATCAATGACTCCAAAGCGGGGAATATTATGATCGACCCTTATGTGGCTATCTTGGATGACAAACGTTTTGAGTTGGCGGTGTCGGATGATTCAGCTTTGTTGAAACAGGATTCTGTGACGTCGATCATAGCGCCGAAAGATGGAGCCTACACCATCGAGGTGCGCGACAGTGCGTATCAAGGTAGGGGGCGCTATCGGGTTCATATAGGCACCTTTCCTCGTCCTTTGGGAGTGTATCCCGCAGGAGGTAAGGCGGGGTCGGACTTGGAGGTGACTTTGTTGGGTGATCAGAAAGGTGACTACAAAACTAAAGTTAAGTTGCCGGCGGATGGCAAAGATGCGGTGGCGGTTTTTGGGATTCAAGAAGGTCTGTTGCCACCTTCGGGCAATGAGTTGCGAGTAGCAAAGTATGATAACGTGTTGGAAAAAGAGCCGAATAATAGCAGCAAGGAGGCTTCTCCTGGGGCTGCGTTGCCTTTGGCGTTCAATGGTATTTTGCAAGAGCCGGGTGACACCGATTATTTTAAGTTCACTGCCAAAAAGGGGCAGAAGTATCGTTTTCGCTCTTATGCTAATAGGATTGGCACGCCAGTGGATACGGTGATTTACATTTACGATGCTAAGGGCAAGCAGGTAGGCACTAATGATGATGCCGATGGTTCGAGTGATAGCCGTCTGGATTTTAAAGCTGCTGCGGATGGAGAATACACGCTGCGCGTTCGCGATATGTTGGATCGTGGTGGTAAAGATTATGTCTATCGTATCGAGACCGAGGCTGCTACGCCGAATGTGGTGGTGACCATACCTGATCAGATCCGTCGAGACAGTCAGTTTCGCAGGCAGTTCGATATTCCCAAGGGCAATCACTTCGCTATGGTGGTGAATGTCAGTCGTCAGAACTACTCTGGTGAGTTGCAATTCGATCTGCCAAAATTACCTAAAGGAGTGACTTGGGAAGCTGGCACGATTCCTAAAAATTTGAGCCAATTCCCAATTATTTTACATGCGGCAGCCGATGCTCCGATTGCTGGTGCCCTCTACCATTTGTATGTCAAGAATGTGGATCCTAAAACACCTGTTCGTGGGATCTACAAGCAAGATCTCGATATTATTCGAGGTAATCCGAATAACATCACTTATTATTCCAGCCCTAGTAATTGGTTAGCTGTAGGGGTGGTGGAAGAGGCTCCGTTTAGTATTTCTATCGATCAGCCTGCTGTGCCGATCGTGCGTAATGGCACGATGAAGTTGAAAGTTCGTGTTAAACGCAAGAAAGGCTTCGAAAAAGCAGTCTTGCTGCGCATGTTGTGGCGTCCGCCAGGCATTGGGTGTCCAAGTACTGTGACTATCCCAGCGAAGAAGAATGAGGTGGAGTATGAGTTGAATGCTAATGCTAAAGCAGAGGTGAAAGCTTGGAAGCTAACTATTTTGGGCGAAGCTGATGCGGGTAAAGGTTTGGTGACGATAGCTGCACCCTTCATCAATCTGGCGGTGGAAGAGCCTTATGCTACGATGAAAATCAATCTTGCTACGGTGAAGCAAGGAGATAAAGCTGAAGTGATTTGTGACCTTGCACAATTGCGACCTTTTGAAGGCAAAGCAGAACTCAAGTTGTTTGGTTTGCCTGCCAATACGGAGTTTAAACCGATCGAGATCACCAAAGATACTAAGCAAGTGGTGATTCCTGTAGAAACCAATACTAAAACCCCAGTGGGCAAGCACAAGAACATTTATGGCAACATCATTGTGATGAAAAATAAACAGCCCATTCTACACAAAGTAGGCATGGGTGGTATCTTTCGAGTCGATCCAGCTACGAAAAAAGTAGTGGCTAAACCAGCTGCTAAAAAAGCAGCACCTGCAGCCAAGAAGGTGGTGGCTAAGGCTCCTGCACCTAAAAAACCTCTCTCTCGTCTAGAGCAACTCAGACTCGAAGCGAAGAAAAAATTGGAAGCGGCGAAAAAATAATAGATCAAAATGAATACCAAGAGACTTATTGCCATCGTTAGTTTGTTAGTGGGAAGCACTGTGATCGGCTTAGCGGCTGATCAGGTCAAGGCACCTGCCAAAGCTGCGCCTGCTGCCAAAGCTGCAGCTAAACCTGCACCCAAAGTGCCTGCTAAGCCAGTAGCCAAAGCTGCGGATCCTGCCAAAGCTGCAGTTAAGCCAGTAGCCAAGGCTCCAGCTAAGCCTGCTCCTGCTAAACCCGTCGCCAAGGCGCCTGCTAAGCCAGCGCCCAAACCTGCGGTGGATTTTGTAAGGGATATCAAGCCTATTTTGGAATTTAATTGTGTGGGCTGTCACCGCGAGGGCAAGATCAAGGGGGAGCTGCGATATGATCGTCATGACCTGTTTTTGAAAGGTGGCGAAGGTGGCGCAGCTTTTGTAGCGGGGCAACCAGCGAAGAGCTTGATGATCGAGCTGGTATCGTTACCTAAGGACGATGATGATGTGATGCCTTCTAAAGGTCGAGTATTGACTAAAATCGAGATCGATAAACTGAGTAAATGGATCGCAGCAGGTGCTCCTTGGCCTAAAGGGATTGATTTGGTCGAAAAAAAGGAGTCAGACTTTGTGGTGAAACCTTTGCCAAAGCGTGAGGGAAAAGTAATATCAGTGAAAGTGTACCCTGCGAATGTTCACCTGCAAACGAAACGCGACAAACAAGCTCTGGTGGTGATGGCTACCTATGATGACGATACTACGGCTGATGTGACGGCTAGTTCTACCTTTACCTTGACGGATGAGAGCTTGGTAGAAAAACAAAAACCCTATTTGTATTTGCCGAGGAAAGAAGGCAAAGCGCAGTTGAGTGTCAAGGTCGCCGGCTTCGAGGTGAAGGTGCCAGTCGAAGTGAAAGCGCCTGCCAAGGATCGTGATATCAGCTTCCGTTTGGACATCATGCCAATTTTCTTGAAAGAAGGCTGTAATACAGGCTCTTGCCACGGCAGTTCGAGCGGGCAGGATGGATTCAATTTATCGATTTTTGGATTTGATCCCGATGGAGATCATCATCGGATCACGCAACAAATGGCGGGACGTCGAATTAATTTTGCGATTCCTGAAGAGAGTTTGATGGTAGAGAAAGCTACGGAAACAGTACCTCATACTGGAGGTAAGAACTTTGATAAAGATAGCGACAGTTTTCGCAACTTTGTAGAATGGGTGAAAAAAGGTGCGCTCAAGGACGATCCTAAAACTTTGCCGGATGTAGTCGGTGTGGATGTGTATCCCTTGACTATGGTGATGAGGGGGGCGGGAGCGTATCAGCAAATGACGGTGCGGGCGCGCTACTCGGATGGCACGGATCGCGATGTGACTGAGCTTGCAGTGTTTGGTAGCACTAACGAGCCTACAGCAACGATCAGCGATCTGGGTTTGGTGACAGCGGTGAAGCGGGGTGAAGGTTACATCATGGCGCGTTACGATGATTACAATGTAGCAGCTCAGGTGATCGTGATTCCTAAGGGGTTGAAATACACCAAGCCAACCGTCAAAGAGGCCAACTACATCGATAAGTTGGTGCACCAAAAACTCAATCGCTTGCGCATCGTGCCATCAGGGAATTGCACGGATGAAGAATATTTGCGTCGAGTGTATTTGGATGTTGTAGGTATCCTGCCGACAGTAGATGAATACAAAACTTTCATGGCTGATAAAGCCGCTGACAAACGGGCTAAGTTGGTCACTCAGTTATTGGAGCGCAAAGAGTTCACTGAAATTTGGGTGATGAAGTGGTCGGAGTTGTTGCAGATCCGCTCTAGTAGGAATGTGAACTTAGGCATGAGCTATAAATCGGCTTTGCTCTACAGTAATTGGTTGAAAGAGCGTATCGCGGCGAACAAGCCGATGAACGAGATTGTGATCGAGTTGTTGTCTGCGAGTGGAGGGACTTTCGGCAATCCCGCGACCAATTATTATCAGATCGAGCGTGATACGAATAAGTTGATGGAAAATTGCGCGCAGGTTTTTATGGGCATGAGGATGCAATGTGCGCAGTGCCACAATCACCCCTTTGATCGGTGGACGATGGATGACTATTACGGTTTCTCTGCCTTTTTTGCTCAGGTTGGACGCAAGAATGCTGACGACCCGCGAGAAAAAGTGATCTATAACAAAGGTAGTGGCGAAATGAAACACAAGGTTGGTGGACGTGTCATGGTACCGAAATTTTTGGGTGGAGAAACGCCAGATGTCAAAGGCAAGGATCGCCGTGTGGTATTGGCAAAGTGGATGGCTTCTCCTGAGAATCCTTTCTTTGCACGCAACGTGGTCAATATCGTCTGGGCGCAGTTTTTCGGAATTGGGATTGTTGAACCTGTGGATGATGTTCGGGTGAGTAATCCGCCGTCGAATCCGGAGTTGCTGAGCGAGCTGGCTGCTAAGTTTCAGAACGAGTATAAATATGACATGAAGAAGTTAGTGCAGGACATTTGTAATTCGCAAGCTTATCAGAGATCAACCAAAGCTAACCTGACCAATGAGTTGGATACGAGAAATTTTGCCAAGGGGCGAATTCGTCGTCAGCGAGCTGAGGTGATGCTCGATAACTTGAGTCAGCTGACAGATACCAAGAACAAGTTCAAAGGGTTGCCTTTAGGCGCACGTGCAGTGCAAATCGCGGACGGCGGCACGACCAATTACTTCCTGACGACCTTCGGTAGAGCATCCCGAGAAACGGTGTGTTCTTGTGAAGTGAAAATGGAGCCGACTCTTTCTCAGGCATTGCATTTGATGAATGGAGAGAATGTGTCCGCTAAAATTGATTCGGGGGCGATAGTGAAAAAAGCGCTAGCTGCGGGTAAAAAGCCAGATCAAGTGATCGATGATATCTACATTGGCAGTTACTCACGCAAGCCTACGGATAAGGAGAAAAAAGCGTTACTTGCTCAAGTCAGCAAAGTAGGTGCTGATAAGCTGAAACAAGAGCAAGTGCTGAATGACATCTTCTGGGCGATCTTGAATAGCAAGGAGTTCATGTTCAACCATTGAATATGACGGGGACTAGACTTGTGAATGTTTAAAGCCTTGGTTGTGAGGACTTATGCTTTGTGTGGTTTTTACCCCCTAATGGCAGAGGTGACATCTGAGTCCTAATGAAGAGCCTTGCTGAGGGGCTCTCTTCATTTCATTTTTTGCATTGCGCAATTGTGAGAGCTATCACCTTGATAATCAAAAGGGAAGCAGGGTGACAGTTTTATTATTGGCGTTCTTTAATTTAGAGCTTGTCAGAGAGCGGATTGACTTTTATAACGTCCTTACATTGGCAAGTGGCATTGAATGGGGGTGAAACCCTTTGCCTTGAGTTTACTCCGATTATTTATGAAAAAATGCTTCAATGCCATCGTTAAAGCTATTCGCATTTTAGTGGGGGTATCTCTCGTATTTGTATCTCTCTGGGCTTTACTTTTGCCGCCCGCTTTTCCATACAGTACGCACGCTATTGTTAACGCTGCAGCGGTGACGATCAAAGCTGGCGATCGGGGGCAGATCACTTACGCTCCAACTTCTCGTTCGACAGTGCTTCAAGTGGGAGGGCGTGTGGCTATTGTGAAACGCGACTTGGCAAAAGTAAAGCGTAAACTGGAAGAGCAAAATTTCACAAAACTCAAACTCGAAGACCAACTCAAGAATCTTAACGAAATAGTGGAGGTGCAGGAATTAAAATTGCAAGAGGCTAATGATGAGGCAGAGAGAAAACGTCTTAGTACAGGAAAGTTTTTAAACTCATCTCTAGTCGCGGCTAAAGAAAAAGCGAAACTGTACAAAGCTGATTTAGCGGAAAAAATTGCCGACCTAAAGCGAGTGAAGCCCCTATTTGATGACGATATTGTTACGGCTGCTCAATGGTCTGAAACAAGAAAATTGAAGATAGAGGCGGAGAAGTTGTTGAGGGTTGCTGAATCGGAATTAGATACTACCACAGCTCGTTTAGAGGGTTATCAGCGAGGCGGCAGCGGACTTAGTGAAGAAAAGGATGGTATATCGATAGCGAAAATGGAAGCTTATGATAAAGAGCTGTCTAATTTAAGTATTCAACAAGCACAATTGAGAGCGGAATTGCAAGAGCTTCATAAACAAATTAATTCGACCCTTGATTATAATAAAGCGGATCAGACTTACGAACTCACCACGCCTATTGAAGGTATTGTTTGGCACAGGCATGCGGTTAGTGGTGAGGTATTGACTGATGAGCAGGTGGTGGCGGAAGTAGCGGATGTTACTTCGTTATTCGTAGACGCTTATTTTAGGAGGGATTTCTTGTATCAAATCTCAATTGGTGATCACGCTAGTATTTATTTATTGGGAGATACGCGTTTTCTTAACGGGAGTATTGTTGATATTCAAGTGCAGGAGAGCAAGTCGAGAGGCGCTAAAATTATCAATACAGTTGAGCTAGATCGATCATTGTTAAAAGTGAAAATTGAGACTAGCGATAAAGATTTTAATCCAGAAGATATTGGGCAACTTGCTAAGGTTCTTATTACAAACGGCCAGCCTGGCTGGTTCGATCGCTCCCGAATCTGGCTGAGCTTGTTGCTGCGTAGTCACACAAACCAATGATTTCCGCCCAATATCCTGAGGTATTAGCGACTTTCTTGTTGTTTGCAGGTTTGTGGCTGATATCACCCATGCTTTCCTGGTCAAAGGTTTCTGTCAGGCTGGTGGCGGTCTCTCTTTTTTTGTTGTTAAATGCACGCTACGTATGGTGGCGTTTGGTTGCCACCTTGGTGCCAGTTTCAGCTGATCCCGAAGCTCTGTGGACGTGGTTGTTTGTTATTCTAGAATTGTTTGCCACCGTGGTGCTTACTTGGCATTTTATTGTTTTGATCAGACCTAGTAATAGGTCTCTTGAGGCTGATTTGGCGGAACGTTCTCTGCGCACACAGGACGAGGTGAAAGGGGTTGATATTTTCATTCCAACTTACAATGAGCCTGAGGATATCCTGAGGCGTACGATAGAAGCTGCGTGTAAGATTGATTATCCGAATTTTAAGGTATGGGTATTGGATGACGGTGACCGGGAGTGGTTGCGGGATCTTTGCAAGAATTTGAAAGTGTCGTATCTGTTACGTGTTGAACGTAAGGGATTTAAGGCTGGCAATCTAAATCATGCTTTGACAAAAACTAAAAACCCTTTGATTTGTGTGGTGGATGCGGATTTTGCCTTGGCTTCCAATTTCCTCTGGCGGACGGTGGGTTTGCTGGATGATCCTCTAATTGGTATTGTGCAAACCCCTCAAATTTTCATAAATCCAGATGCGATTCAGTATAATCTTTATGGTGAGAAGGCGTGGCCGGAGGCGCAGTGCATGTTCACTGATATGATGCAGTCAGGGCGCGATACTTGGGACAATGCGTTTTGCTATGGCACGGGTTTTGTTATCAAGCGTGAGTGTTTGGAGTTGGTGGGAGGGTTTCCAGAGGCAACGATTACTGAGGATTTGCATACGTCCTATTTACTTGTGTCGCACGGGTTCAAAACTCGTTTTCTTAACGAACCTTTGAGTTTTGGTTTGGCTGCGCAGGATGTGGAGGGCTTTGTCACTCAGCGCACTCGCTGGTGCATAGGAACTCTGCAGTGTTTTGCTGTTGAGGATGGCGTTCTGCGGGCTAAACGCCTTTCAGTGATTGATCGCTTGTTTTTTCTAGATCCTGTAATGTATCACATAGGCACGATTTGGAAGTTTTGTATATTGATCGCTCCTGCTCTCTATTGGTGGTTCGGGATTTCTCCTTTTCACTCGGATCTGGGGCATTTGTTGGTGGTATTTGCTCCGCGTATGTTGCTCAGTATTTATGGGTTTTATTGGTTGAGCAATCGCAAAACCATTCCTCTGGTGTCCGAATTGGATCGGGTGGTCAGTATTTTTAGTTTGGTGACAGGGGTATTCAAATTGTTTGTAAACCCGTTCCGGCAGACATTCGCTACAACCTCAAAGGAGTTGGATTCCACTAAAACTCAAATTCATTGGCCACTGATGCGTCCGCATCTCATCCTCATCGTATTGACGGCGACAGGTATGGCTTATCAGTATTTTTGTGCGCAGGGAGAGCAATTTTTTATGCGACCAAATGTGGGTTTGATGATTTCACTGACGGTGTATGTTTTGTGGTTATTATTTTTCGCTTGTTTAGTTTGCGTGCAACGGCCAATTCCCAAGGGGTTGCTGAATACAGTGGAAGGGGTGCGTCAGGGGAGTATTAGGGCTACGGTTAAGGTTTTATTAAAAAGGATATTCTTATGAAAAATAGATATGATTTCATCCAAGTGATTTTGATAGTGATATTCATGCTTACCCCTTTGATGGTAAATGCAAAATCTAATAAGGCTGAGCTGCGTTCGCCTGTGCTTTTTATAGCAGGGCAGAGCCGGGAGGAGTTCAGGGATTATCTGAGGGATGTTTCTAGGAGTGGTGAAAAATGCCCATTGCCTGGTGGGGCTTCGTTTTACACGGCTTTAAATTTGTCAGGGTTTACGAAACCCCATGCCAATTTACCAGGAGACAATCATCAAGATCTTGAGTATTTACAAATGGTGCAGGATCCACTAGTGATTCAGCTAGGGCTTTGGATGTCTCGCAAACAGTTGTATCAGGTCATAGCAGGTGATAAAGATACGCAAATTCAGCAGATGTTTGAGTCTTTAAAAGCTTTGCGGAGGCCCGTGCTATTGCGCATTGGGTATGAGTTTGATGGGCCGCATAATCGCTATCCACCTGCGGCTTACGTTCAAGCTTATCAGAGAATAGCAAAAGTCATGCGCGGCGCGCGTGACATCATGTTGGTTTGGCATTCTTATGCGATGATTCCTACTTATCAGAATTATCCAGTTACCGATTGGTATCCAGGAGACGAATACGTTGATTGGATTGGAGTCAGCGATTTTCAGATCGGAGATG
>JAKISY010000017.1 GCA_021648365.1 Verrucomicrobiales bacterium
GATTATAGCCAAATGCTGACAATTCATTTTTCTGACCTTCAAAATAACTGCTTGTTACATCATAGAGATATATATTGATGGGTTTATTTTCTTTGTGTTGAAATTTATATATTTTATTTTCAATGTGTTGTTGTTTAGTTTCCAACAATGACAGGTTTGCGTAACATTCATCAAGAGTTGGTATTGGCATTTTTAACACTTCTTGGACGGCATTGAGCTTTGCCCAATTGCCAATAGCACGTTGAGAACCGTTATTGAGAATTCGGGCAATGATTTGTAGTAATGTTGTTTTTCCATAGGCTGTTCGTGCTAAGGCGTTATGTATTCCAAGTTTTTTACAGATTTCATTCATCACATAAATGCCGCCAAATGATTTGCCTTGGGTGTATTGAAAATCTTTAAAGTCGGTGATTTGTTTGTTTTTCAAACCAGCTTCTAGTGCCACAACCAAGTTTTTGGGCCATTTTGTTAAGACAGCAACGGTTTGTCTCTTTTGTTTTCCGTTTTCACGATAGCTTCGTGCCAGGATGATTGAGGTGTAGGTTTTGCCGTTTTGTTTTCTATTTATTCTTTGAATATACACTTGCGTACCAACGTTTTTCTTAAAAACCTATTATATCAAATATATTGAAATAATGCAAGAATTATTAATTTTATACCTTGCGTACAAAATCATTGACAAATACCCATATTTGTTATAGGTGGCAACAGTTTGCGGGGATTTAATGGACTAAACTTCCGTTACAATACTTACACCCTCTTGTATTGGGCTGGTCGGATCATCAATTTTAGCTGCTTCAACTCCTGTTGGCACAAATTCTAAGCAAGTATCACCATCTGAATCATTGATAAACGGGGCATTTGGAAATCCATTATCTGTTACTGGGAAACTTGAATTTGTTAATAGCAAATATTGTATTAAGTGGCGAGCTTCATGAATTATTGTTTCCGATAGTTCCAAGTTTGTATTTTTTCGGTGTTTCAAATTACAAAAAGGACTCATAAAAATACTCCCACCATCAGGAGGATAATTAGTAAATCCACTTTGTAGCGTGAAAGGAGTTACACCACAAGAAAGCACTATTGGGCCTAGTGAATTTATATCATTGCTGTCTTTATAGAACATATTAATGCGTTTAACAAATCCTGCCGTTTGACCCACCAAACCACCTTGAAGTTTGTACTTGTCTACACTATCCCAACTTTGTTTTTCCAACCAATCCGGCATTTGAGGGTCATTAGTTTGACCTAAGTTATTGGAAACCTCTAAATCACTATCTTTCACCCATTGCTCAACTTCAAAATCTTTAGTAGAATCATTCTCTAAAGAAGGCAGGCCTTCAAATTCAAAATTTATTTTTGCTTTCTCAGGGACGTCATCTACATTGTTCGGTTCTCCAACAATATTTGATACAGAATCCATTGAAATTGCACCAATACCTTTACTAATATTTACATTTTTTGGCAACTTACTTGCTTCGTCTTCACCATTATAATATTCAGTTGCAGAATCTTCTTTAATCTTTATTTTCCCAGAATAGTCTTCAATTGTTTTCCCTGCTTTTTCTGGATGACTAGAAGGATATTTCACGTCAATTATTAAATTAGTTCGTTCAGCATAATATTGGTCATTATTAATACCAATAAGTTCAAAAGATCCATTTTCATGTTCTTCATCTTCTTTAATTTCCACAACAGGTAAGAATATTTCAACTTTTATCACATCACTAACACCTGGATTACAGTTGTCACAAAAAACTTCAACTTTAACAAAATAGGTTCCAAAAGTACTAAAATCATGTGTTGTAATCAATGGACGAAGATTAGAATCTTGCAAACCTTCAAATGTCCACTTTGATGTAGCTTGCCCTTGCCCACAACCTTCACTTAACTTTGCAACAAAAGATACTTCTGTACCTTCATTTTCAAACAATTTCCACAACTCATCTTCCTCACCATCTGCTTTGAGAACAACTTCACATCCACAAGATTGACCAGTAGATTTATTCATGCCATTTTCACATTCAGCATCATTTGGTGGAATTGGCGGAGGTCCACCACCCCAACCAGCCTTAGTAATGCCAGAGTTTGGATTAGTCACCAAGGTACTACCATCTTCACTAATAGTCCCCAAACCCATAGGAACAAAAAATGCCATATCATGATCCCATTGTACTATAGGAACGATGGTTCCGGGGTTTAATCCATCAACATTGGGGATGTGTACTTCTATGGGTGGATCAAATCTTGTACCTGTTGGTTGGATAGTCCAACCTGTTGCCATGAATCTGCCGGCTGTTCCTGGTGGTACCATTGGTAGGCGATCATTGTGTACTGGACTGACTACTAATTCTCCTTCGGTACTACCATCGGGGAAGGTCACACTGCCCGCTTTGACTATCATCTTGAAGCCTTCAAAATTGGGGATGGTAAGGGTGACATCTGTGTTGCCACCAACTGTTGATGCGTTTTCTAGGTGTACGGGTGGTAGATAGATTGGGTGGGGCAGTTGGTTGGTTTGGCCTTGAATTATTGCGGTCTCAAAATGTAGGGCTGGGTATTCTATTAGTGCTCCATTTTGTACCACTTGTACGTCTCTGCCATCGACAAATAGGTCGATTTTGCCTGTGGGGACTTGGCTGGGGAATTCGAAGTAGCCATTATCGTCGCTGATGGCTGTTAGGTTGGTTCTTCCGATGGAGAAGGTTATGCCTGCCAGTGGTATGCCTATGTGGTCCATTACTACGCCGGTTAGTTGGGTTGGACCATCTTGGCGTTGTAGGGCGATGATGTTGAAACGTGCTGTGCCAATTAGTGTGTTGCTTGTTGGGTCTTGTGTTTGTGTTTGTGCGGTTATGACTATGTTGCTGGGGTTTGTGCCTATGTATGGGCGTGTGCTGGCTTGGCCTTTGTTGTCGGTTATGGTTTCTATAATTTGGTCACTTTGCAGTTGCCCGCCAATGCTTGAGTTGGTTTTGAAGTGGGCATCGCCTCCGGTTATGGTGAATATGACTGGGGTATTGGCCAGTGGGTTGTGGTTTTCATCTGATACTACTACGGTTAGGGCTTCAACTGGTTGGCTGTTGGTTTGGGCGTATTGGGTGCCTGAGGCTCCTTCGATTTGGGCTTTTGCAGCAGCGCCTGTTTGGGTTGTGGCGGTGAAGTATACATCTTCGGCCATGGTTGGGTTGTAGGCTCTTATAAGGTTGTTTGCTAGTCCTGCTTGGGTGCCTAGTGTTAGCCACACTTGGGCTTGTCCGCTGTTGTTGGTGTTTATAATTTCATCCAATTATCGGTATATTAAAACTTTTCTATAAATTCTTGGCAATATTTCTTTTGTACTAGAATCAACCCCCATTCTTTGCTTGGTACATCTAAATTCATCATACCTTCTAAATTTTTAGTTTTTGTTAATGTGTATTTAGTTCCTGCTTTTTTAAGCTTTGATACAATTTCAGCAGGGGATTTTGCACCTGCTATTAACGGGTCACTTTTTGAGAATTCTGCTAAGTCATAGCAACCACCATGTCTGCCCATTGCGTACCATTGTTCTGCTGAACAACTTGATAAGGATATTGTCAGTATTAGAATTAACTTTTTCATTGTTTTTCTCTATAGATTATTCAAAACTATTTTTAAATAAATTTTCCGATCTAATAATTAAATTTGCTACTTTGTAATTATTGTTGTTTTCATCATTTGTATCTTCAACGATTATCATTATTTCATCTGTTGAACCAACTATTGCATCTGCTGGAATTGATACAGAGATTGGAACTGTTACCGTTTGTCCTGCTGGAACTATAATTTGACTTTGAACTGTAATTGGATAGTTTTGTTGAGAGTTTGTATTTATTGCATAGGTTGTTGTGACTGTACTTCTATTAGTAATGTGTATATTAAAGGTTTTATTTTCGGCTTTGACTCCATAGAGTTCGTAAGAAAGAAAGCCAAACCTTTCATCGAAAGAAAGTTTTACCTTGGTTGGCTTAAGGCTTAAAGGAATCTCTCTTTGAAATTGTGAACTATTTAAAGTGCCTTCTAATTTTATATTAAAATTTACATTGGGAACTATAATTGATGCTTGATAAGATTTGGTGCTGTTTTCAATTAGAGTTAATACTGGTTCTGAAAGCACCGTTTGATTTTCACTTAATAGTTTTAAAGTTAGTGTATCTGGGACTTTTGTTAAATGCACTCTTAATAACAATTCATTTCCAGCAATTGGGTTTCCATCTATTGGTATAAAGGGAACTTGACGAATATTTAATGGTGCCTCTTTTAACAAGTTTAATCCTGCAATACTAAAATCAGTTTGGGCATAGGCTCTCACTAAATAAGTTGATGTGCCATTTGATAAAGATACTTTCCAATCTCCTTGTGTTGGTGAATCTATTGTGTATGTGACTATTGTGCTTAAATTATTAACGGTGACATCGGCATCTGACTCTAAAACAATATTTCCATTGGGTCTTGATAGTGTGATTGTTGGTAATGCAGCTTCATTTATGGTTTTTATTATTATCATTGTTTTACCAGTAGACATTGAGCTATCCACTTGTAAGATATGTTCTGTTGTAGATATTGAATCTACAGGAAGTTTTTGAGAATAAATTATCTCAGTATCAGTTTCAGACATAAAAAGCGTAATAGGTATAACTTTATCCAACTCATGTTTGTTTACATTGAAATTCAAACCTCCTGTATTTTCAGCTACTTTTTGATATACCTCTGCTGCAGAGTTTTTAAATTCCAACATTTGTTCTTTTGTGAATATTTTATTATTTTTTTGGTTATATACAGGGGTAAAACCGATTGCATTTTTTCTCGTATCTACTTCGCATCCTTCTGTTTTTATAAGATTAACGGAAATGCTTTTATCACGTGCTTTAAGAGTATAATAGTTAAACAGACCTTCATTATTTGAAGGGGCATCAGTATGAATAAATATACTTCTTGGAGTAGGGACTAATAAATTTGGGCTTGATGAAAAATAATTTATGGCAGAGCCTAATGCTTTAGCTGATGATTCTGGACAGGCATCTCCCCCATAGGCCACCAAATCATTGATTTTATCCTTGAGTGTTAATAGATCTGAATTAGTACACACAAAATCGGATTCTATTTGATCTTCTTCTTCATCCTTAAAAGTAATTAATCCAAGTGTTGGAGCTTCTGTATTTCCAGAAGAAGTCGCTATGGCTATATAATCTATGAGATTTTCCTTTATATCTACAATATCTTCTTCCATACTTCCTGTGGTATCAATGACATACATTCTACGTATTTGCTCATTTTTGAGCATCTTTTTGATTGTTGTAGGCAAGCGATTCACGTGGCTCTTGTTGTTGGTTATGTCGCCAGTGCGGTTGCAACAGCACGGCGTTGACTTGTTTGGTGTCGATGATTTTAGTGCTATCTCGCACGGCTTCGATCATAGCTTCGATGCAGAGGTTTTTCACAGCTCGCAGGGTTCCCTCTGAGCTGCGTGCTATGAGGTGCTGCGCGGCATCGGTGAAGGTGCTGTGTGGTAATCCTACCAAATCGAGCTGGCTGTGAATGAAGGTGTTGATGCCTTCGGGGGCGAGTCGCTCGACGGTGGCGGAGTAGGAATCGAGCGAAGCGAGATAGACTGCCCGCAGGGCAGCCCGCTAGGGGGCGAAGCATCAAATGCGACTGCGGACGTCTTCGTTGACTCTGAGTTGCAGAGTGGTGTTGAAGTCGGGTTGTGCAAGTAGCACGAGGTTGTGATTTTTAGAAAAGTCCTCTAGTAGCAGTCGCAGCTTGCGCAGTGCGTCTATGTGTTGATGATGGCGTTTTTGAGCACGGTCTTGCCAGTGCCGGGTTCGCCGAGGATGACGCAAAGCCCTCCTTGTTGGCTGTGCACTTTGAGGGTGTCAAAGTGGCGCTGTTGGTGCTCCATCAAAGGGGTGTTTTTGGTGGTGGTGAATGGATTGGAGCTGAGTCCGAAGTGTGCTCTTATCATGATATATTTTGTCGATGCTAACGTAAAAGAACTTACTGCGAGTGGATCGGATTTTTTTGATCAAAGCAGGCGATACTGTTGAGGTGCGGCTGCGTGATATCGACCATGAACCTCCCGCATTCCCAACGCAGGTAGCCACTTTGTAGTGCTGTGATTCGACGCAGCTTTTGTGAGTGAACACTGGGCAAGCGTAAAAAACCTTGAGGTGATACGAACGTAATAAAGTTGATTCATTGAGAAAAAATGAGGCGCATTAAATGCTCTCATTTTTCGCTCAGTTTGACAGTGGCTCGGGTTCTGCTATTGTTGCGCTTTATTTTGGAACGTCTCCGAATAATGGGGGAAAAATCTGAGTTCGAAATCAAGGGCGTTTCAGCAATCACACATACAACAAAGTAATATGGCTACTACTAAGAAAAAAGCTGCTCCAAAAAAACGGGCAGCAGCTAAACGCGCTCCGGCTAAACGTCGGGCAGGAAAAAAATACGTCTATAACTTCGGAGGTAAAACTTCTGAAGGTGATGGTTCACAAAAAGCTCTGCTTGGAGGCAAAGGCGCCAACCTTGCTGAAATGTCTCGCATCGGTTTACCTGTGCCTGCCGGCTTCACATTGAGCACTGAGGTCTGCACTTATTTTTATGACAACGGTCAGAAATACCCAGCTTCACTGACGAAAGAAATCGATGCCGCTTTGGCAGCGACGGAAAAAGTGATGGGCAAAAAATTCGGTGATTTGAAAAACCCGCTTTTGCTTTCTGTTCGTTCTGGTGCTCGTGAGTCGATGCCAGGAATGATGGACACTATTTTGAACCTCGGCATCAATGATGAAGTGGTCGAAGCTCTTGCTGAAAAAACAGGCAATGCTAAATTCGCTTGGGATTCTTACCGTCGCTTCCTACAGATGTATGGTAGCGTGGTGATGGGTGTCGAAGCTGAAGCTGGTGAGCATCATGATCCTTACGAAGTGATCCTCGATGCAGCTAAAGAAAAAGCTGGTGTCAAAATCGATAGTGGGTTGAAAGTCGCAGACCTTCAGGACGTGGTAGCGAAGTTCAAAGCATTGATCAGAAAACGTGCCGGACGCGATTTCCCACAAGACCCACGCGAGCAACTCGAAGGAGCTGTCGGTGCGGTGTTCATTTCATGGGAAAACGATCGTGCGAAAGTTTATCGCCGCAAATACCATATCCCAGCTTCTTGGGGAACTGCAGTGAACGTACAGGCGATGGTATTCGGTAATACTGGTAAAACTTCTGGAACGGGAGTGGCATTCACTCGCGACCCAGCAACGGGCGAAAACGTATTCTACGGCGAATACTTGATCGACGCTCAGGGCGAAGATGTGGTGGCTGGTGTGCGCACACCCAAGCCGATCATCAAAATGGCAAAAGACTTGCCAGCTTCTCACAAAGAGATTTTAAAAGTTCGCATCAAATTGGAAAAACATTTCCGTGATGTGCAGGACGTAGAGTTCACTGTCGAAGAAGGCAAGCTCTGGATGTTGCAAACTCGTAACGGCAAACGCACTGGATTTGCTGCGGTTCACATCGCAGTGGACATGGTGAAAGAAAAATTGATCACTCCACAGGAAGCTGTCGCACGCATTCCTGCTGGAGATTTGGATCAGCTCTTGGCGCCTATTTTTGATAGCGCTGCAGAGAAAAAAGCCACACGTATTGCAAAAGGACTGCCAGCTGGACCGGGTGCTGCTTCAGGAAGAATTTACTTCCACGCTGAAGACGCAGTGAAAGCTGCTGCTAAAGGCGACAAAGTGGTGCTGACTCGGATCGAAACTTCTCCGGAAGATTTGCGCGGCATGATCGCTGCAGAAGGTATCCTCACTTCACGTGGTGGTGTTTCTTCTCACGCAGCTCTGGTGGCTCGTCAGATGGGCAAGATCTGTGTCTGTGGTGCTTCCGATCTGGTGATCGATTATGCTAAAAAGACCGTCACCGCTAATGGCGTGAAGTTGAAAGAAGGAGATTACATCTCGGTCAACGGAACTTCTGGCGCGATCTACGCAGGTGAGCTCAAAACAGCTGATTCGGAAGTGATCCAAGCTGTTCTTGAAGGCAACAAAAAAGCGCTCAAGAGCCCTACTTACAAAAAGTATGCACAATTGATCGCTTGGGCTGACAAATTCCGCACCATGGGCATTCGCACCAACTCCGATTCTCCGGAGCAGGTTCGCAATGCAATCGCCTTTGGCGCAGAAGGCATCGGCCTTTGTCGTACCGAGCACATGTTCTTCGAAGGCAATCGCATCGATGCGGTTCGTGAGATGATCCTTGCAGGCAACGAAGAAGATCGCCGTAAAGCAGTCAAAAAATTGCTGCCTTTCCAGAAGAAAGACTTCACCGGTATCTTCGAAGCACTTGACGGTCGCCCTGCGACTATCCGCTTGCTGGATCCACCGTTGCACGAATTCCTGCCGCACACCAAAGAGCAGCAGAAAGAGTTGGCTAAAAAACTCAAACTCAAACCTGCTGACATTCTTCGTCGCGTGGAAGAGCTGCATGAGTTCAACCCAATGCTTGGTCACCGTGGTTGTCGTTTGGGCATCGTTTACACCGAGATCACTGAAATGCAGGCCCGTGCTATTTTCGAAGCAGCAGTAGCTGTGCAGAAAAAAGGCATCAAGGTGAAACCTGAAGTGATGGTTCCATTGGTAGGCTTCGCTAAAGAGTTCGAATTGCAAAAAGCGATCATCGATCAGGTGGCAGCTGATGTGTGTAAAGAGAATGGACTGCGTAAGAGTCAGTTGAAATACCAAGTCGGTACCATGATCGAGATTCCACGCGCTTGTCTCACCGCAGACGAGATCGCTAAGACTGCTGAGTTCTTCAGCTTCGGCACCAACGATCTGACTCAGACCGGTCTCGGCATGAGCCGTGATGACAGTGCAGGTTTCCTTCCTCATTACGAAGAAGAAGACATCATCACCACCAACCCATTTGCAACCTTGGATCAAGGCGGCATTGGTAAGTTGGTAGAGATGGGAGTCAAGCTCGGACGCAAAGCTCGCAAAAATCTCAAGATCGGCATCTGTGGAGAACACGGTGGCGATCCGAAATCAGTGCAGTTCTTCCACCGTGCAGGACTGAACTACGTCTCATGTAGTCCCTTCCGCATCCCGATTGCCAAATTGGCAGCGGCGCAGGAAGCGCTGAAAGACAAAGCGTAAGCTTGGTTTTCAAAAATCAAAACGAAGGGCGGCCGCGAGGTCGCCCTTTTTTTGTGCAAATGTTTTCGAGAGGAAGAGAAACCGCAGATTACGCTGATGGGCGCAGATGAAGAGGGATTGAAATGTAGGAGAACAGATGGCTTGAAAGAGCTGGGTATTCTTTGAGAATAGCCTCATGACTTCAAGCCCTCCAAGATTTCCAATCCATGGTTGATGAATGTGATAGCATTTGATGAAATGAGCAATCTATTCCCGCGCTAGGTGTTCCGAAAACCAGCCATCACGTCCTCTGATATTTATCTTGGTTGAATTCGATTAATCTTGGAATTTGATCGGTGCTTTTATAGATTGTAGCTATTCAATGAAGGTAAGACTGAATCAGATCAAGTTGATAGGTTCTTATCCAGTCGCCAAAGAACACCATGATGAAAAAATGGGGATGATGGAAGTTGTTTTCTCAAAGCCTCGTTAGAAAAAATCAAAGGTAAAGAATATACGCATACACCATGATGACGCAGAAAAACATCTATTGGATAACAGCGATGTTGTTGGTGGACTTGATAGGAGCACCCTATCTGATTTCCGCCCAACCCCTTCCTAAGTTGGAAATCAAACGACCTAAAACCGAAGTGAAAACACCCGCTTCGGAATTCGAACTCAGAGAGCCCGAAGAAATCTATAAGCGAGTGTTCAAAACATCTCCGACTTGCTGTCCCCCTAACGAAAAGGAAAAACGCACGGGACGCACGCCTCAGCAAATACTGGAGCAAGCGGGTATCGATTTCCCAAAAGGCACCAGTGCTGAATACGATTGGGATACTGGACGGCTGACGGTTCAGCACAAGCCCGACGGCATGTTATTAGTGGAAGCCTACATCGATAGGGTTTCTTCCCGCGCTGAACGTCACCTTATCTTTCAATTAGAGATTTACCGCTTGCCTGCTTTGCTGGTTCTCGAATTACAGCAAAGCGCGAGTGAACAAGCTGACCATACTCCAGAGAGGAATGCCGTTTATGACCTGATCAAAACAGAACATGCCAAATTGATCGGCAGTCTCAGTTTAGAATCTCGCAGTGGTCAGCGAGCAACCATGATAGACGGGCTGCAATACCGCTATTTGGATCGTTATGAATGGGATGAGAAGAGCCAAAAGATCCTTCCGGTCTTTATGACTCAAGATGTAGGCACCGTGCTAGAAATCGATCCGGTATTAGGGGCGGATGACAGCACCATGGATGTAAGCTTTAGTTTCGAGCATCACACCGCCCCGCCTGATCAAAAAATGACGCAGATCCGATTGCCTGATAGTGAAAGTAATATTGAGTTTCCTGTGCCTGTATTTCACAGCAAAAAAGTGATCACTCAGATCACCATGCAATCTGGCACCACAAGAATGATCTGCGTCTATCGCCCAACCGGCGATGAGGAATACCAAAAGAAGGATTTGATGGAAGTGGTTTTCCTCAAGGCTTCTGTGGCTTCGAGCAACAGTCCGTTATTCACTAAAAAAGAAGTCACCGATCACTGAATGGATATATCCAAAACTCCTTTCCGATATATATGAAATGGATTCAACAGATTTGCTTCACGACTTTTTTTTGCCTTATGACAGTGCCTGTGATTTTGGCAGGAGAGCTGCCGAAATTGAATATCAAGCGTGAGGCGCTGCTCAGTAAACAAGTGCATGAAAATCCCGTCCCTAAAGCTCCTAACAAGATCTACACTCGCACATTCAAAATCATTTCATACGCTTGCTGCCCTCCCGATGAGTCACACAAAAACAGCAAGCGGCGAACAGCACAGAGTATTTTAGAAGACGCTGGCGTGAGATTCCCTGAGGGAACCAGTGCGGTATATATCAATCACTTAGGTCAACTGATCGTAAAACATTACCCTTCAGGGATGAAGATGGTCGAGGCCTATATGCAGAGTATTCATGGTAGACCAGATAAAGACATACGGTATCAAATTGAGATCTATAGGCTACCCAGAATATTAGCACAACAGATTCAGCGAAGCGTTGAAGCGCAAGTAGATCATCGTCCTGAGCGCGATGCCGTATTGGAGTTGGTGAAAAAAGAGCAAGCGCAGTTGGTCAACAGCGTCGTTCTTGATGCTCGCAGTGGGCAGCGCGCTGTGTATGAAGACGTGACCGAGCACCTCTATTTGAGCCGATATGAGTGGCGGGACAGCATGCAAGCAGCGGTTCCCATATTCGAAAAACAGAAGGTTGGCACTGTTTTTATGATTGATCCAGTATTGGGGGCGAATGAATATACCATGACTGTGGATTTGTTATTGGAGCATCACACCGCAGAACCAACGAATAAAACGAGCCAGGTATGGCTGCCTAACAAGGATGTCATGACGGCTGTGTCGCTACCGGTTTTTCACAAAGAAATTATCCGCACCCAAATAACAACGATCAGTGGCCATACTCGTCTCATTGGCACTTTCCGACCAAGCGGGAAAAGTGAAGACAAAAAGCAGGATCTGATGGATATTGTCTTCCTAAAAGGAACGGTGGTGTTTATAAAGGAAGTGGATCGGACAACTAACTTACCATGATGAAAACAATTTCGAGATATTTTGTATTAAGCCTGTTTTATTTTCAAGGGACTTTAGCTGGCATTTTAGCAGAACCGCTTGGTCAGCTATCGTCATCAAGCGGGCAGTTGGGTCAGGCTTTGTCTTGGGTGGATGTGCCGGATTCAAAGGATCTGGTATATGCTGTTCAGTTCAGTAGGGACGGGCGCTTGTTGCTGACTGCTAATGAATCCTTTTTTCCAAAACTAGGATTAAGAGCAGAGGGGACGGGGACGGTGGCAGATGTGGCGAATCTCAATGGGGGTAAGAGTTTTGCCACTCTTGGCAAATGGGATGCAGGCGATGCTGCAGAGTGGGGGACCTGGTTGACCAAGCCGGGCAAAATCAAACTACATTTGCGCTTTCGTGCAGGGGGTAGCAAGAGTCGATTCAAGATCGAGCTTGTGAGCGGGGATCATTCTAGCTCGGTGCCCCAATCTTCTTCATTCTCGGTGAGCAAAAAAATGGCGGCGGTGGATTTTGATGTCAAACAAGCTGGCAGGTATTCGATCGTATTGACTTGTGAAAAGGGCGGCAGAGGCGTGGTTTTCGATTGGATAGAAATCGATGGTGCGGCAGCTGAAGGTGGGGGAGTGCTCCGCAAACGCTGGCGGCCCGCAGCAGCTCACACTCGTTTCAGTAGTTCTCGCGCGACTGGGCGAGTTCGGCTTTGGGTGATGGAGATGGATGCGGTTGCGGGAGATCTTGGTTTTTATTCTCCGATCACGACTCCCTTTGGCTATTATGGTCCGACTTGGAATGCGAATGGCACGGTCAATGCAGGGATCAATTTTTCGATTTGGTCTTTTCAGCGAGGGCAATCAGAGCCTCCTGTCGAGCAGCTTTCTCATTTGCTGGCGATCGGGAATCGTCAGGCTGAATTTAGTGGATTCGACCATGAGGGTACAGGGGTGAAAATCCGAGGCTGGGAGCCGCTCGCAGGTCGTCAGGGTCAAAAACAAACTCTTGCCCTGCGAGTCGAACCTGGTGAGAAGTATGACACCTATTACAGTTACTTTTATGCGACCGATGAAAAACGCTGGCGACTGTTTGGGGTGGGCAACAAGTATAACAAAGGCAAGCCCTTGAAATCGCTGACAGTAGGCAGTTTTGTGGAAGTGCCGGGGCCCCCGCCGGTGCAGCGCACAGGTGCGTGGGAGCGCAGAATGCGCTATCGTGGTTGGGTGATGGATGATAAGGGTAAGTGGTCAGCGCTGGATCAAATGGGGGGTGGAGATGTCGATAAAGCGACAGGGCTGACTTACACCGATCGCGGGATTGGTGAAGACGGCTGGTTTTATTTGCAAACCGGTGGGTGGTATTTCCGCAAAGTGAAAAATGGAGGGGCAGTTAAGGTAGTCGCACCGTCTGCGAGCCCAAAACCTAGTTATCTCGATGCTAAAGGCATAGCTTTTTTGACGACACTTCCAGCCGAGATAAATCTACCGAAGATAGAGCGCAATGGCGATCAAGTTCGCGTGAGCTTGGAGATCAGGAATATTGGAAAAAATCCAAAGGTCACGCTCTACTGGGGAGAGAAGGAGGGGCTCACTTTTGCTGATCGCTGGCAACATCAAAAGCAAGTTGCGGCGAAAATCCGAGAAGGGAAAAACCAAGTAATTTTGAAAAAGGTGCCTGCGGGGAAAGTGGTTTTTGTGCGTGCTTTATTGCAAAACGACGACGGACAATTTTGGACGGTGGAAACGGCTTCTGCGAAATGATGCTACCTAACGAGATGACTGAGGTTTACGGGGCGACGAATAAGTTCTTCGCCCAGTTAGGAATTTGACCTGCAGTTTTATGGTGTAGCTTTCCGTCAGTGAACTCTGCAATCAGTCGATAGGGTTCTTCGTAACTACTGTTGTAGAATGTAATTTTGCCTGCAGCATTAGGCCGGCAAGCATAATGAGGCTTCACTTCAAACGGTGGTTTTTAGACTTGTTGATGACCTCCTGCGCCATCTTGCGTCCCTTCTTTGTTCCAAAAAGTGCTAGTGCCTTGTCGAGCTGCTTGGCTGCAACTGTTCGTGCCACCTTTTCTTGTGCTGGGTAGGCTAGCGCCACCTCCATCACTCTGCCGATAGCTGCCCAGTGATCAATCTGCTGGGGAGGTGAGCGGTGGTGCAGTTTCGCCTGCCTTTTAGCTTCTTCAATAAGCTCATCACTCACACGTACGGATTGACTCACGAGGTAATTTGTGACAATTTGCCACAAATGTCAAACAGATTAGCCTCGGATGGCTAATGGGAATTTGAGAATGGAGTAAGCTATGGATCAATAGTAAAAATGAAATTAGCACAAAGCCATTCATCTCTGAAAGGAGGAACACTGATATTAGCGTGGATTTTATTATGGCTTGGACTGGTGCAAGCGGGTGGCTTGAAGAATGTCATTCCCGACAATCAAAAGCCGCTTGCCAAAATATTTCCGCCGTCTGCAGATGAAAGGGCAAATCCTGGGCAGGGGAAATTTGTTATCTTCACTAGAGAGCCAGTGGGTAAGGGTTGGGATTTCATCGCGGCTGCTTGGGAATGTATTCCCTCACGTCCCGATTTGGCGATCACCAAGCGGGTGGAATTTTGCCACTCATCTTGGAACGCCACAGCTTTGCAGGATGTGACGGTAGCAGATGGCAGCCACGGTTTGTATCCGCGCTATGTGAAGCTGCAAGTGGATAGCGGAGATCGGGATTTTCACACTAACCTTTATGATATTGACTATCGCAGCTGGGATGTGAAAACTTTGTGGCAAGGGCATCGTTTTAGAGCTTTCGGAACAATAAGAGATAGGATTTTTTGCCATAGTTCAGACGGTTGGGTTACCATCAATGCTCATACTGGAAAATTAGGGCAACCCCCTGCTTTTATACCTTTGACGGTAGCTGGGAATTTTTGGATAGTAAAAAAATCCCAGAGTGACGAGAGTGTTTGGTCTTATGATCCCAAAAACCGTGAATTTGTGGCAGAGTTCAAAGCGATCAAACGACCTGATTTTGGTTTTGCATGGTCGCGTTTGTCAACTGATGGCAAAAGCCGCGCCTGGATAAAAGCCACTGCACCTGAAGACTGGCGAGGAGGTTCGCTAATGGGCGAGTTGATATTGCAAAGGGCAAATACCAAGCAGGATATTCTCATTCCAGTAGAATTGCAGGCGTATGCAGGCAGTGGTGTCCCTGTGATACCTGATCGAGTGGAACTCAAATTTTCTGCCAAAGGGAATGTTTTGCTTCGAGTTGGAAACGTCGACAAACGAGGACAAGATCGCTTGTGGAGTATAGGTGTGTTGACGGGAAAAATTCACTCAGAGTCAACGATGCCTTTGAGCTACGTTGTTGAAGAAAGGGATTTTTTTGATGGAGTTCCTTTGCCAGAATACCTACAAAAAGAAATAAGGGGCTTTGATCACTTTGGACGCGGTGGCTTGGCTCCGGCTTTTTTGCTACATCTCGGCATTTTAAAAGAAAAGCCTCAATACCCCGATTGCCATGTCGCTGTATCGCCAAGCGGGCGCCATATTTTTTATAAAGCCAAAAAAGGACCGCTAGCTGGGGTTTTTATTTATGGTGATTTGTTGAACAAAAAAGCTAAGCGGTTCCAAGCGCCAGATATGTTCAAAAGACCCATTGCGATGGATATCATCTGGGTGGATGCTCATTAGCCAAGCCCATTTTTTATATGTTTTATTGCGGTGATGCCGCTTAGAGTATCAATCTTATGAAAGTAGTAAATATAATGATGACACTGGTTGTTTGCTTGGTTGTTTCAAACATCTATGGACAAAAGCAAGCGCCTGGTGTTTCTAGCAAGACCCTGAAATACCATAAGGTATTGGCGAAACGTCCGAATTCGGGTTACTTGTATGATCGCTTTTACGGTTCGTGGTTAGAGGGCGGCACGGCAGAAAGTTTGCGGAAATTTTTACAGGAAAAAGCACAAGCGACTGCTGCAACTATGGGAGATCATCTTTTGCTGGCCTTTTTTTATGCTAAACAGGGCGAGGATAGTAAGGCTCTGAAAGTGTTTGAGAAGGCTTTGCTGCAGGATGGATTAAGTGCGCAGGCATGGCTGGAAAAAGCTAAAATAGAAGCGCGAATTTTGAAGTTTGATGACGCTCTGGCTGATTTGAACACGGCGTTGACGGTCGCTCCAAAAATGGAGCTGGAGGTGAGGATTAACAAGTTGAAGGGTCGCTTGTTAGCTAAAATGGGCAATAATGAGCAGGCCCTTAAGGTGTGGCAAACTCTGATCGCAGAGCATCCGGATGATGTTGAATTGCGAGAAGACGTGATCGAACTGCTTAGTGACGAAGGCCTGTATGTTGAGGCCATTGAAGTGGCCAAAGAGCTGAGTGAAATCACCCGTGATTCTTATCAAAAAATACAACGCAAGCTATTAACCGGAGATTTGCAACAACGGGCAGGCCTGGCTGAAGAGGCGCTGGCGACTTATGGAGAGTCTTTGATACAAACCGGGCATGGCACTTGGATTGAGCGTGAAATTCTAAGCCAAATTGACCGTATGTTTCGGCGTAAAGATGACATTGATGGCTTGCTTGCTTATTTCTCCGATTTAGTAAAAAAAGAAGGCAAGCGTATGGCTCTGCGTCAAAGACAAGCAGGTTTGTTAGGTGAGTTGGGGGATGAAAAATCTGCGATCGCGGCTTGGAAGACTATTTTAAAACTGACGCCAGGAGACTTGCTTGTGCGCGAGGCCTATATAGCTGCTCTGGTTCAGATGAAACGTCATGAGCAGGCGGTGGAGCAAATGCAGCTTTTGCTAGGAATTTTTCCTAACGATCCAGAAGGGCAGTTGCGCCTCGCGCAACTGCAGTGGGCGGCGGAGGACGCGCAGGGTGCGGGACAAAGTATCGCTCGATATTTGCAGCAGTCGGAGCGGGGTGAGTATGTCTATTTACGAGCGGCAAGATGGTTGCAGGCTTTCAGCCTAGAACAAGAGGCGCTATCGATATATAAAAAAATATTGCTGGAATTCCCTGAAAGCATTGCTGCTCGCGAGGTGTATGCGGGCTTTTTGTTTGAAACAAAGGATAAAGAACAAGCCTTGCTGATCTGGAAAAAACTAGCTGCCGAGGGCGACGCGGCACAGGCGGTTCGCATCGCGAGGACTTTGAGCGCACGGGGTCAATTTTCGAGTGCGTATCAAGTTCTGAGAGCGCGTTATGATGACTTGAAGGGCGACGACTTTTACCTTGCTCAATTGATCGATGCGGCGCTGAGGGCGAAGGCGACCGAGGAAGTTTTCCCCTGGGTGCGGAGGCGAGTGCAGCTGGCAAGTTCGGGCAGTGAATTGGTCGATGCTACGGAGCAGGCTTTGCAATGGTTGCGCCGCTCGGATGATGTCAAACAGCGGGTGCAGGAGATGCAAAAAAATGAGCAGACACTCAGTGCACAAGAGTTGTGTCTGTTGGCTGAATTGCACAACCATTTGGGTGACTTCGAGGCTGCGCGTGAGTTGTTACTGAGGGTGCAGGGGGCAGGGCGGGTATTTGCTTTGGCGCAACTGGCGCGCTTGCATTATATGCGTAAAGACTGGGCCAGTGCTGCGGAAATTGTAAGGCGGCAGATTAAATTGCCTGGCGGACTGAAAATTTCAAACATAAAACAATTGGTTGATCTGTATCAACGCAGCGGAGATTTGAAAAATACTTTGCAGTGGATTGGCGAGTGGAAAAAACTGTCACCAGCAAGTGCTGCGCCGTGGATGCGGCAGGCGCAGACTTTGTTGGAATCAGGCGCGGTGGAGGAATCTTTGAAAATATTGCGTTTGGCGACGCGGCGTTTTGAGGACAATAAGGCGCTAAGTGTCAAGCTAGCAGAGACTCTTGTTGAGATGGGTAAAACAAGCGATGCGATGCAGATATATTGGCGATTGTATGACGAGGCGCAAGATGCTTTGCGCAAGATGCCCTGGGTGGGTAGGCTGGGCAGAATTGCTGCAGAGAGCGGTGGCACGGCTTTGTTGATTGCGAGCTTCGATGAGCGCAAGCGTCAGAATCGTCAATCGATTGTGCCCTTACTGGCTATGGCGGAGATCTATCGGCTTGGCGATCGCGATGAAGAGCGCCGTCAGGTGCTACTGGAAGCGGCTCGGTTGAAGCCCAAGGATGTTGTGTTGCTGCATCAGTTGGCTAGCATTGATGAGCAGGACGGGAGAATCGAAGATGCGCGTCAATCGTTACGCGCGGCGATGGAATTCGACCAAAGCGGGCGCACTCACAAGCGTCTGGCACGCTTGTATTTTTTGACAGCGGATTATGAAAAAGGCTTTGAGGTCATGCAGCAGGCACAAACAAGAAAGGGTAGTGGCAAGGACGCCATAGCGGAGCCTGAGTTGTTGGAGGAGGTTTATAATTCCATCATTCAGGCAGGAGAGTGGGAGCGGGCGGCAGATTTCCTTAAACGTTTTCTAGTGGATCGACCGCAAGACTATCGTTTACAGTATCTTTATGCGGTGGCTCTGGAGGAAGGCGAGCAATATCAAATGGCGATGGAGGCTTTTGTGAACCTACTCTCTTACAAGGAGGAACTGCCCGCTCGTAATAACGCTGATGCGAGTGTGAAAACCCAGCCGGCTGTGAACAGACAGCATGCGGCGATGAAAAAAGAGCGCAAAGATGCTGATAACAAGTTACTGGGTTTTCCTGAAGAAGCACTCCATTTGTTAGCGGAGGCAAGCTATGACGATTTAGCTTATCATTATAGGAAAAATAGTGGTGAGGGACGAATCTACGGGTTTAGCAATCAGAACGATGGTCGCAGCTGGGACAGGCATAAAAATAGTATGCACGTGGTACCGCCAGTAAAAGTAGAGCAGGCAAAGTTTTATGCATTGACTCACCTAAGAAAAATAAATCGAAATATAGGGAAAAAGGGGAAAGAAGAAATCAAGGCGGCATTTAAGGGTTACGGTATTCACCCCCGGTTGCTGGAGTGGCAAAAACGTGTCGAGGTGGCGGAAAGTGCGGGGGTAAAAGATCGCGGAGAAATATTCTCAGCTTGGTTGAAAGAAGATCCTGAAAATGAAGTTTTGCATGCTTTGGGTTTAAGAAGTTGGCAGGGGATCAGATTGAGCTTTGATCAAAGAGAGGCGACGGTGAATTTTTTCATTGATAGGAATCCTGCATTAGGATTTTACTCAGCATTAAGGTTCCCGCAAAATTATTGGGTCAATGACAAAGAAAAGGAACGCACACGAGCCGTGCTCAATAGGGGCATCGTTGTAGCGAAAAAAATCGAAGAGATTCCTTTGTCCGTTTTTCAAGAGGCGGCGATAAACGCGGATAAATACTGGGGTTACATTCAGGATGGAGAGCGGCTGGTCACTGCTGACCAGCGGGCGAAACTGCAAGCATTAGCGATGAAATGGCAGCCTGACATTTTGGCTCGCACGACAGATGTATGGGGGATACCAGTAAGTGCCAGCATGTTGCGCTTGCTGGATGGTGGTGATGACATCAGACCCTTGCTCCGGGCTTTGGAAAAGGAAATGCAAGATTTCCACAAGGACAAAAATCCAATAATGTTGGAGAGGATCAAACAGCAAGCGCAAAGCAAGCTGGAGGCCTTGCAGCGAGACATGTCATTTGATGCTCTTAGTATTCCGCCGCAGGGTATGTATGATCTTTCGCAGGTGGCGATCAATTTTTTTCCTAGAGAGCCTCAACAGTCGACAACTTATGAGCGGGGAGCTGATTGGGCGAACGAGCAGCAGCTTGCTCAGATCAAGGCGTGGGTGCCTGGGGTTAAGGATCCTATCTTGCGGGCATTGGCAGCACAATTTGTGGGCGATAGAGATTTGGTGAAGCGAACGATTGAAGTATTGATCAACAGTGATCCACCAAGTGCCAGCGCATTGATGGTGGCATCGGCTTTGGTATTAAAAGGCAAACAAGATTCGGTAAATATCAAGTTAGCAGCAGAGCTATTGGTTGAAGCTCGACAGATATCTTCCGAACCTGTAAGGCTGCGGGTGATAGATGGGGCATTGATTGATTTGGGACTGCGTGCAGAAAAAGGTTCCTTGTTACAAAAAAACGCTCAGGCGACGATCAAGCGAGTATTGACATCGACGAAAATCAAACGCTCTGATCAGATGTGGGCATTAGCGGAGACGTTAGGAAAACTGGGGCTTGATAAAGAAGCCAGTCGAATGTCACAGGCTGCTACAAAAATACGCTATGCTGGGAGAGTCACCACCACCACACTGGGGCAAGCGATGAAACCATCGGCGCTGTCTGCCAAGATCGGGCAACTGGTGAAGCAGGGCAAGCGTGCTGCTGCGATTCGCACCGCTACCAAGCAATTAAAGCCCATCGCGGCGGGTATTCTTGGTGAGGAAGCTTCTTACGATGCTTACGATCTTAAGCAACTGCGTAGAGTGATCAACGAAGCTGCTTTAGCTGCTGAGATTCTAAAAAAGACGAAACTGGATAAGGACGCAAGTCTGATCGAGCGTGTGCAGTTTGGAGCGCTTTGCGAAATACTGGGATTCGAAGACCGAGCGATTAAAATCTATCAAGCGATTCTGCAGGAGCGACCGGACGATGATAATTTGAGAGTTCGCTTGGTGCAATTGTTGGTGACAACAGATCGCGAAGCGACTCTGCATCATCTGGCTAAGATCAAAAATCAGAACAGTTTGAAAGCTCTCTCGGAGTCGCTTAGAAGGTCTATGTATCATGTTGCAACCGATGATGAGCGATTTGTTAGGGCGGAGCAGGCTTTGCTGATTCTGCAGAACATCAAAGAGTCAAGGGCAGAACTGGGCGGGGCGTGGGAGGGTGTCCGTGGAAGTTTGGCTAGAGCATCCTATAACTCAGCAAGACCTGTTTTACCTGCTTTGAACGAGCGCTGGGATTTTCAGACGATGAGAAAAAGAAAGGGCTTTGATGAGAAGAAATTTAAAGCAGCTCTCAAACGTCGCAGGCAACTGCATGATCAGTTTTGTCAGGCAATGTTGAAGTTGAAGCAGCCAGGGGTGGCTCCTATAGCTTTTGCTTGGTTGAACGTGACCTGCGCAGCGGAGGGCGCGGATAGAAAGGAAATCAGTGCTCAGGCGCGGCAGGTGCTCGCACAGATGGAGGTGTTCACATTTGTAGGTAATATTTATTCAATAGGTCCGATCTCTTGGGGGCGTGCTGCGGGACGAGATGTGCGGCATCGCTTGCCGTTACGGGGGCCTATAGAATGGTTGGTGAATGAAGCCTGGGAAAACGGAGATCGGAATATGATTTACCAAGACATCCTACCGGAGATAGAAAAAAGTTCAGAACGGGAGCAGTTGGCAAAAGGTTTCCGAGCTTATGCGGATTTGTATTTTTGTGAGCCTGGAGAATTTGGGAACAGCATAGCGGGGATAGGAAAGGCATTGAATCGCCGAGGGGGGGTCCAAGAAGCGATCAATCCTATATCGGTAGCGTATCGTGCAAGAGGGCTGAACTTTGACTTAATGCCCTTGATCAAGCAGCTGATAGAGGATGCTGACGGAAATGGCTACCGGTTCGCCGATGATTTGACGCTATTGCTAACTTTAGGTTCGAAAAATGTGCGTCAGCAGCGCATAGAAAAGGTCTTGGGAATTTTAGCGGATCTATGGCTGGGAGCCGAGGCGGACCGCAAAGATCTGTTGCGAAAACATTTTCTAGCAGACAGTAGTGGAGCAGGCTTGCGCAATGAAAAAGTGGAAATGATGGAATACGTTCTGGATCGGTTGGGTAATTATCCAGAGACGATTTTTGCTGCGCTATATTTCATGCAAAAACAGGGCATGGGAGCATCCAATTCCGTTTACAGCATGCTCAACCTCATTCAAAAAAAGGGTTACTTTGCGAAGGATAGTCAAAAGGGGGTGGCGTTGCTGAAATTTTCTCCCTTCTTGGATTCGCTAGAGGACATGCGTGTGATGCCTATGAAAAGTTACGTTCAGTTAAGCGGTATCAATTCAGCTACCTTGTTAGGTAACATATGGACACAGCTGCAGCGGCTGAATCAACAGGATCGCCAGCGATATCAGCAATGGCTGCAAAGTCTGCCACAACCTAGAACGATGGGGGTGCAATTGCTGTTAGCGGCTTGGCAGGACAAACATAGCCTGGCTGCGCTTAAAATTTTTGCCAAACATGAAGAGCGAATCCGCGCACTGCCTCATCAGCAACAATTGAAAATGGCTCTGCTGGCGATGGATGTGATCAAAACTAAGGATTTATTGGAGGTCAAGGATGAGAAGGTGAAAGCGATTTGGCAGTGGCTGCAAAGCAAAGCCAGTGAGGTGACAGGAGATGAGGTGCTTGAGTATCTAGCAGCCAAAAAACTATCAGATCTTGGTATCAAGTATTATGATTTGGAGGAGTTCTCTAAAAAATTGATTGGAAAAATAGTAAGGAAAGACATTGATCAAGCAGTGCAGGTTTTTGAGAAAACCCTATTTTTGTTAGAAGATTCCAGGGCAACAGGCACATGGAGTCAATCTTACTACCGAGGGGAAACTTTTTCGCAAATCTTGATGATGAAAATCGTTCGCAGTCTGCCAGCGGAAAAGGCTCTTGAATTTGAATCGAAAATTTTGCAGATCAAGAACCTGCCAGAGGTGACACCTACGGTGTGGAGCACCAGTGCTGAACTGGCGCGCGCTTTGAATAAAGAATGGAATCCTAGTGATAATGATTTAGCAAGGGATCGGCTTAGCGGAATTTTTGCACGAATCGGAGGGGGGATGAATGAAGAGGGTCCCATGGTATTGGCTGGACCTGTATTTTTTCATTTACTGGCAAAGCGCTCTGAAAATATCATCGAAGAGGTAATAAAGTGGTCTCGCCTTCCGGTAACAAGCTCACTCTATCCTAAGTTGGCAAAGGAAGTGGAAATGGCAGCCCGATTGCAATGGGTGATGAAGAGGTCTGAAAAACAACAACCTGGCAAGGAGGGCGAAGTTGAAAACCAGATACCTCAAGAGGTTACGGATTATTATTTGCCGATGTTACAGGATGAAACGTTGTCGCGTTCTGTGCGTTTGTTCATACTGGCGTATTTGTTTGAAGGGTCGCTAGTGCCTATGCCGGGCGATGCCATGCTAACGACTTCGATTGAGATACTGACTGAGAGCCTGAACGGCGATACTCCCGTCCTTGATGGTGTATTACGGAAAGCGTTGCAATATTGGTGGCAGCGACAAGAGATACCAGACTGGAAAGAAAGGTCTAAAAGTCTGGCGGCAGCTTTCCAAGTCAGGTTTTTTTCCGGTCGAGCTCCAGCAAGGCTGCGTGGCAGGCCTGGTGCGACTGCTGTTTTATTAATGGCTCGGTTGCAGTTTGCTGTAGGGAACACTGGGCAGGCGCACCAATTGCTGAGCAAAGCAGAGAGCTCCTTTTCAGATTTCACCCAAGTGCTGCTGCTGTTGATCGGTGAGAGAGAGTATGCCGCTGCGGGGCGACTGTTACGCAAACGAGCGGATCAATTAGGCGGCAGTTATGGTAATCAGGTTTGGAATGAATCGCTGAGCACTCACACCACAGCCTTTTTGGATCTCATCGAACAGCCGTCCTATAAGCTGCTGGTGCGAACGCTGTTGGCAAAAATGCCCGATCCTAATAATAACGCTGCTCGTCAACAACGGTTGCAGGTGGTGGCACAAGAGTTTGCCACACTCAAGATAGAAAACCAAAGGTTAAAAGAGCAGGTATTGTATTGGTTGAGTCAAAATCCTGCCTCGAGTCAGGTGATAAAAAAAATCATCAGAGACGAGGCGGCGAAGGTGAACATAGCGACTCTTTTTGAATCGGGCAATGCCCGCGAGCGGCGGAGGAAGATGGCTTTGATTAAAGCGGAGCAGTCAAATCTTTTGAGACAGGGAGAAACTCAGCCATATATTGCTTTGATAGAGCAATTGACTTCACTCTCGTCTCGCAACGGCTACTACCGTGATCGCTTCATAAAGGAGCTGGCGCATCTACCCAATCAAATAGCTGCGCAACAAAAATATAATGGTGAGGTCGTAAAAAAATTGATGCCAGTTTGGGATGCCATTTTTTCAAAAATTAAGTTCAACTCAAATACCTCATTCGCCAAGCAGCACATGGGACACATGGTTTTCACATACACTCAGAGTGCGCAACTTGCCCTGCTTTTTGAGTGGAGTGACACATTGACGGACGAAGATCAGAAAAAGAAGGTGGCAGAGTATTTGGCAGGTTGTGGAGTAACGCTGACTTCTGACGCTAGCAAGTTTCTCAAAAAACAGCCTGAGAGAATTGAGTTTCTCAAAAAACTTACTTCAGCCCCAGGTTGGATGAATGGCAATTATGGAGTGTCGTATTCATTTTTTAGACTGATGGTACAAAATAAACTGATTCCTCGAGATATGATGCTCGAAGTCGGACCTGCGCTGGCAGAAAAGACTCCACGTCTCGGGTATGCGTGGATGGAGTTAGCTGAAATGCTACAGCAAGAGGGCAAAGCTGAATCTGCGCTAGCTTATTGGGATCGGTCGATCGCAGCTGCAAAACTGGGAGAGAAAACCCATACAAGGAAGGCCGGTATTGCAGGTGCTTCCTTTCAGGTGAAAAAAGCCAAAGCTTTGTTGTCGCTCGGGCGCACCGATGAAGCGAAGCGAGTGCTCGCGAAAATTAAGTCTAATAATATTATCAATTATAACCGCAAGGCTTACGAAACATTGAGTGAAACTTTAAGCAAATAACGGTATTGAGATATGGACGCCATATCCGCTACAAAGCAAATAAAGCGCCCACGCGCAGGGGTTTTTATTTATGGAGATTTGTTGAACAAAAAAACGGTGCGTTGGAAGGCTCCAGGTAATCTCAAAAGGTCTATTATGGATATCATCTGGGTGGATGCAGAGAGCGAAGTTGATTTTGTTAAATAGCAGTGAGGTGAGAGTTTTTATTCATCCCCTGCCCCTTGCAGGGCGATCCAGTGCAAGGTCAAATTATCTGGAAGCGCGTCCGGCGTATATCCATCGCGGGTGGCATTGGCACGATAGGTAGGCCAATCGCTACCAACAGCGGTTGAAAGCATCGATAGACTCAGGAAAACAGGTAAAATACGCAATAGGGGATTCATCTACTGCAATGAAGCACTTGCTGGATTTTCTGTCTCGAAATTTCTGTGATGTAGCAGGGGTGTAAAAGACATCTTGCTCAAATATTCACGTCATGGTATTTTAAACTATGACCGTTGACCAAATTCGCGAACAGGTTGTTCTACTTTCGGATCAGGAAAAATCCTTGTTAGCGGGAGATATACTCGCCTCCATAGCTCCCTCAACGTATGATGTCTCCGATGATGAAGTCATAGAGCGCGTGCAAGAACTGGAAGAGGGGAAAGTGCAAGACATCAGTTTTGACGAACTGAAAAGACGCCTCGGCAGATGAAACCGCTGTTTAATGGCATCAGCAATGTGAAACAGCTTTTCAAGCTGTGATGCTTTTCTACCGTCCACAGCTTACAAAGCTGTGCCACAGCCCGGAATGATGCTCTTTCAGGGCACGGTCATTTATTTACTCCGCCCACGGCGATGCCGTGGGCTTTCTCCTTAGATCCCTTCGGGATAAAAGCTCTGAATTTATCATTCTTATTAGAGAACGCGTTCCTATTGGCGTTCTTAGGATTAGAAAGAGAATTTCCATTAAGCATTTGATGAATTTTCTGCATCGCACTTTCTCGATATAGAAGGGCTGCTGTCGACTTGCTCTCGATTTCAATTTTACAAATCGCCTGCAGCAACGAATAGTTGCCGATTATGTCCGAGATATCCAAAGCCTATCAACCCGGAGACGTCGAAGCCAAGTGGTACACCCGCTGGCTCGACAACCACTGCTTTCGTGGAGAGGAAAACTCCAACTGCGAAGCCTTTTCGATCGTCATTCCGCCACCGAATGTGACGGGGATCCTGCATTTGGGGCATGTGCTCAACAATACGATTCAGGATATTCTCGCCCGTCGCGCCCGCATGGAGGGCAAAGACGTGCTGTGGCTGCCTGGCACCGATCACGCGGGCATCGCGACTCAGAGCAAGGTGGAGCAGCAATTGCGCAAAGAAGAAGGCACCACGCGCCGTGATTTGGGGCGTGAAAAATTCCTCGAACGGGTGTGGGACTGGAAAGACGAACACGGCGGCATCATCATCAAACAGCTGAAACGCCTCGGTTGCTCCTGCGACTGGGAACGCGAGCGGTTCACCATGGACGAGGATTACTCACGTTGGGTCTCTAAGGTCTTTGTGGAGCTTTTCGACCAAGGACTGATCTACCGCGGCAAACGCATCGTCAACTGGTGCCCAGCCTCGCTCACCGCCTTGTCGGATGAGGAGGTCATCATGAAGCCGCAAAAAAGTAAGCTTTATTACATCAAGTATCAGCTAGCTGGTGAACCTGGCACTTTTCTGGAGATCGCCACCACGCGTCCTGAAACGCTGATGGGTGACAGTGCGGTAGCTGTGAACCCCAACGACAAACGCTATGGTCATTTGATCGGACAAAAAGCGATTCGGCCTTTCCCCGAAAAAGAAATCCCCATCATCGCCGATGAGCACATCGACCCAGAGTTTGGAACGGGAGTGCTGAAAGTGACACCAGCGCATGACAAAGCTGATTTTGAGATCGGCTTAAAACATGATTTGGAAATCATCGACGTGCTTAATCCCGATGGGACGATGAACGAACTAGCTGGCGAAGATTTCGTTGGTATGGATCGCTTCGAAGCTCGAGACAAAGCAGCGGAGAAACTCGATGAAATGGGTTTGCTGATCCGTGTCGAAGAGTATGAAAATAACGTCGGCTTCAGTGAGCGCGCGGATGTGCCGATCGAGCCGCGTGTATCGATGCAGTGGTTCTTGAAATATCCCAAGATCGAAGAGGCGACGCAAGCCGTCGCCAACGAGGAGATTCGCTTTCGCCCTGAGCGATGGAAAAAAACCTACCTACATTGGATGGAAAACATCCAAGACTGGTGCATCAGTCGTCAGTTGTGGTGGGGGCATCAGATCCCGGTCTGGTACCGTAAAGACAAAGCGGAAGAGCTGAAAAACGCAGAATCACTCGACGCAAGCCTGTCGGGCGATGATCTTTATGTCGGTATCAATCCGCCAGAAGATAGCGAGAACTGGGTGCGCGATGAAGATGTGCTCGATACCTGGTTCAGCTCTTGGTTGTGGCCTTTTGCTACCATGAGCAACTCGGACGAGGATCCTAGTGAGACACTGAAAAAATTCTACCCCACTACGGATCTGGTCACTGGGCCGGACATCATCTTCTTTTGGGTCGCTCGCATGATCATGGCGGGTTATCAGTTTACGGATGAATTGCCTTTCAAGAATGTCTTTTTTACCAGCCTCATTCGTGACGCCAAAGGGCGTAAGCTATCCAAGTCGCTTGGCAATTCACCAGACCCACTCAACTTGATTGACCAATACGGAGCCGACGGAGTGCGTTTTGGTTTGATGCGTATTGCGCCGATGGGCACTGATATTCGTTATGACGAAGAGCAAATCGTCGAAGGGCGCAACTTCGCTACCAAGCTATGGAACGCGGCGCGTTATCGTCAGATGCAGCAGAGTGATGCGAGCATCGTAGCAGCGGAGAAATCTATCTACGCGATCGACATTCTTGCTAAGCTAGATGATTTGCAGAAGAATATCGAGCAAGCTTACAGCGATTATCAGTTTAGTGAAATCGCGCATCTGCTTTATCAGTTTTTCTGGAGCGAATACTGCGATTGGTATTTGGAGTCTTGCAAAGGAGACTTTTTCGAAGACGCTGACCCAGCAGCCAAAGCCGCTACGCTGGAAACTATGGACAGTGTGTTCCGTCGTTTCTTAGCATTGTTGCATCCGTTCATGCCACACATCACCGAGGAGCTGTGGGAGAATTTCGGCTTCACCGAGGATGGTGGATTTTTGATGAATCGCAAACTGCCAAGTGAGCCAGTTTTTGATGGTCTGCGCACGGAACGAGCGGTCGCTGCCAAAAAGCAAACGGCGGATCTATACGAAGCGGTTGGACGAGCACGCAATCTCAAGGCTGAATACAATCTTGCCGCTAATCGCAATGTGCGTCTGATCCTCGATTCGACGGCGGACTGGATCGTAGCAGAGCTGCCCGTGTTGGCGCGCCTCTGTGGAGCTGCCGAAGTAGTGATCGAGCAAGGTCATGTCGCGGAGCAAGGTGTGCCAGTCGCGCTGACACCTATTGGCAAAATTTACATGCCACTGGAAGGACTGATCGATATCGATGCAGAGAAAAAACGCCTCAGTAAAGAATTGGGTAAAGCCGAAGCGGAATTGGTCAAGGTGAATAAGAAATTATCTAACGAGCAATTTGTATCTCGTGCACCAGAAGCAGTGATCGAAGAAAATCGT
Organism: Verrucomicrobiales bacterium; assembly: GCA_021648365.1. Classification (GTDB taxonomy): domain Bacteria; phylum Verrucomicrobiota; class Verrucomicrobiia; order Verrucomicrobiales; family DEV007; genus JAADHD01. The sequence continues at coordinate 28,145 of JAKISY010000017.1, forward strand.
GAACGCCAACAGCACTGGAAAGAACGCGCTGCGGAGTTGCAACAGATGTTGGATAATCTGGACAACTAAAGAGGAGCAAGGAATCGGCACCGCCGATGACGCAGATCTACGCAGATGGGGAGAAGATTGTAGGACGAGCGCTCCGCTTGCCAAAATGCTAGGAAATGGAGGGGCGTGCTCCTGCGTGCCTTTGCTAGGTGGATGCGGTGCGGAACTTTTATTCACGCCGCCGCGAATCCACGCTGATCGTCACAGGTCCGTCATTCACAAGACTAACTTTCATCATCGCTCCAAACGTTCCCGTAGCTAAGCGTTGTTCGCCAAGCTCGTTTTTCATCGCCTCGATGAAAGATTCATAAAGCGGAATCGCTTGTTCCGGACGCGCGGCTTTGATGAAGGAAGGGCGGGTGCCTTTTTTTACTTGAGCATGCAAAGTGAACTGACTGACCACAAGCGCGCTGCCGTTCACATCTTGCAGGGAGAGATTCATTTTACCCGCTTCGTCTTCAAACAAGCGCATCGAGACGATCTTGCGCATCAACCATGCCACGTCACTTTCATCATCGGCCGTTTCGATGCCCAGCAGAATCATCAGACCCGTGCCAATTTCTCCGACGATCTGACCGTCTATCTCGACCGAGGCTTCGCTCACTCTTTGCAGGATCACTCTCATGCTTGTCAGCATAATACGGATATGCAGATTTGCCAAAACACTGCTTTGAAAATCTCGTGCCCTGTGACAGGATGTTCTCATTCTTATGTTCGCCCCGTACACTCGACTGATTTTCTATTTCCTCGCCACGATTCTTTTAAGCATCGTTGATACGAGCTATGGGCAGGCGGCGGAAAAAAAAGAAGTCGTCATTCACTCCGCCACCGAGATCGAAGCTGCGATTGATCGCGGGGTCGAGTTTTTACTCAAAGACCAAAACAAAAATGGTTCGTGGGGTTCGCCGCACCATACCAAGGGGCTCAATATTTACGCACCCAACCCTGCGGCCTCACACAAAGCCTACCGCGCAGCCGTCACCGCGATGTGTATCTCTGCGCTGATCGAATCTGGACACCTCGCCCACTCTCCCGCAGCGCAGCAGTCGCTCAAGCGCGCGCAAAGTTGGTTGATGAAAGAGCTGCCTGCCGTTCGACGCGCCAGCGCTGACGTGATGTATAATGTGTGGGCACATGCGTATGGGATTCAGGCACTGGTGCGACTGCACCAACGAGCTAAAAAGACCGGGGAGGTGGAGCAGGTGAAAAAAATCGATGAGCTTATTTTGAATCAGATCGAGCGGCTGCAGCGCTACGCCTCGGTGGATGGAGGTTGGGGTTATTATGATTTCCGTGTAGGTGCCAAGAGACCCGCTTCTAGCAGTATCAGCTTCACTACCGCCACCGTATTAGTCGCCTTTCACGAGGCCGCTCAAATTGGCATCGACGCTCCAGAAAAAATGGTCAAACGCGCGATAGCGTCGATCAATCGTCAGCGCAAAAATGACAACTCCTACGTTTATGGAGAGTATCTGAAAATGAAACCGCTCTACAGAATCAACCGTCGAGGAGGCAGTCTCGGTCGTAGCCAAGCTTGCAACATCGCGCTGCGTTATTGGGGCGACAAAACCATCGATGACCAGGTGCTGGTCACATGGCTAGAAAGGTTGCGCGATCGCAATGGTTGGTTGTCGATCGGACGCAAACGCCCGGTGCCGCACGAATCTTGGTTCGCGGTGGCAGGTTATTTTTTCTACTACGGGCATTACTACGCCGCCTTGTGCATCGAGGATTTACCCGCCGAGAAAGCGACGCCTTTGAAAAACGATCTTGCTCACATCATCCTAGCGCTACAAGAAAAGGACGGTGACTGGTGGGACTTCCCGCTCTACAACTACCACCGCCAATACGGCACCGCCTATTCCATCATGACCTTGTCACGCTGTAGGCAGTGATGTGCTTGCACTTGGTGTCCCCGGCGAGAATCGAACTCACATCTAAGGTTTAGGAAACCCTTGTTCTATCCGTTGAACTACGGGGACAAATACGTCGTGATGATAACGGGTCACTATTGAGCATACCGAAGAAAAAGCAAGGTCGCTCTATGGGTTGCATTTCTGGCCTTTAAGCCAGAGATGGATTATTTTTTTCCGTTTTTAGCCTCTTTGGCAGCGTGCGCGGGGATGGGGCTTTCGAAACCTTCGTAGGCGGAGGGTTTGATGCCTTTGGCGTAGCCTTTGCCGCTGAAGGTATTGGGCTTATACGGACCGACAAAAGCGATGTAGGAATCGGCTTTGATCTGATCTTCTAAACCCAGTGACCAGTAAACGGCATTGATGATCATGCGACGGTAGCCGTCGTTGAGAATGTCTTCGGAGGCGCCGTAAAGAGAGGTGAAAGCGCGCCCTTTGACTCCGTTTTCGCCTTGGTATTCCCGTGTCCATTCGCTTGCCATGGGTGGTTTGGAGGCATCGGGTTCGCCATCGACTTTCATCGACATCAATGGCTGTGCCATGGTGAGGATGTTCCAGTCGGACTGCTCTTCAGCATTGTAGCCACCGGCTTGCACGTGAATGTCTTTGACTCCGCGAAGAATGGGATGTTTGGCTTTCTCTGGGATGATGGTGATGCGGGTGCTTTGTTGATGATTTTTTCCGTAATGCCCTACCCAGCTCTGACCGAGCACTTGATGTCCGAAGCCTGCTTTGTAGTCATCGCCATCATAGCGGAAGTGATATTTGTAATAAGGGTCGTTTTTGTCTTTGTAGTTGAAAGCATGGGTCGAGGTGCGCAGTCCTACCACAGGGCCGCCGCGTTTGAGATAGGCGTCGATGTGTTTCATTTGCTCTGGTGGCAAGGCGAGGAAGCGGGCAAAAATGACCAAGCCGTCAGCGTTGTCGAGAGTCTCGATGTAGGGAATGTTAGATTTCCCCGCTTCGATTTCCCCTTTATCGTCAATGCCAAATAGCACGGTGCAGTCAAATCCGTGATGTTTCGCGAGGATGCGGGCAAGGGCTGGAATCGTTTCTTCCGAGCGGTATTCATGGTCGTCTGCGATGAGAACAAGTTTGACGTTCTTGGCTGGTTCGGAGGCGGCATAATGCAGCGGCTTGGCAAAAAGACTGGAAGCTGAACTGATCAGGGTCAGAACCAGGATCGCGAGGTAGCTGTAGTTTGAGGTTTTCATTGAGATTCAATAGGCTTTTTTTGTTGATAAATAAAGGTGAAAAATATCGAGTGCGGCAGGATGGGCAAGATACGCAATCGTGGAGATTTCGCCATGATGGGTGCACAAAAAAACGGATCCAGACTTTCGTCGGGATCCGTTTTTGAATTGATTGCGCTTAATAGCGGTAGTGTTCTGGCTTGTAAGGGCCTTCGACTGGCACGCTGATGTAATCGGCTTGTTCTTGAGTCAGGGTAGTGAGCTTGACACCGATTTTTTCCAAATGCAGGCGAGCTACTTCTTCATCCAGTTTTTTGGGTAGGATGTAAACGCCGGGTTTGTAGTTGTCTTTGTTTTTCCAAAGATCGATCTGAGCCAAGGTCTGGTTGGTGAAGCTGTTAGACATCACGAAACTTGGGTGGCCAGTGGCGCAACCGAGATTGACGAGACGGCCTTCGGCGAGCATATACAACTGATGTCCGTCAGCGAAGGTGTATTGATCGACTTGTGATTTGACTTCCATTTTCTCAACGCCTTCGAGATTGTTGAGCGCATCGACTTGGATTTCGTTGTCGAAGTGGCCGATGTTGCAAACAATCGCCTGATCTTTCATTTTGGTCAGGTGGTCGACGGTGATGATATCTTTGTTGCCGGTGGTGGTGACGTAGATGTCGGACCAACCGAGAGTTTCTTCGATAGGCATCACGCGGAAGCCTTCCATCGCTGCTTGCAGTGCGCAGATGGGGTCGATTTCGGTGACTACTACTTGCGCGCCCATGCCGACTAGCGCTTGTGCGCAACCTTTGCCCACATCGCCATAACCACAAACCACGGCTACTTTGCCTGCGATCATCACGTCGGTGGCACGTTTGATTCCATCGAGCAAGGATTCGCGACAGCCGTAGAGGTTGTCGAATTTGGATTTAGTGACCGAGTCGTTGACGTTGATCGCTGGGATTTTCAAAGTTCCGGCTTCGAACATCTGGTAGAGGCGGTGAACACCTGTGGTGGTTTCTTCCGAAACACCTTTCCAGTCCTTGAGGTAGTTGTTCCATTTTTCAGGAGTATCGCCTTGCACTTTTTTGAGCAAGTTTTTGATCACCTGTTCTTCGAGTGATTCGGAGTCGCTGTTGACCCAATCGGAGCCGTTTTCAAGATCAGCTCCGTTGTGGATCAGCAATGTGGCGTCGCCACCATCGTCAACGATCAGCTCTGGACCAGCTCCACAAGGCCAAGTCAGTGCGCTGAGGGTGCAGTCCCAGTATTCTTCGAGTGTTTCACCTTTCCATGCAAAAACAGGAACTCCTGAAGCGGCGATCGCTGCAGCTGCGTGATCCTGAGTAGAGAAGATGTTGCAAGAACACCAGCGCACATCGGCTCCCAGTTCGACCAGTGTCTCAATGAGCACTGCTGTCTGGATCGTCATGTGCAGGCTGCCCATGATGCGTACGTCTTTGAGAGGTTTTTCTGCTGAGTATTTTTGACGAGTAGCCATCAAACCCGGCATTTCGTGCTCGGCGATGGATATTTCTTTGCGACCGAAATCGGCCAGGCTGATGTCTGCGACTTTGTAGTCTTCGGTTGTGCTCATGATATGAATTAGTTTTTTACTTTGAATAGTTAGATGATTAAGAAATGGCAGATTTGAGGTCTTCCACTTTGTCGGTGCGCTCCCAAGTCAAGGCGTCGAGATTGTCTTCGCGACCGAAGTGACCGTAGTTGGTGGTGTGACGATAGATCGGGCGCAGCAAGTTGAGTTGCGATACGATGTCGGCTGGTTTAAAAGAGAATACTTCCTGCACAGCGGCTTCGATCTTGGCTTCGTCCACTTGATTGGTGCCAAAGGTATCAACACGAACGCTGACGGGTTGTGGGTAGCCGATAGCGTAAGCGAGTTGCAATTCACATTTTTCTGCGAGTCCTGCAGCAACGACGTTTTTAGCAACCCAGCGTGCCATGTAAGCAGCCGAGCGATCCACTTTACTTGGGTCTTTTCCAGAAAATGCACCGCCACCGTGACGCCCCATGCCGCCGTAGGTATCAACGATGATTTTGCGTCCAGTCAAGCCGCAGTCACCTTCGGGTCCGCCGATGACGAACAGTCCAGTGGGGTTGATAAGAAATTCGGTCTCATCGGTGATCCACTCTGCTGGCACGTTAGGAAGGATGAGGTCTTTTTTCAATGCTTCCTGCAATTCTGGAGTGCTGATCTCGCGAGCGTGCATGGTAGATACTACCACTGCAGTCACATGTTGTGGTTTGCCATCGACGTATTCCATCGATACTTGAGTTTTGGAATCGGGGCGCAACCAAGTGTGCACTCGATCTTTACGTAGACGGGTGAGTTTCTGTCCGAGTTTGTGAGAAAGGGCAATCGGTGCTGGCATCAGTGACTCGGTCTCTTGGCAAGCGTAACCAAACATGATGCCTTGGTCGCCAGCGCCTTGCTCGGCGTGACCTTTATCTTCAGCTTCTTCAGCATCGACGCCTTGTTTGATGTCCACGGACTGTTGCCCGAGCAAGTTTTGGAAATGGAAGGTTTCAGAAGCAAACGCGCATTCGTAAGTGTAATCGGTGCCTTCTGCGTAAGATTGTGAATAGCCGATGTCCTCCAGTGCTTTTTTTGCTACTGCGCGGTGATCAAAAGTGGCGTTGGTGGTGATCTCTCCGCCGAGGATGACCATGTTGTCTTTGACCATCGTTTCGCAAGCCACACGCGAGGCGGTGTCTTGTTCGAAACAGGCGTCGAGGATGGCGTCGCTGATGGTGTCACAAACTTTGTCTGGATGACCTTCTGTAACGGATTCTGATGAAAATATATATGATGATGCCATAGTTGTTGTCCTAATTGTATTTACAAATCGTGATGGGTTGATATATTAGCACATAATTATATGTCGTCAATTTTGAAATCACTACGTTTGGTTGCTGACCCGACACGAGTTCGTATTTTGTCCCTTTTGGGACAGCAGGATCTTTCTGTGGCAGAGCTGCAGGAGGTATTGGCGATGGGGCAGTCGCGGATTTCCTCTCATTTAGCGCAATTGAAGCAGACCCACTTGATCGAAGACCGTCGCTCGGGCAAGAATGTGATTTACGCATTAAAAACCCAAATGGATGAGGGTTTGGCTGAGATTTTTTCTTTGGTGCGGGCTGCGATGCAAGAAGTGGGGGAAATCGAGCAGGATAATGCGGCGTTGGAGCTGACGATGCGCAAGCGCAAAGACAAGGCTCGCGTATATTTTGATAAGTTGGCGGGCAAGTTTGGTCGTCAGTATGTGCCGGGGCGTTCGTGGAAGGCGCTGGCTGAGACGATGCTCAAGCTGATGCCGCCATTGGACATTGCTGATTTGGGCGCGGGGGAGGGCACTTTTTCGCAGTTGCTTGCGCAGCGAGCGAAGTCAGTGGTAGCTATCGATAGCTCGGAGAAGATGGTCGAATTCGGTTCGAAGGTCGCTCAAGAGAATGGTTTCAAAAACCTCGAATACCGGCTTGGGGATATTGAAGACCCGCCGATTGAGGATGCGAGTGTGGATATTGCTATTTTTAGTCAATCACTACATCATGCGGGCAAACCGGAAGTGGCGTTGCAAAGTGCTTTCCGGATCTTGAGACCAGGAGGGCGAGTGGTGGTGCTCGATTTGCTCAAGCATCATTACGAAGATGCCAAGGATCTGTATGCAGACCTGTGGTTGGGATTTTCTGAATTGGAGTTGTCGCAATTTCTCAAGCGCAGCGGTTTTGTGAATATTGATCCAGCGGTCGTGGATCGTGAAAAAGTCAGCCCGCATTTCCAGACGCTGATGGTGATCGCTGAAAAGCCCTAGCCCTGATGCCACAGTGCAATTTTGTTGTAGAAAAAGTGTAAACCAAATATATAATAAAGGGTGTGACCCTTTACGGAGAAGCGCTGGGCGTGGGGCTGGGATGGCTTCACATTCGTTTCGCCAGCCGGAGAAGTTCCATTCATTGGGGAAGCCTTTGCATTGGCGGGGTTTGACGGGTTGAATTAGGCAGACGTTGTCTTGCAGGAAAATGCATTCGTCGTTGGGTTTTTCGATCAAGGACAGTCCTTGGCGGTCAGTGCGCAGGCGCATGTATTGCTGAATGAAATCTTCTTCGGACAATCCAACAAAACGAGCAACGGGTGAAATTTCGTCGGGATCAAAACAAACGTCGCCAGGCCAGCGACAGCAATTGCCGCAGCGTTGGCATTGGTAATAGACATCTTCTTTGGTCGAATGTGGGGATTCTTGCTTCATGGCAAAAGCGGTTAATAGCTAAATGGTGGAAAAAGGAGGAAACAGACTCGGAATACCGCTTAAATAGATCAAAAATCACGAAAACGAACAAATTTAATACTCGACGTGGCTTTACCTTGACTTAGTATGCACGTGATTAGTTTTATGCGTCATTGTATGAGACGTTTGCAGACTGGATGACAGTCTGTATCTGATAAGTGAGAGCTGGGATTTCATGGTTTTGAAAAATGCCATGGTCCGCGGTTCACTACACTTGTTGGGTTGGTTTGGGTTTATTTTATGAATTTTGAAAATGTTAGGAGCTTAAATGTTTGGAAAGCTATTTGGATTATTTTCTAGCGATATTGGTATTGATTTGGGCACGGCGAATACGTTGGTGTATGTGAAGGATCACGGGATCGTGCTGCGTGAACCATCGGTGGTGGCTGTGAAAGCTGGCACCAACCAAGTTCTCGCTGTGGGAGACGATGCCAAGCGCATGCTAGGTCGTACGCCGGGAAACATTGTCGCTATCCGCCCGTTGAAAGATGGGGTGATCGCTGATTTTGAGGTGACGGAGGCAATGTTGCGCCATTTTATCCGTAAAGTTCACAACCGCCGCGGCATGGTGCACCCACGAGTGGTGATCGCGGTGCCATCGGGAATCACCGAGGTGGAGAAACGTGCGGTGAAGGAATCGGCAGTGCATGCAGGTGCGCGCGAAGTTTATCTGATCGAAGAGCCGATGGCTGCTGCGATTGGGGTGGGTTTGCCAGTGCAGGAAGCAGCGGCGAACATGATCGTCGATATCGGCGGTGGCACGACAGAGGTGGCGATCATCTCTCTCTCGGGCATTGTTTACAGTCGCAGTGTGAGAGTAGCTGGCGATGAATTGGACGAAGCGGTGATGCAGTATATGAAGCGCGCTTACAATTTGATGATCGGGGAGCGCACGGCGGAAGAGATCAAAATTAGAATGGGATCGGCTTATCCCCAGAAGAAAGAAACCACGGTGGAGGTGAAAGGGCGTGATTTGGTCGCAGGATTGCCTAAAACGATCACGGTGACTTCTTCTGAAATCAGAGAGGCGATGATGGATCCATTGAATACCATCGTCGACGCAGTCAGAGTAACTTTAGAAAGGTGTCCGCCAGAACTGTCGGCGGACCTTGTGGACAGAGGATTTGTATTGGCAGGTGGCGGAGCTTTGCTGCGCGGGCTGGACAAGCTTTTATCGGAAGAAACTGGATTACCCGTGCATGTGGCAGAAGACCCTTTAAGTGCGGTCGCAGAGGGTGCGGGCAAGGTTTTGAATGAGCTTTCCTTCCTGAAACGTGTAACGAGCAACGAAAATTGATACACCTGCCGCTTCTTTATAGGAACGCGGTAGAATGAGTCGGATAAACATTATAACCCTGGTAGTATTCGGGGTGGTTCTGGTTTGGATATTTTTATTCAGCCCAGATACGATACGGGTCGTGCAACGCGGCGCTCTAGCTGTGTTTGCGCCGATGATGTCCTCGAGTGAAAAACTGGAGCGCAGCATTGATGAGTTTGGTGATGATGGCAGATCGCCTCGTGAGTTGCGTAAGCGGCTGGATGTATTGGAGCGGGAGAGCGCTCTGTTGCGCTTGGAAAATGAGCGGCTGCACGATTTGACGGAAGAAAATCGTGCGCTGCGTCAGGCATTGAACTACGTGGAGAACTCGCCACTGAACTTGGTATCGGCTAGAGTGATCAATCGCAAGGGACCCACGTGGTATCACACTCTCATCATCGATCAGGGGTCGAGATCTAATATCACCGTGGACAGCCCTGTGATCGTGCCTGTGGATAATGAAGCGGCGCTGGTCGGCAAGGTGTCGCAGGTGGGGGAGGACAGCTCGGTGGTGATTCTTTTATCAGACGAAGTTTGTCAAGTTTCGGCGCGGGTGATGGGTACCACGGAGCAGGGTATTCTGTCGGGACAGCGCGGCGCGCTCAATGCGGCTCCTGAGTTGAAGCTGCGCTATATTTCGAAAGATGCGGCGATTGCTCCAGGTGACACTGTGATCTCGTCTGGAGTGGGCGGAGTTTTTCCAGGCAATTTGTTGTTGGGGGAAATCAAAGAGTTTTCTCGGGGTGCTATTGATGGTGAGGCTGTGGTGATTTCCAAAGTGAATTTCGCGCTGCTAAAAAACGTGTTTGTCGTATCGGGTTTGAAAGAATGATTTACTACATCATAGTTTTTATATCCATTGCCCTGTCCTTCGTGCTACAGGAATTTGTTCCTGTGTTCGAGTGGGCCTATGGTGCTCGCTTGATGTTGGTCTTCACGGTGTTTCTTTGCGCAGCGGTGACTCTGCCTTTTCCGGTGATGTTGTTGTTGGCGGTGTTCACTGGTTTTATTTGGGATGCTCGTTACCACGTGCCGCTGGGTGATGCGGGGGAGTTATCTTTTGGACTGACTATCTTCATTTTGGGTTTATTGGGGCTCTTCATTCAGGGGGTGCGTCCCTTGTTTAGCCGAGGGCGCTGGGAGGTACCGGTTTTCATGGTGGGCACCATGATCATGGTGGGTATGTTGATTCAGTTTTTGTTGATCAGTTTCCATCGTGGTGGGGTCGAGTTTTTACCAGAAGTGTGGTTCAAGATATTGATGACCTCGCTGTTCTCGATGTTGATCGCTCCGATTGTTTTGTTGTTGCTGAGTCGTCTTGCCAAAAAGACAGGCTTCCGCATTCGCCTAGAAGGTATAACCCGTAACCTCGATCATTATGGCGACGCATTTTCGGCTTAGACTTTACCTTTTAGCTGCGGTGGTGTTTGCAGGCTTTAGTCTGCTGACGATGCGTTTGTACAAGATTCAGATCGTGGAGGGACAAAAGTATGAAAACAAACTACCTGGAGGCTCGGAAGTTTCGGTGCGCATTCCTGGGGTGAGAGGTGAGATCAAAGATCGCAACGGCATCACTTTGGTGCAAAATGTGGCGAATTATGAAGTGAACCTTGATTTGAAAGAGATCGTTTCCAATTACAAAAAAAATCACAAATCGATCCCTAAATACACCTTTTTCCCTATCGTTCGTGGTCAGCCTCAGGAGCGTAAAGAGATCGATGTGGTGGAGATCGTGAAACAGTCCGTCTTGCCGGCTTTGGCAGAGTTGGGTTTGGCTGCCGATTTCAACTCAGCTCAATTAAGGCGTCACTACCGTACGACTTCAGGCTTGGTGCCTTACACCTATCGGCGAGATTTGAAATTTGAAGAATTTGCGGTATTTGCAGAGCATAATCTGGATGTGCCCGGAGTAACCGTTTCAGCGAAAGCTAGCCGAGATTACCGTTATGACTCCTTGGCGTCCCATATTTTAGGTTATGTTAATCTTCCTGACATTAAGCTGGTGCCTTTGGAAGAACAGAAAAAATACAATCACTATGTGGGGGATGACTACGGGGTGTATGGGATTGAGAAAACCATGAACCATTATTTGCAAGGCAAGGCTGGCAAACGGGTTCTTGAGCGGGATGAAAAACGCAAAATTGTAGGTGAAGCGAGTTATACGGCACCGCAACCAGGTGCGGATGTTTATCTCACTATTGATGCGCGGATTCAAATGATCGCTGAGAGATCATTGCGAAAAATTGGCAGAGGGGCTGCGGTGGTGGTCGATCCGCAAACTGGGGATATATTGGCAATGGCATCTGTGCCATCTTTCAATCCTAACGCTTTCATTCCGACGATAACGCTCAAGGATTGGAAACATTACACCGAGGATCCTAGTAGCCCGATGTTCAATCGAGCGATCAATCCTTATTCGCCGGGTTCAACTTTCAAAGTTCCTATCTCTTTGTCGGGTATGCTCTCAGGCTCGCATCATCGCAATTTCACTTGTTATGGCGGGGTACAATATGGAGCCAAATATATGAAGTGTTGGAGTTTGTCGAAAGGCTTCACCCACGGCTCAATCAATGTCAGCGAGGCGTTGAAATTCTCTTGCAACGCTTTCTTTTATCAATACGCCAATGCCTGCGGGATACAGGACGTGCTCAAAATGACCAGCATACTTGGCTTAGGCCACAAGACGGGGATTGAGGTGACGGGGGAGAGTCCAGGTAGCGTGCCGGGGCCGGAGTGGTTGCGCATGCAGGGTTTGATGTGGAGCGACGCGTTCACCGCACTGGCTTCGATTGGGCAGGGCGCCAATGAGGCGACGCCTCTGCAGATGGCGAGTGTCACTGCTACGGTGAGTAACGGCGGACGTGTATTTCAGCCAAGGCTGATTGATAAGGTGGCAGAAAGAGATGGGAAGATTGTTTCTCAAGAAGCGCCCAAAGTGAAGCATGATTTGCTCAAAGAAGGGCTGACCCGCGAAGATGTGGAAACGGTTAAACGTGGCATGTGGCGAGTGGTGAACGAATCGCGAGGAACCGCACCGCGGGCAAAATCAGAAATCACTGTTATTTCTGGAAAAACAGGGACCACTCAAACGGGTAATCCTAAGGAGCCGACCAACGCCTGGTTTATTGCTTTTGCCCCTTATGATAAACCGGAGATAGCCGTTTGTGTTTTTGTCCATAATGGTTTTTCTGGAGGTAGAGCAGCTTCTCCGATTGCAAAAAACATCATTGATGAAACGATGGCGATGCGTAAGGGCAAGCGGATCAAGTTGGAGCGCTTACCAGAAGCGGAAGGCAATTTTGATCGCATCCTGATGGTATCATTCGACAGCGAGGGGCTGGAGGAATACGCTAGCGACGACAGCGACGAGTCGGTGGACGTGTCAGGAATCATGCCGGTGCAATTAACGGCTCGTAAGATTGTCAAAAAGAAAGCTCCGGCGCCATCGATCAAGCGCAAGGCAGATGCAGAAGGATCAGTGGAGAAACAAAATTCTAAACGTAAACAACGCTGGAAAAATTTGCGACGATTCATTGGCGGAGGCCGAAGAAGTTAAAGTCAAAAAAAGATAACGATAAAAATTAACCAAAGGGGAAATCCCAATACAAAACTTATTATAAAATGCTGAAAAAATTAACTAAAGTCTTTCGTTCAAAAGCACTTGAAGGAGGCACCAAAATAGCGATCAATTGCGAAAAGCTAGAAACCCGGGTCGCGGTCATGGAAGACGGCGAATTGGAAGAATACACAGTGGAGAGAACCGACGATGTGAATATTGTGGGCTCGATTTATAAGGGGGTGGTGCGCAATATCGAAACTGGTCTCAAAGCGATGTTTGTCGATATCGGTTTGGAGAAAAATGCCTTCCTACACTTCTGGGACGCTATCCCTGAGGCGCTCGATAGCGGTATGGAGGAAATACGCCGCAATGGTGGCGGGGGGCGGAAAAAACAGCCTCGTATCACGTCACAGGACATTCCCCAACTTTACCCTGCTGGGTCAGAGGTGTTGTTGCAAGTATCTAAGGGGCCGATCGGGACTAAAGGGCCTCGCGTGACGACCAATATTTCGTTGGCTGGGCGTTATATGGTATTGATGCCACGCAATGATCAGTTTGGTATTTCGCGTAAAATCGAGGACCCACAAGAGCGCGCGCGTCTGCGTAGGATCATGGAAAAGCTGCAAGTGCCAGAAGGTATGGGCATCATTCTGCGAACGGTAGCTACCGGGCAACGCTTACGCTACTTCATCCGTGATTTGAGTATCCTGCTTGAGCAATGGGAAGAAATCGAAGACAAAGCTGCTAGTAAAAAATCGCCTGTTTGTGTTTTTCGTGAGCCGGATTTGATCGAGAGAACGGTGAGGGATTTTTTGACCGATGAGATCAACGAAGTGCTGTGCGATAGCCCCGAGGCGGTGCAGCGGATGAAAGATCTGGTGGGCAGCATCTCGCGACGTTCTAAAAAACGCATTCATTTATTCGAAAACAGTGAACCTATTTTTGAGAATCTGAAAATCCAGAAACAAATCGATGATGCGTTTTTCCGTCAGGTTTGGCTGCCATCGGGTGGTTATTTGGTGATTGATGAAACAGAAGCGATGATCGCGGTGGACGTCAATACGGGTCGCGCTAAGAAGCAGGACAAAATGATCCTGCAAACGAATATCGAAGCAGCTCGCGAGGTCGCGCGTCAGCTCAAGTTACGCAATATCGGCGGTTTGGTGGTGGTGGACTTCATCGACATGCGCGGCCGTCGAGATCAGCAGGCGGTCTATCGCGCGATGAAGGAGCGGCTTAAGATGGACAAAGCCAAAACGCAGGCTTTGCAGATTTCTCAACTCGGTTTGATGGAGATGACCCGTCAGCGACTGCACGAAAGTCTTAATATGACCGTTACCGAGCCTTGTCATTATTGTCAGGGGCGCGGTCGGGTGAAAACGCCAGAGTCAATGAGTGTGGAACTGCAACGCGCGGTTTCGGCGGTATTGTCAAAACATCGTGATCGCGATGAGCTGATTGTGGTGGTGCATCCTGATGTGATGGATCGTTTGAAAACGAAGGATTCCGATCTGTTGATTGATCTGGAGCGTAGGCACCAAGCTCGCTTGATTTTCCGCAGCGACCCAGCCTATCATCGTGAGAAGATTGCTATTTTAGACCCAGAGACAAAGAAAGAAATCAACGTGAGTTAGTTGGTACTTGGTGGTTTGCGAGGTCTGCGGTTTTTCCATCGCAGGCCGATCATGGCAAAAGCAAAGCAGCCTAGGCTGATGGAGAACCAATCTCCATAGCGGGCGTATATGGTCAGGGTGGAGTTTTTTTTCATTCTCACCGTGCCGGGCAGGGTGCCGGTGATGAAGCTACTACCACTAGCGTCATCGACGATTTTCCGCTCGAAACTTTGTTTGGAGTTGCGGTCGTAGAGACTGCCTATCTCGTCGATGAAACAGCTCACGCCTGTATTGGCGGCGCGGATCATCGGGCGACGCAATTCGATGCAGCGGAAGCGGGCATTGGCGAGATGCTGTGCGGACTCCGAGCTTTCCCAGAACCAACCGTCATTGGTCACATTGACGATCACTTGAGGAACACCTGGGCGGACGAATTTTCTCGCTAAGGAGCCGATGGTGTCTTCAAAGCAGATCAGCGGAATGATTTGCCATTCACCGTCATCGAGATCCAAAGGCTCAAAGCTTTTACCGGCTTGAAAATCTCCAGGGATCAAGTGACCCGCTACCCATTCAAAGGGCGGGAAGGTATTGCGCAAGGGAAGGTATTCGCCAAAAGGAACCAAGTGTGTTTTGCGATACATTTGGTAATTCTTGGTCGATCCGCGCATCAGAGTTGCCACGTTGTATAATTCATTGGGTTGCACTTCTTCTTCAAGACCTGCCATCAGGTAGAAGTCCCCTTTGGCTAGCACCTTGTTTAGAAACTGTTGCACCCAAGGGTAAAAGAAGCGTCCAGGCAGAGCGGTTTCAGGCCATACCACTAGATCGAAGTCTGCGGTTTCGACGTAAGCGGTGGTGAGGTCGTAATAATCATCTAGGTTCGCGGTGAGGGCTGCGTTATCCCAAACCTGGTCGATGGGCACGTTGAGCTGCACCAATAAGGCGCGAATGTCCTTGGTCTCACTAGGGTCGTGAGTGATTTGGTTGATTCGGTTGAGCCCATAGAGGAATATCCCCATCACCATCGCAACGGCTACAGTGAAGTCTAGGTGTGGACGCAAGCCGCGATTGCCAAACTCCTGAATCAAACGGTAGCTGGTCGCCAGAGCCACGCAGGAGCAAAACATCATCACAAAAGAAATGCCTGTGACTCCAATGATGTCGGCGATTTGAATGAGGTAGAGATTTTCGTGCAAAGCGACACCTAAACCGTTCCAAGGTAGTCCCGTAAAGGCGACACCGCGCAGCCACTCCATGCCGCACCACATGGCTCCGTTGAGGAAGGCGATGCGTAATACGTCCCACGAGGGGGCAAAGGTTTTTTGCCATTTATTAGCTTGAGCAGATTCGACCACGGCAAAATTCCAGCGTCCTATGGTAGCGGCGAAGGCTCCAAAAAATCCAAAATATACGGCTAGATAGGCAGGCAAGGCGACGGCTCCTACGCCGCTGACTTCTGCTAACCAACTTAGGTTGATTAAGAAAAAGGTAAGACCGGATGAGTAGCCGATCCACCAACCACGCCATGCGCGACTGCGCGGTTTGCCAGATTTTTTTTGCTCCGGATTAGAAAACCACAGTGCGGCTAGTAGTGGTAAAGCCCAGAACCAGATCAGTGCATTGATATCCCAAGTAGGATAACACAGTGCCAGCAAGCCACCGCTCAAGGGGGCGGCGAGCCAAGGCCAGATGGTTTTCGGCTTCATGTTAGTTGGTTCGCTTCAGCCTAGTCGCACATCAATATCTTTTTCTAACCAAGTCCAAAGGGATTTCAGCGATTCGCCAACTTTCTCTTTGATCTGCGGTAACGCGCTGGTTTCAAAAGAACTGCCAGCTTCAGGTAATTGTTTCCCATAGAGGTAGTATTTGATTTTAGGTTCAGTGCCAGAAGGTCTAACAGCAAAGGATCGACCGTCTTCGAGTTTGACGATCAGCATGTTTTCTTTGGGCAAGGTATCGCCTTCAACGTCTTGAATTTCTTGGGTGGCAAAATCGAGCACCTCACTCACTTTCGATCCATCCACTTCCTGTGGTGGGTTGATGCTGTAGGATTTGGCGAGGGTTTGGATTTTACCAGCTCCTTGTGCACCTTCCATCACCACGGAGTGCAGTTGCTCTTGGAAGTAACCGTATTCTGAGTAAATCTGGTCGAGCAGTTCTGCGATGCTGAATCCTTGAGATTTGGCATAGACTGCCAACTCGGCAAACATCACCACCGCACCATTGCCGTCTTTGTCGCGCACGACGTCTGAGCCGAGGTAGCCATAACTCTCTTCGCCACCAAAGACAAAAAAGGAGCTGTGCTCTAGGCGTAGCGCACGGGTTTCGAGTTCTGGCATTTGACGATAATTTTTTCGCAGTTCAGCAGGGATTTGTTTTTCATACTTGCCGAGTTTTTCTCCGATGTATTTGAAGCCGGTGAGGGTATCGACGCAGCGGATATCAAAAGAATCAGCAATGACTTCCTGCAGCCCAGTGGTAACAAAAGTCTTCACCAAGACGGCGTTTTTACGGTTGCTTTCATTGAGGATGCCTTGATCAAAAAAAGTTTTGATGCGATACCAGCCCATCAGTGATCCTATCTGATTGCCGGTGAGCAGTTTCATTTCATCTCCGTCTCGAACGGCAACCCCCATGCGATCGCAGTCGGGGTCGGTGGCGATGACGAGGTCCGCGCCTTCTTGCTGCGCCTGTTCGACCGCCATCGCTAGGGCTGGCGCATTTTCTGGGTTAGGAGAATCGACCGTGGGGAAGCGTCCATCCTCGATGTCTTGTTCGGCTACGGTGGCGCAGTCAAAGCCTAGGCGTCGCAACATCGCTGGGGCGATTCTGCCGCCAGTGCCGTGTAAATTGGTGAAGACGATTTTCAAATCATTCTCCTGCGCTACGGCATCAGGGTCGAGCAACAGAGTTTCCAGTGTGTCCATGTAGGCGGTATCGATCTCTTCGCCGATTTCGGTGATCTTGCCTAGCTCATCTGGGCTTAGCTCTGGGGCGTCGCCTTCTTTGGCTGCGTTCACGTGATCGACGATGTTGCTGGCGTGTGGCTCCACTGCTTGAGCGCCGTCGTTCCAGTAAACTTTGAAACCACTGTCGTGTGGGGGGTTATGGCTGGCGGTTAGCACGATGCCGCCGGTGGCATTGAGGTGACGTACGGCAAAGGAAAGTTCTGGGGTCGATCGTGGGCTGGTGAAGAGATAAACATCGACTCCGTTTTCTGTGGCGACCTTGGCGACGTGTGCGGCAAATTCTACTGCAAAGTGGCGGGTGTCGTGGGCGATGACGATGGAGGTACGACCTGCAGGGTTGTTCGCTTTTAGGCTGCGAACGTAACCAGCTGTCGCGCGAGTGAGGTTGTAAAAATTCACGACATTGGTGCCGACACAAGGAAACTCAGGCCGGTCGAGGGCTTGGGGGGCACCTTGTTCGGCAGAGGTGATGATTTTGCCGATGCTACGTCCGCGTAGGCCGCCGGTGCCAAATTTTAATGTTTGGTAAAAGCGATCATTGAGCTCTGACCATTCTTTTTGCTCAACCAATTCGCTCACACTGTCGTGGTAGAGTGGCAAATCGCTCGATGCGAGCAGATGGCGGATATTGTCCGCTGATGAGGAAAGCAGGTGTCCGTCGGAAACGGCTTGGTCGATGGTCTGGCTAAGTTCAGTTGTCATTTCAGTTGCATTGTAGTTCTTCGCTGTGAGAATTCAATGATCTGTGTGTTATGAATAGTTGAAATGAAAGAATGGGAATCTCAGTTGGAAATCATGCCGAATAGCCGCACCACGGCTGGACGGATTCTGCATGGCTCTGCGATCGGGCGCGATGATGTGCGCATTGATCAATACGATGGGCATTGGGTGGTGCAGACGCGTGGCGGAACTTTTCCTGATGAGCTGCGCGGCATTTGTCCCAGATTGGCGCGTTCTGTGTGGTGGAAACGGCTGGATAAAACGGACAAAACGGCACCAGAATGGGTCGAGGGTGAGCGGGTTGAGGGGAAATTTCTTGTCGCAGAAAATGATGCGCGCTACTTGATTGATTTCCAGGCGGGTTATTCGCAGGGTATGTTTCTCGATCAGCGGCTCAATCGCGAGGAGCTGGCGCGCCGTACTCAGGAGGGTGATCGGGTGCTCAATTGTTTTTCTTACACCTGTTCTTTTTCGGTGGTAGCAGCTTTGGCGGGGGCTACCGCCAGTAGCATGGATCTATCGGGACGTTATTTGGATTGGGGCAAGGCGAATTTTCAAATCAATCAGCTCGACCCCGAGGATCACTACTTTTGCAAAGGCGATGTGATGGATTGGTTGCGTCGCTTTGCCAAGCAGGGGCGGAGTTTTACTGGCATCATTCTCGATCCGCCTACTTTTTCTCGCAATGGCAAAAAGGTATTTAAGGCCGAAAAAAATTACGCGGAATTGGTGCAGCTAGCGGCGGCTTTGCTGAATGAAGAAGGCGGTTGGCTGCTGTGTTCGACTAATCACCACACTTTGTCTGAGTGGAGTTTTGAGGGCATGCTCTATGAGGGGGTGGATCAGGCGGGGCGTAGTCTGATCGAATCCAAAGCGGGTCAGATGCCGCCAGAATTCCGTGGTGATGATTATTTGAAATCTTTCTGGCTTGATGTTGAATAGGGGCTATCTCACTACCGACTACCATGGCATACATTTCTTATCAGCAAAAAAACTTCAAAACGGCGATCAAAAAATTGTCGCGCCGTTCGCAGCCGCTTGCGGAGGTGGAAAAAACAGTCACACAAGTGATCGTCGAGGTGAAAAAAGGCGGGGACAAAGCTTTGTTGGCATTGGGCAAGAAATTTGATCGGGTGAATTTTCGCAAAGGCAGCGATTTGAAAGTCAGCGAGGCGGAGCTGGCAGCCTCGGGCTCGTCCTTGAGTACAAAAGAAAAACGGGCGATCGCCGCTTCGCGGAAAAATGCGACCTTTTTTGCTAAGCGCAGTTTGCGCAAAAACTGGACGGCTAAAAATGCTCAAGGTGCGCAGGTGGGCGAAGTATTTCAGCCTTTTGAGCGAGTGGGAATTTATGTGCCAGGTGGTACAGCGCCACTGGTATCGACGGTGAACATGACGGTGGCTCTCGCCAAAGCGGCGGGTGTGCCAGAGATCGTCGTTTGCACACCGCCGAGGCCTGACGGTTCGATCAATCCCGCCTTGCTCTACGCTTTGCAACAGGCTGGAGCGACGGAAGTTTATAAAGTCGGAGGTGCGCAGGCACTAGCGGCGATGGCAGTCGGCACACGCACCATCGCTCCGGTGGCGAAAGTCTTTGGCCCTGGTAACTCTTATGTGGTTGAAGCGAAACGTCAGCTTTTTGGTTTGGTGTCAGTGGACTTGCTACCTGGCCCCAGTGAAATTTTGGTGCTTTGCGACAGCTCGGCTAAACCGGCGTGGATCGCTACCGACCTGTTAGCCCAAGCCGAACATGGTGGTGATAGCCTGATGGTCTTAGTGAGCGATAGCGAAAAAACTCTGCAAGCGGTGCAGCAACAAGTGATCGAACAAGCCGCGACTTTGACTCGCCAAAAGCAGTTGCAAGCGGTGCTCAAAAAAGGTTCGACTTATGTGTTAGTGGAAAACATGCAGGACGGCGTTCAGCTTTGCAATGACTTCGCTCCAGAACATGTATTGCTGATTTCCCGTAAAGAAAAAAGTCTGATCCCAAAAATCAAAACAGCCGGCGCGATTTTTCTCGGCAACTATTCGCCCGTGGCGGTGGGCGATTTTCTCGCCGGACCGAGTCACGAGTTACCTACGGGTGGAGCTGGCAAGTCTTTTCCTGGCCTTACGGTGGATCAATTTCAGCGGCGTACCAGCATCGTTAAGCTTGACCGAGCAGCGATGGAGAAGTCGGCGCCTATCGTCGAAGTCTTTGCGCAGATGGAAGGTCTCGACGCGCATGGACGTTCTGCCTCAATTCGTCTGGAGAAGTAGTCGATTAAAAAGTGGACTATACCTACAAACGAGATAATCGTATCGTTAATGTTGAATATAGATTCATCAGCTGATCAAAGCTCTAGCAAGAAGTCGCGTGCCGTTTTTATCGCATTCTTGTTAGTATTGACCTTGTGCTACCGTCTGTTTGCCTCGCAAATGGATTGGCTGGGCAATACCTCGCCGTTGATGGCGATTGCCTTTGGTGGCGGCATGATCTTAGGTCGGCGTTTTTGGTGGCTGCCAGCTTTGTTGTTGGTAGGCAGTGATGTCGGACTCGCGTTGTTCAACGGTTGGGGATTGGGTAGTCATCTGATCTACACTTTGCCATTCTATGTGCTGGTTTGTTTTGCAGGAGCGCGCATGGCTAAAAATCAGCATTGGCTGGTGATGTTAGGAGGAACCTTATTAGCTAGCAGCGTCTTCTATTTGTTGGCAAATACCGTAGCTTGGGCATCTTCTCCTAGCTACGCACATGACTTTGTTGGTTGGCTTCAGAGTCAGACGAGCGGTTTGCCAGGTTATCCACCTGCATGGACTTTTCTGAGGAATGCCTTATTAGCAGATCTCATTTGGTGTTTGATGGCGTCACCTTTGTTCTTTTCAAAGACCTTGATTTTACAAAATCAGAGCAAGCTGTTCATCAAACGCGAGCGCATGTTATTTTCCTAGCTGCGTGAGTAGCGTCTTGCACTCTGTTTAGTTATAAATCCATCGAATACCTGAGAGCCTCCTTCACTGCTTCAAACGATTCTCCATAAATCGTTCCAACCGGTCCATTCATTTCATGATGCTGAATTGCCTGAAGACCTTGAACATTCGCGTAACTCTTCATCCGGAAAAATGGTCGAGAAGGTAGCTCTACTTCGTAAAGTGATTCGCGGGTTGACGAAGTAATTGGGACACATAAAGACAGAGCCCGAGGGGAATCGCAATCTTCGCGTGATACAATCAACATCATTCGGACTTTGCCGCTCGCACCGAGATCAACTCGATAGATCTCACCTGGTTTAGTCGTCATATACCGAATCCAAAGTGCTTTGTCTCATCGAACTTGTAACCAAGAGATCCTCATTCTGATCTGGAAGTCCTACACTGAATGGAAGCCCCCGTTGGAGTTTTACCTGAGAGAGAAACATGCGAATTGCATCGGTAGTAGATATACCGAGTTCTGAAAAAATCCTGTCAGTTTCGTCTTTTAGTTCAGGATCTATCCTTGCCCTTACAGTTGCATCACTCATAGCGCAATACTGCCACAAATGTGCCACAGGGGCAATGTTTATTTAGAGAGAACGTCCAAGGGTATGTCGTCCCAGCTGGGATGAGAAATTGAATCGAAAAGATTGTGCTCTCACTGGGGATCAAGGTCAACTTCGCGCTGCGGAGCCGAGGTTGATATCACCCTTTATTGTTCGGCATGGATGCTTCCCACGGAGTGATATCTCCTATGAGGCACTGCTCTATCCAGTCGATGATTCTGAGGAATTTCGTTCTACTAATCTTGCCTTGGTTACGGGGAGAGTTTAGATTCGGAAATACAAGAACAGACCTGCCATTGATCTGGAGGTTCTCTGGTTCTGGGGAATCAATCGCCGAGGAGAAGATGGCGCAGCGACCCTTCCCCAGTATCATCTTCCAATCATAGGCAATGGTTCCCATCCGTCCTTGACCATACCAGTCCATTGCGTATTCAGCACACCATTGCTTGATCGTCTTTTGGTTCATCTTCTTCTTGTCGAACGTCGAGTACAAGCGACCCGCTACTGGCAGCGAGCTTTCGTGTACAGGTTGAGGGTTAAAGTTTTCATTTGAGATTTGACTTAAGGCGAGTAGCGGGGCGCTCTGCTGCGTTTTGTTGGGCTGTTAGCTCTAGAAGGTAACCCAACTGCCTCAAATGGTATGCCCGCCAGATCATAAATATCCACGGAGGTAAGATGAAGCCAGGGTGATGCATGAATCGGAGGATCTCAAGTAATCGCTCTTTTGGAATTGAGTTCAGCATGAAAATACCGACTGCGAATACCGCAACGAAACAGAAAAGTTGAACCGCCTGCTTCCTTTGAAACAGTTGATGGCGTTCTTCACGGGGTAACAATATCAATGTCGACAAATTAAAGACTCCGACGGCTAATCCTAACATCTGATATGGGAGGAAAATAGCCAGAAAAACCGCAAGTCCTGATGCAGCCAGCCAGTAAATGAATTGCTTCTTCGTTAGTGACTTCAGTTTCATTTGTGAGCCCAACCGTCAGAGTGCTGCCACAGGCTGCCGGGCAGCGCGCTTTGATCTCTGGGTTGATGTTTGAATTGTCATGACGCTTTCGACTCGTTTTGGGTTGCTGCCTCATTCTAGCTGACCAATCTTTTCCTCCAGTTCCTTTCGATTCCTCTCGTTAGTCTCAGCTTGCAGTGCCTTCTGGAGCCATTGCAGGTCTTTCTTGGTGCAGACATCGTCCACGTTAAGGATTCCATACCAACGCACTCCCTCCTTGGGATCCGATAAAGCAGAACGGACAAC
This sequence comes from Verrucomicrobiales bacterium, assembly GCA_021648365.1. Classification (GTDB taxonomy): domain Bacteria; phylum Verrucomicrobiota; class Verrucomicrobiia; order Verrucomicrobiales; family DEV007; genus JAADHD01. Next base: position 50,555 of record JAKISY010000017.1, read on the forward strand.
CGTTAACGATTCCTCGGGGTGTAGTTTGGAGGCGAAGAAAACTGCTGCTTCACGAACCTCATCCGAGTCGTGTGTCGTGCCCCGGAGAATAAGGTTCCTCGAAACCTCGGTCTTGGGTTCCAAGCTCGCAAAAAGGTTGTGGCATTCGCCTCGATAGGTAGCCGCTCCCTCGGAATCTCCCGTCAAGAAGGCGAGTCGGTCTTGCACAAACTTGGTTCGCTCCGGCAGCTCGTAGAGCTCCAGAACCCAACGAGCCTGGAACTGGGGCAAATCCATTTCGGTGCGACGAGACGATACTAGCTTTGCAGCACTCTTGTCCTTGATGCCGAGCCGTGCCAAATCCGCGATGATATCACACCAGAAACCCCACTCTGATCCGGTCGATGCGCCCGCCTTCTTGTGGAAAAGTCCGAGAATGAATTCAACGTCTTTGGCGGGCAAACTTGGTGACTCTCCCTCGGACAATTCATCGGCCTCATCCGACCAAGCACGCAAGGTATCCTCAATCCATGCATTAGTGCCGCGGGGTGCCTTCAGCTCCTTGTAGGTAGACCACTCAGCCCCGAAACGCTGAAGATGACCTCGGGATATTGGAAGCGTAAACGTGCTTCTCCAGCCGCGCCCATCTTCCGTCCTTTCGTCGTTGGCGTATACCAAATCCTTTTCACTTTGTCGAGCAGGCTTGCCCAGCAAATCGATCACATCGGCGACGGCGGTTCCGGGCCGCAACCAACCCAAACCTGCATCGAATCCTCGGTGTTCCTTAGAGAACGCTATCCACTCCTCGCGGCTCCTGTCTGAAGAAGGCCTCAGCCGCAACGATGCACCTATACGGAAATACGCATTTTGCGTGATCGCGGAATGGGTCCATTCAAACAGAATCGCCCTGTGGGAATCATTAATCGCTTGGAACTTTTTGATAGCGCCGCTTGGAAGCTGGCTTAACTCAATGATGTTGCCGTCAAATTGGGCAAACGTCTTCAATGCAATCGGCCCACACAGACATATTCCTTCGTCGAACCACGGTTTGTCCGTCACAAGAACCAACCCATAAGGGACTCCGTCGCCAAAGGTGATCCGATACACCTTGGCGAATGAGTTGTCGGTTGTGCCTACTGCCCCGCCTACGACCTGAAGTTGTGGCTCTTGCTTCGGAACGAACACCTCCACGGTCAACAACGGGTCATCCGGGATGTCAAACGAAACAAGGTCATCCGAGAAAGTCTTCCACTTCCCGGAGGCGTCACGTGCGAGCAAAGAACGTTCTTCTCCAGAAAGCTTCCGCCCGATCTGTTCCTCGAGATAGTCGGCTCCAGCGGCTCCATAAGGTGAATTGGTCTCGGGTAAAAGCCCAAGCATGTCCTTGGCGCGCTCCCAACTTGTGACTGGAACACGATCTTCAGAGATTCCAGTCAACGCACTCGCCACCAAAAGAAGCATAGCGGTGAGTTTGGCCATCGAGGAATCCACTGTGGTAAGCGCGTGTTTCATTTTTTGTCGAAGGTCAAGTCACACCGCATCCCTGAGTGGGAGCGCGCGTTGACGAAGAGTTTGATGGTTAAAATTAAAGTGAATCATAACTACGGGGCAGCTCAGGGATTCAGGGCTGACTTGACGTTCGACGCCTTTGTCTTCAAGTTTCACCGTTGCCAGAGTTTTCGGCTTGTGTCCTGGTATATTCTTCACGCGCCAAGTTGAAAAATTGTCCATTCTCAGCGATTTAGGCTGCTTTTTCCATTCGGGTTTACGGAGGTAATGCCATACGTATTCGGACAAAAAACCTGCTTTTTTCGTCTTTAACAAGACATCCAAATATTCGTCGTTCGATTTGCTGTCTGCGCTCAACTCCTCCCAAACATCACACATAAAGCTTCGGGTCTCCAACTCTTCGTCGAATGAATATCGATACTTTTCTTCTTTGGGATTGAGCTCGAGAAAGCGCTCATTAACCCAGAGTGCCCGAGACCCACCATACGACACCCATGCCGCAAACACAGCTTCTGACTCCTTGAACAGCGATTCATCCAAGATCAAGCTAGAGAGAAGAGTGTCTGATGAATCAGTCTGTCCAAAACCCTTCAGGATAAAGCTAATGGTCAGAATTGCGATCGTGGCAGAGAGTCTCATTATTTTATTTCGTCGAACGTTTCGAGTGAGCGGACCACCTACTGGCAGCGAGCTTTCGTATTCAGATTAAAGGTTAAAGTTTTCATTTAGATTTTAATTTAAAGCGGGGTAGGTGGTTCGCTCGACTCGCTTCCATGAGAAGGTAGTCAAATTTTTGGAAAGTCGACGGAAGCTTTCACGGTGATTGGTGATTGTCCGAACTTCGATGATTTAACAGAGGCATCGTTGACACAGATAGCATGTTTCTAGTCGCCAAGATCAACGCCGATAGTTAATGAGGGTATTTTAGTTTTCATAAGGCAGTTAGTCTATCACAACACGCTCACGTGCTGTCAACTACCTTCTCATCTAATCTTGTTCGCTGTGGGTTTATTTCTTGTGGTAAACTTCACGCCGGTGACTTACTCTCACGATCTCAATAATTACTCTTTGTTCTTAAATTTCATAGATGACCCAATAATTTCCAATTCGAATTCGATAGGCTCAATCGCTGCCATGCATCTTAATGCAACCATGAGGTCGGGGGGGTATGGACCGGGGACATGGGTTACAGATAGACTGGGGACATAGGTAACAGTAAAGACAGGGCAATATGCCTTGGAAAACTGAATTACCTATGGAACTACGACAACGATTTGTAAGCCTTGCCCAGAGCGGGCATTTCACTATCAGCGAACTGTGTGAGCAGTTTTCTATTTCACGAAAAACTGGTCATAAATGGGTTAAGCGTTACCGAGATTTTGGACGAGCTGGTCTAGCCGATCGAAGTCGTTCCCCGAGGAACTCACCTGGGAAAACCGACGTTTCTATTGAGCGTTTGATTGTTTCTGAGCGCCGCAAAAGACCAACTTGGGGAGCTAAAAAAATACGCCAGATTCTGAAGACTAAATACGGCGTTAAGCAAGTGCCAGCAGTGAGCACTGTTGGTGACATATTAAAGCGTAACGGTTTGGTGAAAGCTCGACGAAGACGCGGGGAAGCCTTTCATGTTAAACGTGGCGATTTGACCCCACCAAGTCACAACAATCACGTCTGGGGGGTGGATTTCAAAGGTTGGTTCCCACTGGGAAATGGCAGTCGCTGTGATCCTCTGACAGTGTCAGATTTACACAGCAGATACATACTGCGCGCGCAGGCACTTCCGCAGGCAACGCAATACTGGACGAAGCGCGCATTTCGCTCATTATTCAAGCAGTATGGGCTCCCAGAGATTATTCGGGTAGATAATGGGGCACCCTTTGCAACGATTGGAGCAGGAGGCTTGAGTAAGCTTAGCGTGTGGTGGATTGGGCTGGGGATTAGAGTTGAATACAGTCGCCCAGGGTGCCCGCAGGACAATGGTTGCCATGAGCGCATGCATCGAACAATGAAAGCTGAGTGCTGTCGTCCTTCCAGCCCTAATCGAAATGCTCAGCAACAAAGATTTGATCGCTGGCGTAAGGATTTTAATTCGGAAAGACCGCACGAAAGTTTATCGCTAAAATTTCCTGCTGAAATCTATCAAGCCTCAACAAGAAGGCTTGATGAGAGTATTAAAATTCACCTTTATGATCCGGCTACGGAAACACGCAAAGTTAACATGACTGGGTATATTTCAATCAAAGGCAATCGCCATTTGGTGGGAGAAGCATTTGCTGGAACCAAGGTATCGATTGAACAAACCCCAGAGAGCGGCCTGATAAGGGTTCAATATGGAAATGTGAAGCTGGGAATCATTGAGAACACCCCCAACGCTCGGCTTCGGCCTACGGCCTCAGCCGAGCGTTGGGGGGATAGCGCTTGCGCTTCTCCCAGCACATGAGATCATGCTAAAAGTGTTACCTATGTGTCCGGTCAATGTGTAACCCATGTCCCCGCCCGCACCATGGGCCCAGCATCCTTAGTCAAACTTATGCCAAGGGTAAGCAGGCAAACTGTCAGAGTAACGCGGATCATTTATCTTTAGCCGAACGTCGAGCTCACCCAGCACTGAGCTGGCAGCGAGCTTTGACGAAGGAGTTGATGGTTAAAGTCATGTGGATTTTTAACAACGAGGCGGCTCAGTGCTTGGTGTGCAGCGTCTTGTTCGCTGCGGTATTTGTTAGGGGGCGATGCTCGGTTTCCTCTTGCGTGTCTAGCTCCAAAATTCTGCATTCATATTTTGTTGTAAGAAGACTACGCAATTCGTCATGGAATTTCTTCATATCACTTTCGATGAAGGTCATAACGTCGTAGTTCTTACCAAATTCTGCCGCAAATGGATTCCAAAGGCTGCGCACAACAGATCTCCCGCAAATCACTCGAAATGACTGACTCCTGTAGGCAACGACTAGATTCGCTGTCACGAACGAATTGGGCACGCCAATCTCGATCTCGGTGTCCAGTCGCTTCTGAAAACAATACTCTTGGATGTCAGTCATCACGTTGGGCAGAGTAGTTGTCATGAATCCTTTCAAAATTCTGCTCGCCGGCACAACCTCACCTTCGAGAAATTTGCGATGGTCGACGATAAGTCCCGTCTTCGTTGCTCTTGAGTGTAGTAGGCTGCGATACTTCATTTCTTCAGCGAACGTAGAGCACAGGCAACCCGCTAGCGGGGGCGCGTGTGAACGAAGAGGTTAATGGTTAAAGTTTTCTTTAGGTTACAACTAAAGGCGAGTAGCGGGTTGCTCTGCTGCGTTTTGTTGGGCTTGCACTTTTTCCTGAGCGTGTTTGTATATGAATGTTAAGGCCCATCTGCAGACCTTCTTATCTTAATGTTTTCCAATCTACTTTCATCATCAAAATACCATTTTGCACTGTAGCCTATATTTGATACTGGACTTGTTAAGTAAAAACAAATGGGTATTGGTCCGATTACATTTGTGTCAGAATGTATTTTTTCTTCCAGGCTATGTTTGCTGTTATGCATTCGTGGAGAATTATCCAATATTATTGGTTCCGCAATCTCACGACTTGTTCCTATGGGGGTTTTCCGAAGAAGAGAGCTTCGAATTGATTCGCTAGAACGAAATCGACAAGGCACGCAACCGCTCAAGATTATGCAGATGCAAATTATGACATATTTTTTTGTATCGGAGATTGTCATGATTTTAGAAGTAGTAATTCTTTATTGCCCAACGTTTCGAGTGAGCGGACCACCTACTGGCAGCGAGCTTTCGTATTCAGATTAAAGGTTAAAGTTTTCATTTAGATTTCAACTCAAAGCGGGGTAGGTGGTTCGCTCCACTCGTTTGTTCGCTGAGTTGTTTGGTGAAGGTTTTGCTGTTTCTTGCGCTTTCTGACGAAAGTATTTCCCAAAATTTATTCTGGATTCTGTGAGCTAGCTTATGTGTGAATTGGGAGTTTATTTTGCAGCGAACGTCAAGTCACACCGCATCCCTGAGTGGGAGCGCGTATTGACGAAGCGGTTGAGGGTTAAAATTAGAGTGAATCATAACTACGAGGCGGCTCAGGGATTCGGTGCTGACTATTGTTCGCTGTTGATTAGTGTTAGTGTGTTTGGGTGAGAATCAAGCAGTCGCCCGCTAAAATAGAATGAAGTCATTGTATCTTCAAACGATTCTCGCGTAATAAATCCATTCTCGAGAACAGCAAGAACAACGTTCCCTCCTTCATCCCTCGTTCGGCAATAGAGCCCTGGATCGCGATCTGTGTGAGCATGTCCAATTACCTCCAAAAATATGATATCCCCATCGATTTCCCAATATGCATCCGTCAGCAAGCAATCCTCTGATTGTAACCCAAGTCGCTGAAGGTCCTTTAATTCATCTCCAAGTGGATGGATCGGAATGTATCGCCATTGGTGCTGCCGGTGCAGGTAGGCAGATTCTGGAGAATGTTTCACTCTCGATGTGAAGTCAGATACACGTTCAGCCTGTGTCATAGTTTTTCCAGCGAACGTAGAGCACAGGCAACCCGCTACTGGCGGCGAGCTTTCGTGTTCAAGTTAAGGGTTAAAGTTTTCATTTAGGTTTTGACTGGAGGCGAGTAGCGGGTTGCTCTGCTGCGTTTTGTTCTGCATTAATTGTCCACGTAAACTTCGATATCAAAACCGCAATCTGTTGAAAGTCTGGCAAGGTGATTTGGAATAGAAAAGGGATAGGAAGCACCCTCCACATAGACGGCGAGATGCAACGTGAAATCTTCGCTTCCATTCTTTAAGCTGATCAATAAATCGCGATTCCTTTCTATTTCATTGCAAAGCTGCTCCATGTCTTCATCCCACAGTTCATCACGCGGATAAACCATATCCCATACCCAAAGCCTAAGACCCTCTCGTTCTAATTCAACCTGCATGAGTTTAAAAAAAGGCGATGCCTTGTCGTCACTTCTTGTGCAGCGAATGAGAGCATTCGTCATTCTTGGACTGTAAATAGACGCCATTATTTTGAGCAGAACGTTTCGAGTGAGCTTCCGCCTACTGGCAGCGAGCTTTCGCATTCGGGTTAATTGTTAAAGTTTTCATTTTGATTTCAACTCAAAGCGAGTAGGCGGTTAGCTCGACTCGTTTGTTCGGTGCTTCGGTTTATCCAGGGCCTCCACCCAAGGCAACTCGGTCGCCAACCCCAAAACTACGAATATACCGTCCAAGTAGAGTATGATTGTATGACACGTTTGAAGGAGTAAGTCGATCTTCAATCCAAAACAGAGGTTTGTAGCGTCGAAAATACGCCGCCTGCTTCTTCACTCGCGCTGAGGACGTAGTTCCTGCCGAAATTTCGCCCTCAAGAGAATCCCATAGCGATTTTGATGCAGGTCCGACGCTAATAACATAGCCTATGACGGCAATCACCGGTATCAGAGAAAGGATGAGCAATTTGAATTTAGTCTTCATTATTTTCACCGAACGTCAAAGTCATCCTACGCCTGACCGAGGGCGCGCTCCGACTTCTGGGTTGATGGTTGAGTGGTCATGGCGGATTGAACTCGCGGCGGGTCAGGCGTTAGGAGCGATGCCTTGTTCGACAAATTTGATCTTCTCGAACCAGATTGCTCCACGGCCAGCCTTAGGCATGCCGGCCTTGGGGCGGTGTGCTGTTCTCTCCGCAAAGCGATCTGCTCCAATAAATTTCTGGAACATGGGATGAACAACAAGTTCCTCGCGTGAGGAAAATTGAATCGTGCCATCCCGCTCACATTCAAAAAGCGCTGTATCGTAGATACTGAGATCATCAGTCCGCTTGTTCTCCCGCTTACGCCCAACAATTCCACTAACGCATAACAAGCGTATGAAAGAACCCTCATCATACTCAGAAAGCCGCTTGTCATTCTTGAAATCAAGAGAGCCTAAAATCTTGTCCTGCGTTGTGACGACATCCATGCCTCGGAGAATTGCTTCACACATTCGATCTGCATTAGGGTAAAAAACTGAGAATGCATTTAGCACATCCAAAGAATTAATGCGCTCAGCAGAATCGATTCCGTAGCGCACGGTTTTACCCGTAATGTAAGTGGTCTTCGACTTACGGAAAGCCTCCCATACCTCGTTGCCTGAAACGATGCACTGCCTAGGTATCAGTTGGGTGTGTCGTAGGAAATACACAAGAGAATTCTCATCACAAGCCAATGCGCGATTCCTAACGACTGCCGGCAAGAAGGTTCTCCATTCATTATAAGCCAATGCAGGATTTTCGAGGTCTGTTAGCGAGATAGTATCTCCTTCGATCCTTCCGGTCATAAACTTGAAGAGGCGAATTCGCTTGGCGAGAAGAACAAGAAGCTCCTCTGCTTCCCAACGAAGCGCCCGAATAGTAGGCTCTACAACTGCCCATGAAATAGCATGATCCCTAAGTTGCTCGTATCGCTCAGTTTGAACGAAATACTTGATGGTTACATCTGCCTGATGCGGGTGGAAGGTAGCGGCAGAAAA
>JAKISY010000123.1 GCA_021648365.1 Verrucomicrobiales bacterium
TTTGAAGTGAATGGTTAGCAATTTACGCCGGGTGGGTGTTTGATGTGAAACAGCTTTGTAAGCTGTTGTCTAAATGTGCTTATTAAAGCGTAGAGTGGGTGTCCTCACCCGCTACTTGTGATTTAAGCGCAAGGAGAAGCGGGTGAGGACACCCGCGCTACATCCGTTTTTTTTGAAGTGAATGGTTAGCAATTTACGCCGGGTGGGTGTTTGATGTGAAACAGCTTTGTAAGCTGTTGTCTAAATGTGCTTATTAAAGCGTAGAGTGGGTGTCCTCACCCGCTACTTGTGATTTAAGTGCAAGGAGAAGCGGGTGAGGATACCCGATCTACTTTTTTTTGGCGGTATTTTCACTCGGCAAATGCTACTCTGGGATTGTCTCCGTAAGTGATGTTGACGGTTTTGGCGTGGTTGAGGATGGACAGACGTCCGGCTTCGACGACGAGTTCGTTAAAGAAACTGTTCTCTGGTGTGGCGTGCAATTCCGCTTGATCGATTTCTTTGATCAATACTTTTCTCGCAGCGAGGTCTCCGGCATTGGCGACGCGGGCTGCGGTATTGACGAGCTGTTCGACGGCTCGGTATCCATAACCTACTGGGCGCAGACCTGGACCATCAGAGCGTTCGATCATTTGAAAATAATCGGGATTGACGATGTGATGTGCGGTGTCGCCAGGGTCTTTGCCATCGGCGATGGCGCAATAAGTCGCGCCTCGGAAATAGTCCACGTGTTCGATGAATCCTCCAATGCCAGTGGCGTCGTCTTTGGTGTAGAGTTTCATGCCTTGGTCGTTGCCGCCGATGGCTTGATTCGGATAGGCGATGCCGTTTTGCACATTGAGCACTGCGCCATTGTCCCACACTACGCGGGCGTCGGTGTAGAGGTAGCCGACATTGCCGTTAGGGAATTTATCTTCGATGCCATGCACGGAGACGGAGACGGGTTTGAGTCCGGTGATGAAAGCGACTAGGTCGACGTAGTGGCAGCCGATGTAAACGAAGAAGTCGGTTTGGTCGGTGGTGCACCAGTTTTGGAAGTTGGAATTGCGGTACCACCATTTTTCGTGCAAGCGGGCTTGGCCGAGCTTGAACTCACCGAAATCTCCGTTGCGGTATTTTTTGCGAGCGATCCAATTTCGGTCATCGTAGCGTTTGTGGTATTCGACACCGACAAAGAGTCCGCGTTCGCAAGCGCGCTTCTGCACGTCTAGAGCTTGTTCGTGGGTGAGCACGAGAGGTTTGACGCAAACGATGTGGTGGTTGCGGTCGAGGGTGTCGCAAATGACCTGGTAGTGGTTTTGGTCTGGGATGGCGATGTAGACGACGGACTGCTCGGGCAATTCATCGAGCACTTTTTTATAAAGATCAGGATGAGAGTCGTCGCTGTCGTCTGGACCGGGAGAAGGGATGAACGAGTGATCCGGGAAGGAGGCTTTCAAATCTGCATCATCGATCAGTGGAGCCAAGGTGGATTTGCGACGAGCGCAGACGGTGATGTCGCCGATCATACCGAGACGTTGCATCTGGTAAAGAGAAGGCAAAACTTGGATTCGGCTGATCATGCCGCCGCCGATCAGACAGACTTGTTTGGGTGTGGTGCTCATAGAGCTTGGATATTAAAGAGCGTTGGCTGTGAATCAACTGAATCTTATAGATTTGCGCTGTATGATGAAGCGTGTCACAGGGTGGGAGGTGGTGACAAATCCGGCTAGTAAAGGATGCGCAAGCCGTGATTGTGCGCTATTCGTGCTTAGAATGCGCAAATTTTGGCAATCTATAGAAATTGTGAAGTGTGTTTTTGTGGTATAGGTTTAGTTTAATAAAGAGAATGAAATCCTTGAAATATTTTTTAGTTTCCTTACTGTGCAGTGCTTATGCTTTTGAGCTATCTGCTCAAGAGAAAAACCTGCAGGCTTTTCCTTTGAAAAAAGCTCCGACGGAGTTCGCAGGTGTGCGTTTCGAACTGTTGTCGCCTGAAAAAACGGGGGTCACGCATGTGAACTTGATCGATACCAAGCATCCGATGAAGCGAGTCTATCATTCGAGTTCAGCTTGTGGTGGGGTGGCGATTGGCGATCTGGATTTGGACGGCAAAACGGATTTTTTTGCTGCTAATGGACCGCGAAATAATTCGCTTTATCTGCAGACGGGCGAGTTAGTGTTCGATAATGTGGCGGAGGCTTTAGGAGTGACTGGTGGCGACGAGGCTTGGGGTGTTGGTGTTTCGCTGGTCGATATCGACAACGATGGTGATTTGGACATTTATGTGGTGAATTATGATTACCCGAATCAGTTGTTCATTAATCAGTTGATCGGCAAAGATGGAAAGCGTTCAAAAAAGGGGCTGAGTTTCATCGAGCGGGCTAAGGATTTTGGGTTGAATGCGGTGGATGGGAGCATTGAGGGGGCTTTCTGTGATTTTGATCGTGATGGTGATTTGGACATGTATTTACTGACGCATCAAGTTTACCGCGATGGTGGTCGCCCGGAGGATCCGGTGCCTTTGATCAAAATGCCCGACGGTAAGCCTGAGGTGAATGAAGAATGGCAGCGTTGGTATCGGGTGGATCATCAGGAACACGGACCGAATGGGGAGGTGATGTACGTCGAGCGCGGACGTCCCGATCGTCTCTATAGGAACGACGGGGGGAAGTTTGTGGAGATCACTGAAGCGGCTGGTATCTCTACGGGACCACGTTGGGGTAATTCGGTGACTTGGTGGGATTACAATCAGGACGGTTGGCCAGACATCTATGTGGGCAACGATTTTTCGGATCCAGATTATTTGTATCGTAATAATGGTGACGGAACTTTCACTGAAAGTGCACGACCAACTTTACGTCACACCACTTGGTTTAGTATGGGGGCGGCTCAAACGGACTTGAATAACGATGGGTTGATCGATTTTTTGGTGGCGGACATGATGCCCTCTACCCATTATATGCAAAAAGCTTCAATGGCGTCGATGGGGTCGCGGTTGAAAAGGTTGTTGGCGGTGCCTGGGGCGCGCCAGTTGATGCGCAATGCCTTGCATTTGAATACTGGCACGGACTACATGATGGAGGCGGGTTACCTCTCTGGGGTGGCGCAGACGGAATGGACTTGGGCGATTCGTAGTGCGGATTTTGATAATGACGGGGATGCAGATTTGTTTTTCACTAATGGGATTCCAAGGCAATTTAATCATTCGGATGTGGCGCCAAGTTTCAACCATGCGATGTTGGTGGGGAAAAATAAGTGGGACTACTACGAAAAAACGTCAGAACGCCGTGAGCAGAATATGGCGTATCAGAACAACGGAGGGCTACAGTTCACCAACGTCAGCAAGCAGTGGGGGCTCGATCATGTCAGTATGAGCTATGGGGCGTCGATAGGAGATTTGAATGGAGATGGATGGCCTGATTTGGTGGTGTCGAACTTGGAAGATCCGCTGAGTTTGTATTTGAACAAGGGCGGCAAAGGCAGTCGGGTGGTATTGGATCTGCGAGGCAAAGAGAGTAACTCTCAAGGTATCGGAGCTTTGGTGACTTTGGAGACGGCGGGTGGCAAGCGTCAGGTGAGGCATTTGCTACCTACTGGAGGGTTCATGGATGGCGATCAGGCTCAAGTTCACTTTGGGCTAGGGCAGCAAAAAAAGATTCTGCGTTTGAGGATCGATTGGCCGAGTGGCAGAGTGCAGGAGTTTAAAGGTTTGGCTGCGGATCAGCGCTATGTGATCACTGAGCCGAGTGATGGGAAGGCGATCAAAAAGCCCGCGGTGAAGAAGTTAGGTTTGAAATCGCCGATGTTTGTCGAGTCCAGTGCGCTGAAGGGATTTGGAGTGAAGGAAAAACCTTTTGACGACTATGCTAGGCAGTCGCTGTTGCCCTTAGGTTTATCACAGCTGGGGCCTGGTCAGGCGTGGGCGGATGTGGATGGGGATGGCGATGATGACTTTTATCTCGGTGGATCGAGCGGTCAGGCAGGACGATTGTTTATCAATCAAACCGAGTCGGGTTCGAATCAGCCCTTATTGGTGCCTCGTCCAGTAGTGGTATTTGGGGAGGATGCTGCTTATGAAGATATGGGCATGCTGTTTTTCGACGTGGATGGCGATGGAGATCTGGATCTCTATGTGGTGAGCGGTAGTATTGAGTGTGAACCGGGCGATGAAATTTTGCAGGATCGTTTGTATCTCAATGATGGTAAGGGGGACTTTGTCAAAGCCGCTACGGGTGCTGTGCCGAGTATTCGTCGCAGTGGTAGTGTGGTGGTAGGTGCTGATTTTGATCGCGATGGAGATGTGGATCTCTTCGTGGGTAGTCGTTCGGTGCCGGGAGCTTATCCTGTGGTTCCGACAAGCACTTTGTTGGTCAATGAGGGTGGAAAGTTGGTGGAAGCTACGGCGCAGGTATCGGCTAAACTGGCAAAAACGGGATTGGTGACGGGAGCGTTATGGTCCGATGTGGATTCAGATGGATGGATCGATTTGGTGGTGACTCACGATTGGGGTTTGGTGAAGATTTACCGTAATCACCATGGGAAATTGAAAGATGAAACGGCTCAGAGAGGTATAGGTAAGGAGTTTGGCTGGTGGAATGGCATTGCCGCACGGGACATTGATAATGACGGTGATGTGGATTTTGTGGCGACCAATTTCGGGCTGAATACACAGTATAAAGCGTCGCTGACATCGCCGGAGTTGATTTTCTACGGTGATTTTGATAAAACTGGCAAAGCTCATATCTTAGAAGCTAACTTTGAGGGGGATGTGTGTTTTCCTCGACGTGGTTTCAGTTGCACCAGTTTGGCGATGCCGATGATTGGTGATAAAATGCAGACTTATAGCAATTTCGCTAGTGCTTCGCTGTCGCAGATCATTCCCATCGATCGTTTGTCAGACGGTATTCGTCACCGGGCGAATATCCTAGAATCGAGTGCCTTTATCAATGATGGCGAGGGCAATTTTTCGGTGGTGAAATTACCTCATCTGTCGCAGGCGTCGCCGGGCTTTGGGGTGGTGCTCAGCGATGTGGATTTGGATGGTAAGGTGGATTGTTATATGGTGCAGAATTTTTTCAATCCACAGGTGGAGACAGGACCTTTTGATAGTGGTGTGAGTTTGTTGCTGCGCGGCACTGGTGATGCGAAGAAACCGTTTGAAGCTGTGTGGCCAGCTATGAGTGGTTTGTTGGTGCCGGGTGATGCTAAGAGTTTGGCAGCAGTGGATCTGAACCGAGATGGGCGAGAGGATTTCATCGTCGGGGTGAATAATGCTGATCCACAAGTATTCATGAATGCGGTGCCGTTGAAGGATACGCATCCGCTAAGGATTCAATTGATCGGAGCTAAGGGTAATCCGCAGGCTCTGGGTGCGAGAGTGACGGTGAAGGCTCCGGGGTTGAAGTCGCAAATGGCTGAAATCTACGGTGGCGGTAGTTACCTGACGCAATCGAGTGATGATTTGATCTTTGCTGTGCCGCAAAAGGTGGCGGAGGGCAGTGCGGTTTTGTTAGAGATCCGTTGGCCGGACGGCGGTGTGACTTCGACCCAATGCGATGCTTCGGCGCAATCACTGTCGATCAAGCGCAAGTGAGCTGCGAGGGGTGAAGATGTCTTTTTCTGTGACGATGACATCGACGCGTTGATCGTGCTCTTCTTCTGGCACTTGATCCAGTTGGCAGGAGAAACACACGCCAATGGTGATCACTGCGCTAGCAGGGTTCGTTATGAGGTCATCTAATAGGCGGTCATAAAACCCTTTGCCTTTACCTAGCCGCGCTCCATTGCTTGGGTCAAACGCTAGTCCTGGCAGCAGGATGACTTGCAAATCTTGTTGCGGGAATAATGGGCAGAGTTCGGCTGAGGGTTCACGGATATTTGCATAACCAGGGACTAATGCTACGGCATCATTTACTTGGCGGATTTCTAAGTGTTCACCGATCACCCTGGGAAAACAAAAAACCTGTTGAGAGCTGAGTTGATGGAATAAAGCAAGCAGGTTGGGTTCATTGGGGAGCGCAGAGTAGGTCAGTAGGGTGGGGTGGTTTTTGAAAAAAACTGAATTTTCCAAATGCTGACAGATTTTTTGTGAGTGTTTTTTTTTGGTCGGCTCAGATAATGACTCGATGCGTTGGCGAACTTCTTTTCTGAGGGTGGTTTTGGAGTCGATTTTCATGCTACTGTTTAAAGTTGTGCGGTATTCATGCTTGCTAGGGTCAACTTAATCGAAAGTTTATTTTCGTAAAGAGGTGAAAGATCAGCTGGTCATCGTGAGCAAATCCTGTTAGTTTACTGAATCATGAAAAATAAATCCCTTTTGATCAATGGTGTTCGCGGCGTGGAAAAAAGTTTCTCGCGGCGTGCATTTCTGAAGAATACAACCGCGCTTGGTGCAGTGACTACTTTGGGCGGATCGCTTGCGATGGAAGCGGCGGAAAAAAGTGTGGTGGCGTCGGTGGCGTCATCTGCAGTGACCGCAGAGAGTTTGGTGACAGGTCTGTATAAGAGTCTCAATGAAAAACAACGCAAGGTGATGGTGTTTCCTTTTGATCATCCTTTGCGTTCGGTGGTGGATAATAATTGGCACATCGTCAAACCAAGGGTGGGGGAGTTATTTGATGCGGATCAGCAGGCAATGATTCGTGAGATTTTCCTGAAAATGCACAGTGATGAATACCGTGACAAAGTTTTGCATCAATTTTTGAGCGATAACCGGCATGGTAAGGATGCGACGGAAAAAGCCGCTTTTGGTAGTGCCGCCGTGGCGGTGTTTGGTAAACCTGGGCAGGATAAGTTTGAATTTGTGTTCACAGGGCGGCACTGCACTCGTCGTTGTGACGGCGGATCGTTAGCTGGCTCGGCTTTTGGTGGGCCTATTTTTTATGGTCATGCGGCAGGAGGTTTCGAGGAGGAAGCTGATCATCCAGGCAATGTCTATTGGTTTCAGGCGAAGCGTGCGAATGCGGTGTATCAAATGCTGGATGGCAAACAACGTGGCAAAGCGTTGATGAATAAAATAGGACGCCGTGAGCAGAAAAATAAGACGGTGGAATTGAGTGGGAAAAATAGTGGTTTGGACGGTTTGTCCGTAGCTGATATGAGTTCAGATCAGCAGGGAGAAATGATGAAGGTATTGGCTGACATGTTGCTGCCTTTTAGGCAAAAAGATCGTCAACAGGCGATGAAAATGATTGAACCTCAGATGAAAGATTTGCACTTGGCATTTTATGAAAAACAAGATATCGGCCACGATGGGGTGTGGGATGTTTTACAAGTGGAGGGGCCTTCGATGATCTGGTATTTTCGAGGCAAACCTCATGTGCACGCCTGGATTCACATCAAAGACAAAGCTTAGTCGCTGCAGTGCTAGAGAGACTCAGCCCGCACGATGATTTGATGACCATTGGCTTTGATGACGGTCACTGAGGTGTCGCGATCAATATAACCGGACTGGGCGACCACATCGAGCTTTTTACCATCGATCATCGCTTTACCCGAGGGGCCTAGATCGGTGAGTGTTCTGCCAGATTGATTGAGCAAGCTTTGTCTGTCGGCGGATAGGCTGGACTGTTCGGAACTTTGGGTGAGAATGAAACGCTTCATCCCTGGCAGTTTTTCAAAATTTTTCATCCAGTAGTATAGGGCGATGCAGGAAAGAATGAGGATGGCGAGACTGGTTAGGATGCCTGCATTGACTCCGTATCGATTGAAGGTGACGACGATGGCAGCCAACAAGCACAGGGCTCCGACGGCGCCAACGATGCCGCCAGGTAGAAATAGCTCAAGGAGTAAGGCAATCGTGCCGATCAGGATGAGAGTGATGATAAGAGTCATGTGGAATAGAATGGCGGATTCTGTTCAGTATAGCCGTGATTGGCAACTAGGGTAAATAGAATATCTAGAGGACAGCACTTAGGCTGTCCAACCTAATGATTGTGCTGTTTGCTGCGCGTGCTCAATGACTAATTTGGCTAGCTTTTGTGAATCAGTTTTTTTGATGCGGGAGGCAGGCCCTCCGACCATCAGAGCAATGGAGCACGGTCGGTGGAGAGATGGAACCGCTGCTGCGATAATGCAACTGTCAGTATTTTTTTCTATGGCAAAGCCTTTTTTACGAATAGCTGCTAGCTCGGCGAGCATGGCGCCGATCTCTGGGAGATCGCTACGCCCAGCCTGTTGATCAAATTGGTGACACGCGATCACATAGTCTTCATGGCAAAAGGCGAGAATGGCTTTGCCGCAAACATCCTGCCAAGGTAAACAGCGTAGTCCGACTCGCCCTCCTAGGCGGATGGCTCGATCAGAAATGCAATCATGTAGATAGGAAACTTGACCGTGATGGTAGTGCGCGGCGGATGCGGTTTCGCCCGTTTCTCGTCCAAGTGCTTCGACATGAGGGATGACCGTTTGGCGCACTGGCATACGATCTTGTAGAATTTGTCCGAGTTCAAAAATACGCAACCCGAGGTCATGACGACCATCAGCTAAGGTGCGAACGTATTCGCGAGACTTCAAGGTGCTCAGCAAGCGAGAGACAGCACTCTTATCCATCTTCAGTTTGCGACTCAAGTCCATCACCCCGAGTGGACCTATCTGACCTAGAGCGTCGAGAATATCCATCGCTTTCACTAGAGTGCCTACTTGACCTTTCATACTAAAGTTTAATCTTGACGGTTGCATATTGCAAGAGTCTATTGTAAATAATGCAACTAGATTAAGCCCCCTAAATCCCTCATGAATCAGAATCTATTCAAAATACCACTGTGCTTGCTATTCATGACATCAACCATTTGTGCTGTAGAGCCATTGAAAGTAGGTGATCGTCTCGAGCTTTTCATAGACGACTATTTGATCGAGTCCATGCAAGGCGATGTGGAACAGAAATTACTCAAGCCAGAGCCGAAAGAAGTGGTGCTGGTGACGGATGCTCCATGGGAGGGCAATACTAGCGGGTATTATAGCTTCTTTGAAGATGGTGATGTTTATTCTAAATAGTTACCATAACTTACCTCCAAAAAAACGTAACTACTCAGGCGGGTAATTATTTAAGTTTTCTTAACATTCTATCGAAAGTGGGTAATACTACCGTATCGAAGATGAATCACATGGTGAAGATGGAAACTCGGAATCTGTCGTTAAGGAACTGATGCAACGTATCAGAGCCTTGGAGGATAGTGTTGAAAGGCTCAGCATTGAAAATGAGAATCTCTGTCGAGAAAATAATAGCCTCATAGAAAAATACAATTGCCTGAAAAGTATGAGTAGCAGGAACAGCTCGACTCCGCCAAGCAAAGACCCCCCATACAAGCCCAACACAAACAAAGAAAAACCAAATCCGGAAGCGGCAAGTCGAAACAAAGACAAGGAAAAGAAACCTAGCGGAGGACAAAAGGGGCATAAAGGATTTCGGCTAGAACCTGTTGAAACCCCAGATGACATTCTTTTCCATTATCTGGACTACACCCCCGATGGAATAAAGCTAAGTGGGGATGATATCCTCAAGTTTGAAGAGCGCCAAGAGTTTGAGATACCCAAACCCGGCATTGTTGTCACAGCCCATCGTGCCGCAATTTACAAACACCCAATTACCGGAAAACTTATCAGAGCTCCTTTTCCCAAAGGACTTGAAGGACAGACAAATTACGGTCCCAATATCAAGGCGATAGCTCTAAATCTACATGTTGCGCACCTCATCCCACTGAAGAGGACGACTCAAGTCCTGAAGGATTTATTTGGAGTCAAAATGAGTCAAGGCACATTGGTTAACCTTAAGAATGCAGCAAGTGTGAACTTGAAACCCTTTCAGGAAGAGGCCTTACAAGCTCTCTTGGGAGCCGAGCGAATCAATTGTGATGAAAGCGGTTTGCGAGTGATGACTAAAAACTACTGGTGTCACATTTATGCGTCGAATCTAGTTTGTTTGTTTTTTTGTCATCAAAAACGCGGAACGCAAGCAATGGAAGAACTCGATATTCTCTCAAAGTATACGGGCAAGCTGATCGTTGATTTTTTTGCGAGTTATCGAAAGGTAGCAGCAATGGCCGCACTCTATTATTGCATTATTCATATAGTTAGGGAGTTGAGATCGGTTCACGACCAGACGAATGAAAGTTGGGCTCAAAAGCTCATTGCACATTTTTACGATGGTTTGGAAATGAAAGAAGAATCAGGGGGTGCGGTATCAGCGAAGCAAAAAGAAGAGTGGATGGAAAAATTTGAGAGTCTTCTGGAAGAGGGGTCCAAGTTGAATCCAGAACCACCTGATCCTCCTCCGGGAAAGAAAAAAAGAGGACGCAAAAAGCGAACCAAGGGAGGGAATTTAATTCTTCGACTCAAAACCCATAAAAAAGGTTACACTCAATTTTTGAGTGATCGAGCTATTCCATTTACAAATAATGATGCTGAACGACCGATACGGATGCTCAAAGTGCAACAAAAGGTAAGCGGCTGTTTTCGGGAGCTTGCATCGAGCCAGGATTTTTTGCTAATGCGCGGATATATCGAAACTCTCAGAAAAAATGGGAAGGATGTCTTTGATGGACTCATTGAATCCATCAAAGGAAACGTTCCTAATCTGGCTCAAATCACAGGGCCTGAGTAGTTACAATATTTCAGACATTCATTAACAACCAACAGAGTTGTCGAACACCCATTAACATCAAAATCGCTTGCGGATAATATTTTGCATTCTATTGACAGATACTTGGGGAAATCATACTGATATGAGTGAACATGACTGAAGTCGCGCAGCAAACCCATACTTACGATTCTCCTATTATTGAGGCGGCGATCAGCATTGACTGTGATCTGGCACCGGGTGCTACAATGGATGAGATTTTGGGAAATGCTGAAAATCGTTTGAGCGAAGCTTATCCAATTATCGAAAAATTGCAGGAGCAGGAGCATACCATTGAGCAAACACAGAAAGGTTTGTCTCATCGTGTGGTGCAAGAAAACAAAACCGTGCGTTTTATTCGCAAGGACAAAACGCAGGTGGTTCAGTTCGGCATCAATGGCTTCGTTTTTAATCGCCTGACGCCCTACACTAGTTTGGATGATTATTTGGTAGAAGTCGGGGAGCTGTGGGATGTTTACCAACAAACTGCCAACCCGTTAATGATCAATAAGATCAGCATGCGCTACATCAACCGTATTGTGATCCCTCACGAAAATGAACAGGATCTCGATTTAAACTCCTACCTAACAGTGATTCCCGCCATCATGCCGAATGAGGAGCTCTCTTTTGGTGGTATTTTTCAAAGTGTTCGGTTTTCCAGTCGCGACAAGCGATTGAACGCACAGCTTACGGTGGCGACCGAAAATCTGATCAATGAAGGGCTTTCCGTCATTGTTGACATTGAGGTATTTACTTTAAAAAACGAAGCCCCCGCTGCGCTGAGTGTATGGATGTCAGATATACAAGATTTAAGAGCCTTGAAAAATTCGATTTATCAGACGACACTTACAGAGAGATGTCACAATCTATTTCAACACCCTTAGTATTGGCAATGGGCGGCATGAGCTTATTGACCAGTCTCAACCGCCAGAATTCTGTTATTTCTGAAGGCGGTCGCTACGTGCGTGATCAAGCCTGCCGCTTTTTGCATTACTCTACTCAGCCTTTTGTGCTAGATACTCGGCGTCATTCGGCTTTAGTTGAGTTGCAAGATTTGCTTAACGAACATTCAACGAAGGGATGGGATGGAATCGAAGCGCCGGCTTTGTCAGCGCTCACGCTTGAAACCACGAAAATGTTTCTGGCTGCTTTGCCGGCTGATATACCGGATCCAGATTTTGCAGTGGAGCCTGATGATGGGGCTATTTCTCTGGAGTGGTATGGAGGATATCGCAAGATTGCATCCGTTAGCATCAGTGAGTCCCGCCGGTTGGCTTATGCTGCATTGCGAGGGACAGATGTGAGTAATGGCGCTTATCATTTCAGTGATGAACAAATTCCTGAGCCGGTTCTGACGGGCATTCGTGGTATTATTGCATAATTTGATCCGATGCTATTACCATCAGGATTGACGAATGCCGTTAATAGAAGTGAGCGAATCGCTCGTTTTTTGAGACAATCCAATTACGTGGTTAAAAGCACGGGCAGGATTAAACATCCTGCTTTTCTACCAGCACCCGATAATGACACGTCGACCTTTCGCATTGATTCGCTGTATGATAATGAAGTAAAATCACTTGCC
>JAKISY010000018.1 GCA_021648365.1 Verrucomicrobiales bacterium
AAAGCTGTTTCACATTGGGGAGGGGATGTGGGTTGTGATGGTATTGCGTGGTGGTGGGTGGCTGAAGGAATACAGAGAAGAGTTTCTACCATGAAGTGCGTGAAGGACGCGAAGGAATACAGAGGAGAGGGGGGGATTAGGAATTAAGAATTGAGAATGGAGAATTAGGAATTAGGAATGAAGATAGCTGGAGGATAGTGCCTGAATGCAAATGGAAGAGGCTTAGACTTGAACTTAAACCTAAACTTAAACTCTGAGGGGCGGGAGATAATTGATAATGGTCAATGGACAGGAGGTAAAAAAGTAGCGTGGGTGTCCTCACCCGCCGAGGGTGGGGTGTTGCGGGTTAGGAAGCCCGCGCTACGTGGAAGAAAGCGGCGTCGAGCCGCGCGCACTCCAAAAATGAAGGCAATCGGGGCGCTTGCGCTACAAATGATGCGGCGGAGGGGGAGAGAAGTTTGAACCTCCTTCGTCACGCGTTTTGCGGGACTATGGCGGTCAACCTCCTTCGCCAAAGCTTCGGCGGTCAAGAGAGGAGAATTGTGAAGTTTGAATTAGGAATTAGGAATTAGGAATTTTGAATTATGAAGATTTTTTGATTTTTGATTTTTGATTTTTGATTTCAAATTATGGGGGGGCAGCTTTTTAAGCTGTGTTTTGAAATGGGAAGAGGACAGCTTGGAAAGCTGTTTCACATTGGGAGAATGGAAGAGTTGAGAATGGAGAACCGAAGGGTTGAGCGCAGCGTCCAAAGAAAATTACTCGAAGGCAATGGATGATGTGAGACGTAATGGCATTGCGTGGCGGTGGATGGCTCACGAAGGAATGCTAGGAATGAACGGATTGCCAATCCATGCCACGGGGAGAAGAATGGCTCACGCTCACTGAGCTCAATCTCCTTCGCCAAGGCTTCGGCGGTCAAGAGGCGCAAAGAACGCAAAGGAAGAGGGGGGAGTGTGAAGTGTGAAGTTGGAAGTTGGACAAGAGGGGGGGGTTATGGATCTACGGTGAGAACTTTCCCGTTTTTGCTAATCACTAACTTGTGTCCTAATAGGCGTTTGCGTTCACGGAGTTTTTTGCCAGCTCGTTGGGCTGCGCGAACGGCCTTTTTCGCGTCTTCGTCAAGCTGATCCTCTCTTAATGGGGGCAGTGGGTCAAAGGTAGTTTTCATATTTTAGTTGTAAGTCGTTTGGAGAAATATGGGTGGAGTTCGCTACTAAGATCATGGGTGAATTCGAAGCATCCCAAAATTGCCATCTATCTACTATAGGTAAATAATCGCTAAAAATCAATTGCAGGATTCGAGGATAGCGACGGTAAATATCCTCGCGAGAAACGGAATGTCCACCTTCCAGGACGCGTGACTTAACTCGAGCATGAGATTCTTCTGGGCTTGGTAACCAAAGGAAATCAAGTTTAATTTCAAATCCTAGTATTTTTGCTTGCCTGATATGTTTGAGGTAAGATTTTCCGCTCAGGGTGGATTCTAGGGCAAAAGACTTTCCTTGTTCTAGATTGCGGTTGAGATTTTTCAGTAAAATTTTCCCAGCTTGAATCTGTGCAGCGGCACTGTTGAAGGGAGATAATCCTTGGGCGATTTCATCTGAGTTTAAAAATTTGAGGCATTGCGCTTCATTTGGTAGGTATTCTTTAGCGAAAGTTGTTTTCCCACTGCCATTGGGTCCACCGATAATATGGAATATCAGAGCACCAGACATGGATAGAGGTTATCCTGATACCACTTTGAGCACCCGCAGAAATGCAATTCACCATGAAGCACATGAAGTTCATGAAGTATACTAAACTCAAAATACAAAGCCTTTATTCCTTCCCACTTCATGCCCTTCAATCCCTTCATGGTGAAAAATGGATTACCTATTTGCCTTCGGCGATCTCCACTGCCCTGCGGTAGCAGCTTGGCTCCAGCTCCTTTCAGTTGGCTGTTTTCTTGATTTTGGTATCACTTTTAGGTTTGTTCTCAAATTCGTCGCCCCCTGTTCTAGCCACCTTCTTCCATAGCGTGTCCGGTGTTCTGAATATAAACGGCACTACTCAGGTCTATGCGTCTAACAAACCACACTCACCGCTATGCGGAGGCACGCAGGAGCGGGTCCCTCCATTTTGCCAGCTGTTGATGAGTTTGATGAAGGCACGCAGGAGCGTGCCCCTCCATTTTGCCTATGCTACTTTCCCTCAAGCCCCAGCCTTCTCGATCACAGCATACGCGTTGTGATTATGGATCGATTCGAAGTTCTCTGCCTCCACTCGATACCAAGTGATGTTTTCTTGTTCGTCTGAGAGCGCTGCCACATTGCGCACCAAGTCTTCGACAAATACGGGGTGATCGTAGGCTCTCTCGGTCACCTCTTTTTCGTCTGGACGCTTGAGCAAGCTATACAACTCGCAACTGGCGCATTTTTCCACCAAGGCGATCAAATCTTCGATCCATACGGGTTCATTGAAGCGCACCGAGAATGTCACCTGACCACGCTGATTGTGTGCTCCGCGTGCACTGATAGCTTTCGAACAAGGGCACAGCGTCGTGACGGGTACACATACGGTGAGAATAAAATCTTGAACGTCCTCTTTCGAATCGATCTCGAAAACGACATCGTAGTCCACTAAACCTTGCGCCCCTGTAACGGGAGCTGCTTTGCTCAGGAAAAAAGGAAAGCGAAATTCGATATGCGAGCGCTGCGCATCGAGGCGCGCTTGTAACTCGCTCGGAATACGTGGCAGACTTTTCACGTCCAACACTGGTCCGTGAGAATTGAGCACTTCTACAAAGCGACTCATGTGAGTACCCTTATAGTGGTGAGGCAAATCCACCGCTAAGGACACGGTGGCGACGGTGCTCTGCGTGCCACCCGACTTTTCCCTCACATCCACGGGGAAGCGCAGGTTTTTCACCCCTACTCGGTCGATTGCCAAATTTCTGAAATCTGGCTCATTCTGTGTGTCTTTGAGTTCTTCCATGATGCTTCACGGCTTGCAAAAACCTCTGTTCGATAAAATAAAATCACAAAGGCGTGCCTGCAATCGCTGCAGAACACGCCTTAAAAATCATTGCACTAGCCCGTAGCTGTGCAAAAACGCCAGCGTAAGCCAATCGAAATCGATGCGACTTAACGCATCAAGTTCAACGCACGCGCACGTTTCACTTCGCGAGTGATCTTACGATGCATTTTAGCAGATACTCCTGTGATTCTACGCCCGTAGATTTTGCCTGTTTCGCTGACGAATTTTGACAAATATTCAGGATTCAAGTGATTGAGGTTCTCCACTGGAATATCCAGACGGCGACGGGGCATCTTACGATTCGCCCGACGAAGATTCATTGCTCTTTCTTTTGTTTTTGGTCCCACCATGACAATTTTTCCTTAATTCAAAAATTTAAATATTTTTTCTTATCCAACCGTAATTTTAGCGTTTTTCGCGGTGCAAAGTCCGGCGTTTCAAAAAAGGATTAAATTTGACCTTCTCAAGACGACCTGGTGTTCGCAGGCTCTTTTTGTTCCGAGTGGTCACATACATTGATCTCGGCTTGCCCTCTTCCTTGGCTTCCGTGCATTCCAAAATTATTACATCGCGTGGCATAACTTACTTATTTTTAACTTATTACAAAAAATTCAACTCCTTCTCCTCTGTCCCTATCGCCCTCTTTCCAGCTCGGTTTTATCAACGACTCGTCGGTTTTGGCACATCCTTCGCCACCCCTTCCGTATCACTGTTACCGAACAAAGGTCCAACAGGCTGGCGAACCTGCCCCTGTTCTTCCTGCTTTTCAAGTTCTTCTTGGCAAGCAACGGTATATCTTGCAAATGGGATCGCTAGAAGTCGTGGTTGGGGGATCTTTTTTCCTGAGATTTCACACAGCCCATACACACCTCTTGCTATCCTAGTAAGCGCTTCTTCTACCTCATGAAAGGCATCCTGCTCCTGAGACAAAAGATTCAAAACAAAGTCGCGGTCATAGGCATCGCTGCCCGCATCCGCTTGATGCATACCGAAGGCTGATGAGTCCCCACCACTCGCTGGCGCTCGCAGAGTGTCTCGGGCCATTCCGCTCATCTGTCCGATCAAAGCATCGCGCAAAGCCAACAGCTTTTGCTGCTGCAGTTTCACAAAGGGAGAGAGTTTGATATTTTTATCAATAATGACCGCCATTTTTTTCTTCTTGGCAGCCGCCGCCTCAGCGACAGCTTGCACCCGAATCGCTGCCGCTTCTCTTTCAGCCTGCAAGCGCGCCTCTTTTCTCTCGGCGATTTGCTTGGGCGTCATTTTTTTGCGCGCGGTCTTCTTTTTCTTGGCTTTAGCGACTTTTTTGGTGGTGACCTTTTTCTTCACCTCGACCTTTTTTGCCGTCACCTTTTTCTTCACCTCGACCTTCTTTTTAGGGGCTACCACTTTTTTAGCCACGGCTTTTTTCTTGATCGCAGCTTTCTTTTTAGCGACTGGCGCTTTTTTAGCCACGGTTTTTTTCTTGGCTGGAAGTTTTTTCTTAGTAGCTACCTTCTTCTTGGCGACCACTTTTTTCTTAGCGGCGGGCTTCTTCTTTGCCACAATTTTCTTTTTCGCTACCATTTTCTTCTTGCTGACTACCGCCTTCTTTTTCGGGGCAACTTTTTTCTTCAACACGGCTTTTTTAGCGGGCGCTTTTTTCTTAGCTGTCTTTTTTTTCGAGGGCATGGATACAAGAATGGCTAAACTTTAAATACTAAGATAGATCGTCTAATGCAGATTTCCCCCCTTCCAATCCTTGGGCTCACCCAAATATTTGGAATAGGGACGCACTAGATAGCTGCTTTTACAAAAAGCCGCAAGGGGAAAAATCAGCCTTCACCCCGCCAGAGGTATAGAAAGTGCATCAAAAGGCCAAATGATGGGGATCAGCCAACTCGCCACCGCCCACAAAATCAGTGCCAGCGGTAAGCCCGCTTTAGTGAAATCCGTGAACTGATATCCCCCCGCTCCATACACATACGTATTCGTTTGGTAGCCGATCGGCGTGACAAAGCTAGCGCTGGAAGCGAACATCACCGCCACCACAAAGGGGCGCGCATCCACGCCCAACTGCGCAGCCACGCCTATCGCAACAGGGGTCAGCAGTGCCGCGACCGCGTTGTTGCTGATCATCTCCGTCAACACCGCCGACAGTAGATACATCACCACCAGCATCACATGCGGACCGTAATCTCCAAAAACATCGACTGCTTTATAGGCAAAAATACGCGCCAGATCGGTTTCTTTCAGCGCCATACCCAGTCCTAACATGCCAAAAATCATGAAAATCACCTTCCACTCCACCGCGTCGTATGCCTCAGCAGGGTCGATGCAGCGACTCATCAAAGCGATCAACACCGCTGCCATCGCCAAAACAGGGATCAACGCGGGGTTCAATGCCCCGCCGACCATGAACAACAGCAAAGCTCCCAGCGCAATCGGAGCTTTGGAGCGTCGCAAGGGTTGCTCGGTCGGTTGACTCAAGTTGATAAAATCTTTTTCCGCGAACAATTCCTTCATTCGCGCTGCGGGACCTTCCATCAGTAAGGTATCGCCAAATTCCAGTCGCACCGATTGAAATCGCTCCTTCAGATTCTCTCCGCGACGATGCACCGCTAAGATCAAAGCTCCAAAGCGCTGACGAAAATTCAGTTCACTCAAGCTTTTGCCCACCAAGCGTGATTCCGGCCCGATGATGCCCTCCATCAGCACTGCCGATTCAGTTTTCACATAATCCAACCCCAACTCGGATTTGGGCAATAAATCCAAGCCGTCCGTCGCACTGAGTTCCATCACTCCAGAAGCTCGCGTCTTTAATAACAACTGATCGCCTTCCTCGAACACCATCTCATTGAGTGGCGTCTTCACCCGCTCGCCGCCCCTCACCACTTCGATCACTCGAATGTTGCGCATCTTCGCCAAAGCCGTTTCGGTGAAACGACGATTCACCAAAGGCGAAGACTCACTGACATAAGCCTGGGTCAAAAACTCACGTCCCTCCTCGGCATCGAACAAGGTCGATAAGGTGATGCGATCAGGTAACAACTTGCGCCCAATCGTCAGTAGATAGATCAAAGTCACCACCACAAAAACCAAACCCAGCCCGCTGATCTCAAACATGCCAAAAGGGCGCATGCCCGCATCCGCCGCTATGCCCGAGGCGATCAAATTGGTCGAGGTGCCGATGATCGTGCAGGTTCCGCCAACAATCGCAGCGTAGGACAATGGGATCAGCAAGCGCGAAGCCTTGAGATCAAATTTGCGGCAATGCCTCAATACTAAAGGCAAAAAAACCACCACCACCGGCGTATTGTTCACAAAAGCAGATAAAAACGCCACCATCACCGCCAAAACCAACAGCACTCGAAATTCGCCCGGTCCAGCGATTTTTTCAAACAAGCCCGCCAAAGCCTCAATCAAACCCGTTCGCTCCAGAGCCGCACTGAGGATAAACATCGCAGCCACTGTGATGGGCGCACTGCTGCCAAAAATCGACAAAGCGTTGTCGCTGTCCATCACGCCCAGTAGCACGAGGAAGACAAACCCGCCCATCGCCACCAAATCGGGAGGAAACCACTCTCTCACAAACGCGACAAATACGGTGACCACCACCAGCCCAGTCACTATCTGTTTCCACAATTCAACTTCCATTTTTGTCGATCAGGGGGATGGTTCTATTTTTTTGACAGGAAAATTCGATTTATCCGTCCAATTATGGCGTAATACTACCTTCTATTGGTAACAGAAACCATCAAAACCTATTCTAACCCTTTTATCAAACAATAGTCACCACCACTTTTCATCATGCCTACTCTCGCCATAGCCCTAGGATCCATCGTTCTCTACCTCATCGCCTACCACACCTACGGCAAATGGCTTGCGCGTAAGATTTTCAAACTCGACCCCAATGCGGTGGTCCCCAGCGTAGCGCTCAATGATGACAAAGACTTCGTGCCCACCGACAAATCGATCATCTTCGGTCATCACTTCACCTCCATCGCCGGCACCGGCCCCATCGTCGGCCCTGCGCTAGCGGTGATCTGGGGATGGGTGCCTGCGCTGCTATGGGTGCTATTTGGCTCCGTGCTGATCGGCGCCGTGCATGATTTCGGCTCGCTAGTCGTATCCATGCGCAACCGAGGGCAAACCGTCGGCGACATCGCTGGGCGAGTGCTCACCCCACGCACCCGAGTGCTTTTCCTCTCCATCCTGTTCATGGCTCTGACCATCGTGCTGGCTATTTTCGGCCTAGTGATCGCTGCCGTTTTCAAAGAATACCCAGCCTCCATTTTTCCCTGCCTAGTGCAGATCCCCATCGCCGTCGCCATCGGCACCCTACTTCATCGCCGTGGGGTGAATATCCTCATCCCGTCCTTGCTCGCCTTGGCAGTCATGTATGTCACCGTGTATTACGGCAACCAAGGATTCCTGCACGCATTCAATCATACCCTCGCCTCTTGGTCGATCATCACTTGGTGCGTGGTGCTGCTGATTTACTCTTACGTCGCCTCGGTGCTACCCGTCTGGTCACTGCTGCAACCACGCGACTACATCAACAGCCTGCAGCTACTCAGTGCACTCGGCTTAGTAGTGATCGGGCTAGTATTCGCCGCCATCAATGGAGGTGCTCCACTACCTGAAACGGGCGAATCCATGCCCTTAGAAATCGTCGCCCCCGCTTTCAATCTCCACCCGCAGGGCGCCCCCTTCATCTTCCCCTTCCTCTTCATCACCATCGCCTGCGGCGCGATCAGCGGATTCCATTGCTTGGTCTCTAGCGGCACCTCCAGCAAACAGATCAAATGCGAAACCGATGCCCAATTTGTCGGTTATGGCTCTATGCTCACCGAAGGCTTCCTCGCGGTTTTAGTCATCCTAGCTTGTGTCGCTGGACTCGGACTCGGCAGCTCCAACCCCGATGGTAGCGCCGGCCTGCTCACAGGAGCCGACGCCTATGCCGCGCGTTACTCCTCATGGGGAGCATCCAGCGGACTGATCGCTAAAGTTGGCGCTTTTGTCGAAGGCTCTGCCAATTTCCTTAAAGCGCTCGGCCTGCCAGGTGGTTTTGCCGTCGCACTGATGGGTGTCTTTGTCGCCTCCTTCGCCGCCACCACCCTCGACACCGCCTGCCGCCTGCAACGTTATGTGGTGCAAGAGCTCGCAGCCACTTTTGTGTCTCGCGATGAAACTGGCAAAGCTAGCTCGACAGGATTCAATCCCTTTGTCTGGCTCACCAACAAACACGGCGCGACCATTTTTGCCATCATCGTCGCAGGGCTGATTGCAGCTCTGCCCGCACCCGGCAAGGAGTGGACCATCGAAAACGCTGGCAAAGGCGGACTCATCCTGTGGCCACTATTCGGCGTCACCAACCAACTACTCGGCGGGCTCGCCTTTC
This sequence comes from Verrucomicrobiales bacterium, assembly GCA_021648365.1. GTDB lineage: Bacteria > Verrucomicrobiota > Verrucomicrobiia > Verrucomicrobiales > DEV007 > JAADHD01. The sequence goes on from JAKISY010000018.1 coordinate 8,402, forward strand.
TCGTCATCACCTTCTGGATGTGGCGCCGCAATCTGCCGATCTGGTTCGTCGCCCTACCCACCGTGTTCATGCTCATCCTCCCCGCCGTCGGACTGAGCTTGCAGCTTTTCAGCTCGACAGGCTGGATCGCCAAAGAAAACTGGCTGCTCACCGGCATCGGCTTCGCCACCCTCGCGCTCGAAGCCTGGATGCTCTTCGAAGCCTTCATCGCCTTTCCCAAAGCCAAAGGCGTGCTCGAACCCGCCCTAGCTCCACTGCCCACCCCTGGAATCGAAAACGAGGGCGGCAGGTCGTGTTAAGGGTTTGCAGAAAATAGGGAACCGCAGATGTCGCAGCCGAGTGTAACGAGACAGCCGGAGATTATTGCTCGAAGGCAAATGAACGCAGATATAGAGAAATATAATTTCAATAAATGAGAATATTGTAGCGATTAAACTGAAAGCAGCAGAACATCGGGCACGTCCTTGGGTAATGTTGTTGAAATGGAAATTCCTAAAGTTGAGAGTAAAATTTCAGAACACCGGACATGGAGTGTTTTTATTCTGATACCATACCAACCTACCGCTCGCAGAACATTAAGGCTTTGCTCGTTGGCCTCAACATGTGGAATGGATTGGCAATCCGTTTTCTTGATTTCGGTGTCACTTTTAGTTTAGCCGTCAAATTCAGTTAACCCTATTCCAGCAACACTTTTCCCGAGCGGGTCAGGTGTTCTGAATTTGCCTTCGGGTAGTTTCCTCCAGCCGTCTTGACGACTGCACTTCATTAAAATGAACAAAGGATATGGCGGAGATTAAATGAACGTTCTGTGATTGTAACTATTCAGGTCTGCTGAGCTCTAGCAAAAAAACATCAAAAAGATCTCACACGAAGCCACGAACGCACGAAGAAAGAAAAGGTTTTAGAATTAAAAAACTTCGTGTCTTCGTGGCTTCGTGTGAAAAATGTCTTTACCCATGATTTCCCTCCATTTGACAGAACCGCCTGAATATATATCCCGAACTTACACTTTTGCAAAAACAGAAACATCTGCGCCCATCTGCGACATCTGCGGTTCGCTATCTTCCTCTGTGGAAAAGGTTTAGCCCATTAGGCTTTCTACCACGCCACCTGTCGTCTAGTTCCGCAGCGCCTCGTGCATCGTCTGCGACAGCTCTTCCACCGCATACGGTTTGGGCAGCACCCCCACATAGCCTTGAGTCAAAAGTTGGCTCTCTGCGCCATCATCGAACCAACCACTGGTCGCGATCACTCTCGCCGAGCCATCCATGCGGCGAATCTCATCCTTGACCTCTTCCCCATCCAATCCCCCCGGCAAAGTCATGTCCAGCAACACCGCCGATACCGGCTCCGCGGTGCGTGCGTGTTGCCGATACAAGTCAATCGCCTGCTGCCCATCCGCCGCAGCTATCGTGCGATAACCCAGCTTCTCAAGCAGACGCTGCGCCGACTGCCGCACCGCATCCTGATCGTCCACCACCAGCACACAGCCCTGACCCGCTATCACCTCTTGCTTGCGCTGACTGCTACCCTCCATTCGCTTGCCTTGCTGGCGTACCGAAGCTGCATCCTGCTCCACTCCACAAGCTGGCAAATACACCTTGAACCCCGTTCCGGCATTCAAGTTAGACTCCACCGTGATCGTACCCCCATGACGATGCGCGATAGCCAAACAAGTCGCCAGCCCAATCCCGCTGCCCGTTTTTTTGGTGGTGAAATAAGGCTCGAAAATTTTCTTCAAGTTCTCCTCTGGAATCCCGTAGCCCCGATCCCTAACCGTGGTCAATACATAGCGCCCCGCCGGCAGTTCTTCGACCTCGCCCTCAGCAAGCTCCACATTCTCGATCCCCGCCTGCACCACCCCGCCGTCCGGCATCGCCTGACATGCGTTGATCAGCAAATTACTCAGCACTTGCCGCAGTTGCCGCTCGTCCGCCTCCACTCCCCAAATCCCCTCTGGGATGCTCAGTTCACTGCGCACCAGCGAGCCCATCATCGCCAACTTACTGACCTTTTTCAACAACTTGCCTGGCCGCACCACCTGCACCAAAGGCGTGCGCCCCTTAGTGAAATCTAAAATCTGCTGCGCCAACGATTGCGCATTTTTGCAAGCCTCCAAAGAATCATCGATGCGCTGTCGCAACTCCGTGCCCTCATCCGTCTCCAAGCGAGTCAGTGACAAATTCGAGGTGATCGCCGTCAGCTCATTATTAAAGTCATGCGCAATCCCCCCCGCCAACATCGCCAAAGACTCCACTCGACTTTGCTCCAGTTTCTCCTCGATCATCTGATCACGATCCGCCTCCAACGCCTTAACCGAACTCGCCTCAGATTTCACCTCCGCCACCACAACCGGACGCAGCGTCAGCACAAAACTCAACGGCTCACCGCGCTCATCTTTCATCCCACGAATCGTCCAGCTAAACGCTTTGCTACTCCCGTCCTTCACCACACAATCGCGTCGCATCTCAAAAGTACGCCCCGCTTGCAACACTGCAGCCATCCGTTCCAGCAAATGCTGCCAATGCTCAGGATCATAAAGCAAACTCAAAGCCTGTCCCAGCAATTCATCCGGCTCATAACCCGTCAGGCTCGCCGCAGCTCGATTGACATAAATAATGCGCGGCCCCATTTCACCCGAGTGATCACCACCCACCATCAGCACCCCCTCTTCAACCTGCTCGATCGCCTGCCGAAGATGATGATTGATCGATCTGATTTGCTCAAGCTCTTCCTGCTGCATGCAATCCCCAACTTTGTGAATTCACCAAAATGTAAGCGATACTCTAAAAATTTAATTAAGGGAAGTTAATAATTCACAAAATCACACTTCCTCATTATAATAAAGTTTCACGAACTTCATCTTTTTGCCCTCGTCAAAACCCTGCTCCACCATGCCAGCAGGCGTTTCGATCAAAGCCGAGGTCAGGCGAATCACCGCTCCAGTGTCCAATTTCATCCGGCTCTTGAGTTTTTTCTCCTCACGCTTGGCGATTTTTTTAGAGACCTTAAACTGATCATCCAAAGGCACCTCATCCTCCTTTTCGAACTCCTCCTTGAAATGAGCGAACTGCTCGATCATCTCAGGTTCCACCAACACCTCTTTTTCGAACACCTCACGGTCGAATTCCTCATTGGCAGAAATATGGCTAACCGCCTTTTTAGCCAACTCGATGCGCTCCTCTTGCACCGTGCCTTCAGGTAGCCCCTCATCGGCGAACTCGACGCACAACTCCGTGTAGCGCTTGGTCAAATAGTCCTCATCCTTCACCGGCGCCGCGCCGAGGAAATCTCGATTCCAAAAATAGGTATTGCCACCCGATTTATCAAAAACATAGACCGCATAACCGCCTTCGGCATTATGATTCAAAATCAGACAACCCTTATCAATCTTATCCGGGTAGATCCCCTGCTGAGTCGAAAGCTTCAGATCGCCATCCTCCACCGTCACTTGGAAAAACGGCACCTTGCTCTCCGACTTGATCACACTGATCGCATTCGTCATCTGCCCCGCCACCTTAATGCCCTTGATCAAACCAATGCAGAGGTCACCACTCTTGATATTCGGGTGATTCGAAGAACTGTGCAGATGTTTAGCGATCAACGCCCCCTTTTCGAGCAGCACCTCTCCCACCTGCTCCTCCTCCGCAGCAAAAATATCCTTCACATAGGAATAGACCTCATTGCTGTTGAGATCCGAATGATGATGAAAACTGTGCAACTCCAAAGCGCGAAACGAACGCATGAAACAATGCGTCAACCAACCCGCATCCTCCTCTCCAAAATTACACAAAGTTTTCGAAGTCTGCAAAACCTCATCCTTCATCGGATTCCCCACCTTCGCCAGCGTCATCGCAGCCAACGCCGCCTCCTTAAAATTTGTAAACAAAGCCATATAACCAGACCTCCTACACGCTACTCTTTACCACGGCAAGCGAGCAAGCACTCGCACCCGTATTTTTCTCAAGCTATCCCCCTTCAGCCCTAGCTTTAGCAACTTTGTCCTGCGATAAGAATAGACAATCCGCAGCGGCGCAGTAAGTTTTTGCTATACCTACCAACAAGCAATACCAATACCCATGAAACATCTCTTAGCTATCCTCACCCTCGCCCTCACCGCAGCCAGTTGCTCCACCATCACCGTGCAGAATCGCCACGATGAAAGCGAAGATTTCAGTCGCTTCCGTAGCTACGCATGGATGCCCAAAGCTAAAGCCACCGGCAATGTCCCCATCGACGAGCCCGCCGTAGATCGCCGCATCAAAAAGGTCGTCGAAGAACAGCTCCACTTCAAAGGCTTCCGTAAAGCTAGCGCGACAGAAGCCGACTTCCTCATCGGCTACCAAGTCGCCGTCGATTCCCAACTCAGCGCCAATGACGTCGCCACCCATTATGACTTTGATACCACCAAGACCGACCCCAAGCTCATCGGCAGCGTGCAGACCGATAGCAGTGCTCGCGACCTCACCTACGTTCGCACCTACGAGCAAGGCACCCTCATCCTCAACGTCGCCGACGCCAAGAGCAACGAACTGGTCTGGTGGAGCACCGCCCAAGCCGAAGTCAGCGCCGCCGACAGCATCGAAGTGCGCAGAAAACGCATTCAAAAAGCCGTCAGCCAAATGCTCAAAGAATTCCCTCCCAAATAAATAGCCGTAGCAAACCCCACCTCCCCACCCTCAAACCACATCACTTTCTTAAGATGAAACTACCACGCCCAGCCCTTCTCTTGATCGCCCTCTTCACCCTCGGCTCATGCTCCAGCCTCAAAGTCAGCTCAACCATGCAAGGTTCCGGTGATTTCTCGAAATACACCACCTACAGCTGGATCACAGCCCCCGCCTACGCCGGCGGAGGCAAACCACGTTTCGACAGTCCACAGCTGCGCAAGCACATGCACCAACAAGTCGATGCCGAAATGCAAAAAAGAGGGTTTCGTCTCGTCAATCAAGGATCAAGCGACCTCTTAGTCGCCTACTTTGCCTCAGTAGCAGAGCAAGTCCGCGTGACCCAAGTCGATACCACCATGGGCTTCAGCTCCGGGCTCCCGCATTACATGCGCCCCGCCTACATGATGCCCTCCACCACCACCCTCGTAGATCGTTTTGAAAAAGGCGACCTCATCGTTGGCGTCGGCGACGCCCAAACTCGCCAGTTGTTATGGCGTGGAGTCGCCCAAGCCGAGATCAGAGCAGATGACAGCAAACAACACCGCGAGAACCGAGTCAGCACCGCAGTTTCGAAAATGTTCCGCAGCTTCCCGAAGAAGTGATCCGTTGCTTTTCTGCCATCAACACGCAAAAATGCCGCCCCTATTACTAGCGGCGGCATAAAGCTTGGTTTCAAATAGCTCGAGTTCTAGCGAGAGCCTTTACGAGCATTGTCATAGCCTTTCACATAGCCATTTTTGAAAGCCTGTCTCGTATTGTTATCATACAAACCTGAGTGACCAGGGTAGTGTTTAGGCTTTTTGTGATTGAAATCATCTTGCCCCACACGGTAACCCACATCATAGGCATGGCTGTTACGTTGACTGCTCGACCCTCTGTTCGGAACTGGAGCATAAGGGTAATAGCCCGTGCTGTAGTTGTCACTTCTCACAGGATTATTGTGCACATTGTAACGACTGCCATTTTGTCTGCCACGGCTATTCGAACGAGCCCGATCATAGCCAGAGACATAGCCCTGCTTGAACGCACTCTGCGTATTCGAAGTATACAACTGAGCGTGACGCGGATAATGTTTGTCCATGTTTTGGTTGAAATCATCCTGCCCCACACGGAAACCCACTTGATAAGCGTGATCGCGCGATTGCGCCGAATTCGCCCCACGAGGAGGAGCCACGTAGGGCGAATAACCCGAGTTGTAGTTGGAGTGGTAACCCGACTGATTGCCGTAAGACGAACCATTATACATCGGCGTCGATAACATGTCTGGGTCAACGGTGCAGGAAGTCAGCATCACTGAACCTAATGAAAGGCACAAGGCTGATTGAAGTCTTAAACGGGTAAATAGCTGCTTTATTCTCATATTCTTATAGATTCTTATCAAAGGTTAAGAAAACTTAGGTAACTCGCCTTATCAAGTAAAGAAAAAAATGTGCGAACAAACAGTCAACGTGAAGTCCGTTGCTGAAAGTACCAGGAACAGGGATCGAACCTGCACGGGCTAAGCCCACTAGAACCTAAATCTAGCGCGTCTACCAGTTCCGCCATCCTGGCCTTAATCAGAAATCAAGGGTAGTCAAACAAGCAACTCTGTTGATAAATCAACTGCGATTGCTCGTTGCAATACCCTTACACCCACATCTGAACTTCGCAAGTATTGCTTGTGCCCCAAAATAGGCGGTGGCTATTTTTCACCCTCATCCCCAAATTTACCCGCAGTCGCCTGCACGTAGGGTGCATAGTCCTTCCACCTTTTTTCCAGTTTCAAACGATCCGATTCACCACCATCTTCATTTTCTTGCTGAACCTCTGCGAATTGCACCAGATTCGCAATCAGATCGATCATCACCTTCACATCTTTCAAGCGCACATATTCACTATCGATCTTACCCGAAGGATCACAGTTGTGATAATTGCCCAACAAAACCGAAATACCAGCTGATCGAATACCATACAATTTCATCGCCGTCGCTTCGCAAGCCCCACCATCGAGCAAAGCTCTTTGCACCTCTAGCCTGCTCGCTTCTGCAGCTGCCAACAGTTGCGCCGTCGCCTCGTCATCAAACACCGACATGCGATCCCCCACCCGCACCACCGGTCCCTTTCCCATTTCCACCCCACCCCGTGGCGAACTGGTCTCCAAAGAAACAAAACAAGCTCCTTGTGGGAATTTTCCACTCTTTGCCAAATCCACCGCCCCCACAAAACCCACCTCTTCCGCCCTAGTGAAAATCCCATAACAAGATCCCATCACCTGCCGCTGCTCCAATTCATAAAACAGAGCGATGATCGCCGCACAACCCACCAAATCATCACAAACCCGACCAGAAATACGATCCTCCTCTCGATCATATTCAAAAGCCGGCAAATCCCACATAGCAAATTCACCGAAATTTTTCACTTCACCCGTCGGCAAATAGGACGCCGGCACCCCACCTAAAAACTGCATCTCAGGAAAACGCGCATCCAAGCCACCCTTGGGCAAATCTTTACCAGCAGGGTTTTTCACCCAGCCAGGATGATCCATGTGCGCCCCAAAAGCCCACCTCGCCTTGCCCGAGCCACGCCGATAGAGCGCAATCAAATTGCCAAAGCCATCCTGCTCCACGCTCACATGAGGGAAATCAGCAAGTAATTCCAACAAATGATCTCTCACATGGTATTCATGAAAAGGAGCGGTCGGACAATTAAAAATCGAACGAAGTATAGAAAGCAGCTTGCCGTGGTGCATGTTAAATCGGATAGATAGGCAATACTTAAAGGCAAAGTCCGCAACAATCATCTGCAAAATAGCTTTTCAGCTCTTAATCCGAACGCTTTTTTCATGGCAAGCTCCCTCAAACAGATACGCTATCGCATCGAGTGGCTAGCCATCAAATTTCTCAAAGCCACGATGCCGCTGTTGCCACGTAGAGGCATCCTCTATCTTGCCAACACACTCGGCTATCTCGCCTACTGGGCGGATAGCAAAGGGCGCCACACCGCTCACGCCAATCTTGATGCCGCACTGGCTCAAACGCACGATCAAGAGCAACGCACAGTGATCGCCAAGCAGGCCTACAAAATTTTCGCCCGCACCATGCTCGATCAGTTTTGGAGTTCACGGTTGACTGCTGAAAACTACCTAGATTTTGTAGAACTCGAAATCGAAGACCCCGAAGCATTTGAACTAGCAAAAAAAACAGGAGCCATTTGGGTCACCCCGCATTATGGCAACTTCGAATGGACCAGTCTGATTATGGGCTTTCAAGACTGTCCCTTCACCGTCGTAGCCCAAGACTTCAAAAACCCACTGCTCACCGACTTATTCAAAGCCAATAGAGAAGTCAGTGGTCATCAAGTCATCTCACAACGCGGTGCCATGTTGCGCCTGTTCAAAGCTTTGAAAAAAGGTGGTCACGCAGCCTTCCTTACTGACCTAACCATAGCCCCCGGTCGCTCCGCAACCATCATCAACTGCTTTGGACTCAAAACATGTGTCACCGCCCTACACGCCGGACTACAGCAGCGAACCCAACTGCCGATCATTCCAGGGTTTGCTATTCCTCTTGATAATGGGAACTACCGAATCAAAGCCCTCTCTCCTATCCAGCTAGATGCGCAAGCAACCGAACAGGAAATTTCACAAGCCTGTTGGGATGCTTTTGAAAAATACATGATTGATAACCCCGCCCCTTGGTTGTGGATGTATAAACATTGGCGTTATCGACCTGCAGAGAACGCCGACCACTACCCCCCGTATTCACGGAGATCCTCCAAGTTCGATAAATTAGAACAACGCCTAGCCGAAGAAAATCAGCAAGCAAAGTAATCTTCACCTTCCATCGATTCGCATATCCCCTCTTCCAACAACCACCCGCCAATATCCCTCACCAAAAACTCAGAGTCGTTATTTTTCGCCACGATTATATAGCCACTCCAGTTATCCCATTCCAAACCTACAACTTGTGCGCCTTTTTTGTAATCCCTAAAAACAACATCAACTCCGTTGGAAATAATTCCAGATGCAACCTCTAAATCAAATTGCGCAACAATAGCACGACACAGCCACTTATATTGATTTGCCTCGATATCAAACAACTCAAGAGTCAATCTTTTACTAGAATCTCTATGAAACAAGCCTTTTGATTTCATTGCGTTTATTTTGCTGCTACTCCACCTCACCTGTCGATACTAAAATATGGGCGACGATCATACGAGTCACATCTGCCATCGCATGATAATTCAAAGTATCTGGCGTATCGGTCGGGGCGTGGTAATTAGGATTACGAAACTCTGAAGTATCTGTCCACATCAGTGCTGGCACCTCTGCCTCCCAAAAAGGCGTGTGATCACTGCGCAGTAAATCACCAAATATTTTCTCAATCCCGAAAAAAGTTTTTAGGGACAATACTGGAGTAGAACCGCCTATGCGCTTGCTCACCGCTAATACTTGTTTGGCAATTTTATTCGAAGGCGCGTTGCTCAGCATACCAATGAAGTCACCCACCGAAGGCATCGGCACGGGCAATCCCGCTGGCTTAGATTGAGAATTTGGAGCATCGGAATAATACCCCACCATCTCAAAGATATGGGCTTGGGCAATCTCATCATTGATCTGTGTTCCAAGATTTTTCACGAAATCTCTACTGCCCAGTAAACCATCTTCTTCGCAATTAAAAACAGCTATCATCAATGGTGCCTCGGAATGCAAAGCCAGAACCTTGGCCGCCTCGAGGCAAACAGCTATTGCGCTGTTATTATCGTCAGCTCCAGGTGTAGTTGGGACGGTGTCGTAGTGAGCTCCTAACAAAATCAATGGTTCTAAGCACGACCCCCTGCGACGTGCAATGACATTATCATAGCGACCTTCACACGTGACTTCATAACCCCAACTGCGAAGTTCTTCACAAATCCAATCTCTCGCTTTTTGGTTAGACTCATGATTCACTTGATAATGCCGAGGATAAGCAAGATCCTCAACCACACGTCTCAGAGATGCCGGCGATACTTCATCCAAAGCCTTGTGTTCAAGTGTTCCGTCGCTTGTGTCTGGTTTTAATTTGGCTATCAGCATGAATTTGATAATAGCTACTCGACGCTATATGTCGACTCTCATTTACCACAAAAAATGGTCAAAATGCAGCCCTCACCCGGTTATACTCAAAACAGGATTTTCGAAAAAATTCAAACCACCCTTTTCCTCCACGATTGAAATCACTCAGAACTCGTCCGCCTGGACAGTTTCCCGATACCCATATTGCTTTGAGGGGTTATTACCATTATCTCACAACAAGCCCATTCAAGAGCAGCGCAACAAGTCCCGATTACAAACATCACCAACTCTTATAATCGCCCCACGGTTTATCATATGCGATCATCTTCATAGTTAAGAAACTCCAATTCAAAATCCTCAGCTCATGATTACAGCATCACATCTGATCCACTACTACAGCGTGCACCCTGTGCTTCGCGATGTCAGCATCGAAGTCAATGAAGGCGAATTGGTCGTCCTGATGGGCGCCAATGGCTGCGGCAAAAGCACCCTCTTAGGGGTCATGGCAGGTTTTCTCTGCCCGCTCGAAGGGCAAATTAAAATTGACGGCGTTCAGCGCCGCAGCAGCGTCGATGCTGAGCTGGCTATTCGCAAAAAAATCGCCTACTTGCCGGATCACCCATGGCTACCTAGCTTAAAAACCGGGCGCGAATTTCTCATGGCTGTCGGGCAAGTTTACGACCTCCCTACGCTGCAAGTCATGGAACACATGCAGCGACTGCTGGCTCTTTTTCACCTCACAGACAAAGGCGACTCACTGATCAAATCCTACTCTAACGGTCAAAAGAAAAAGATTGCCATCGCAGCTACGCTCATCACCGAAGCTCCCATCCTTCTCCTAGACGAACCTTTCACTGGCGGTCTCGATCCTTCCGCCATTCTAGCACTGAAAACCCTACTAAAAAAACTTGGCGAACGCAAAGATGTCACCGTGGTGATGGCATCCCAACTCCCCGAGATCGCAGCACACATCGCTGACCGCATTGCAGTCATCCGAGACGGTCAAATCCTACACTATGACACCGTAAAGCAGCTGATAGCGCACCAATCCTCCGACAACCTAGAAAGCGCGCTCGAACAAATCCTCAACCCAGAAACAGAGGATTTGATGCAAGCTTACTTCCATCGAAAGAACTGAATAATGAAAAAACAATTTTTACGAAGCCTCACCATCTTGGCGGCGATCCTCATCGCTTGTTTCATTCTACGCCTAGCTTTCTGCTTATTTTTGATTGTAGGCGTAGTTGCTAAAAATGGAATTCATACGATTGCATTCACAATAAATTTCATTCTCAGCGAATGGCTCACGCGAGGGAATCTTGAAGCCATCGCACTACTATCTTATGCCTTGCTGTTAGTTTACCTCAAGCTGTATCGTCGTCCCTGGCAGCTCAAGCCCAACCAATACACGTGGTTGAGCACGTCTCCCTGGACACCTGGAAAGCCTCTGCCTGGAGGCGATTTCAATCTAGGAGTTGCTGATATCTTTAACCTCATCGGTATAGAAGCCCTACTTTATTACTTCACAGCTTGGCACATCGGGATCACCTCTTACCTGTTTGCGATATTTTATTTCATCGGCTTTTTACTGATTTCTTTTAACCAAGCAACCTGGAAAGAACTTTACGGCACCTTGGCCCTGTTAGCTCTGCCTTTGTTATTCATTGATTATTTTTCCTGGCTGGTTACTGGCACCTTCATGCTTTGCTGGGTGCTATCTTTGCAAGCACAAAGAATTGTCTGGAAATCTTGGTTAGGACTCGATGAAAACCCATCTCAAAACGGAAAATTTGTGAGCGTCATGGAGATCGGCTGGCCCTGGTGCGCTGTCTCCGAACTACCTGATCTGCAATGCAAAAAGCATGCCTGGCTGATATCCTCCGTCTTCGCCCTATGGCTTTATGCTATTTTTCACCACCCGCAAGTAGCGGACGAATTTGAAATCCTTAGCCACTGGAGAATCATCACTTTCTTGATCGCTTTTGCCCACTGGTTCACCTTCATCAGCGCAGGCAAACCAGCTCTCAGCATCAGAGGACGAATCCGTCATCGCAAGTTCATCCTGCAAGGTTACGACCATGTGCACCTCACTCCACTGCTCTGCATTCTAAGCTCGGCTGCCATGTTTACACTCGCCTCTAGCGTATTCAGCGATATTGCTCTAGTCGAGACTCTCGCTATCGCCAGCGCCATCTATATCTGCCTGCGCACAGGTCCCAGCTTAAAACACTGGTCTTACACTGGGAAATTCAGCACTCATCCACTTGTCCTCAAATCAGGTTTTCTCGAAAAAGTCTAATCGCTCTTTTGAGGAACGGTTCTACCAGCACCCTCAGTGATCCAAGTAGATGTAGTTCTCCCAACTTTTCATACGCAGTAAAATCTTACGCATGATCTCGACATGGTGCATCTTGTCGGAATAAACTGCTACCTCAGCATAACTGCCATCTGGCAAAATGTAATCCTTTATCCCCTCGTCTTTGATTTTCAAAACCACTGGAACAAGACCCCGTTTACCAATATCCTCTGCACGGAGCATCGCCCCATTTGCTTGCACCTCCCCTTCCGCTAAAGCCGGCAGCACCTGCACCACCTCCGCTTGGAATACGCGCCCAGGAATGGCGGGAAACAATACTTCTGCATGATATCCCGATTTGAGTCGCTGCATCGCATTTTGACGAAAGTTCGCGACCAACTTCAATTCCGACTTATTCACAAAAACCATCACAGGACGCAAGGGCAATGACACCGCCATCATCCCTGGTCGTAAGCGAATGTGGGTAACATACCCATCCGTCGGCGCTTTTACGATCGTGCTATCCAAATCAAATTGCGCGCGCGCTAACTCTGCTTGCAGTTGCTCCACCGTGTCATTCTTTTGCGATTCATAGTCGATCTGTGTTTGCCTCAAAAAGGCGTTTGCTTCATGTGAGGCAGCTTGAGCTTGCACATACACTTGACGATGATTCTCCAAGGACAACTTCGACGTAGCGCCCGTTTTCGACGACTCCTCAAAACGCTTGTATGCTTGTAGTCTTCGCTCCTCCTCGGATTTTGCTTGATCCACAATGGCCGATTGCCGCTCCACGGACATCTCTAGCTGTTTGACCTCAGACTCAGCAGCAGCTAACACCGCTTTTTTTTGCCTTACAGCGCCCGCAAAGGGTGTGGGGTCAATCTTGAACAATACATCACCCTTTTTCACTGGAGTATTGGCTTTCACTGTCACCTCTATCACCAAACCCTTCACATTGGGCAAAATCGGAGTGGTCACAAAAGCAAGGATGCCACTTTTTGAGTGCGGATGATTGTAGTTCATCAAAAACACCAGACTCCCAACTAAGGCGATGCCACCCAGCACCGCCGTCGGCACGGTCCATTTATTGAGCGGTATCTTAAACACCTTAAAAAGGGTGATACTCAGCGCGGCATAAGTGAGTAAAAGTAAAGTTTCCATGATCGAGTCGTATTTAAAAAGTTGAGATAAGTGATTGAAGCGTGATTCTAGGAGCTATTGATCCTCGCCGCCCGCTTCACTGTTCTGTGTAGCATTCTGAGATTTCAGCTGATCCAGATCTTCTTGCACCTGCTTCAGTTGACCTTGCAGCTCACTGACCACCTCATGAAGGCTCTCCTTATGCCCATCGGCTCCAGTAAAACCCCAACCACGATCCTTGCGATAGAGCGTAGCCCATATCCATAGAAACGGCCAAATCACATGCAGTGTGAATAAGCTGATCCAGCCAGCTACATGAATCGCATCCTGATGGGGATGATCCCGGCCACGAGCGATGTCATAGGGAATATCGTGAATAGCAATGACTCCATAAAAGAGAATCAAAGCGACCGCACACAAAATACCGAGAGCCACATAATCTAAAGCCATGAATTTATTTTTATCACTCGACGCCAACCGCCGAACAGAATCCAACTTGAGTCATAACAGACGCAGTGTCAATCTTGAACACCAAGCATCACAGCAGCTCCAACAACTCATCAGGACGGTCGATCACCACACTCGCACCGTGCTCGATCAACTCCTCGCGCCCTCTGAAACCCCAAGAGACACCGACGGCTTTGAGCTTCGCATTCACCGCGGTCTGCATATCCACCGAACTGTCTCCGACAAAAATCGTCTCGCTCTCAGTCACTTGCATCGCCTGCAGTGCGTCCCTCGCTCCTGCAGCATCGGGTTTTTTCGCAACTCCCTCACGTTGCCCCAACACTACATCCCACGGATGCAGCCCCAAAAATTTCTCCACGCACTTCTCCGCAAAAGCATGGGCTTTGTTGGTCAAAATCCCCGTCTTCACCCCTCGTTGACTCAACTCGCTGAGCAAGTCCTCAACCCCCTCATAAACGCAAGTTTTGTTCTGCCAACGCTGCAAGTAAGCCTCTTTATAGTCCTGCAAACGTTGTTGCTGCAACTCCTCATCCACCTCCGCCCCATCGGAAAAAATGCGCTCCACCAGCTTGCCCATACCATCACCGATGAAGGTGCGATACGCATCCACCGCATGCGGCGCGTGACCATGCGCCTGCAACACCGCATTGCCACTGTCCGCGAGATCATCCAGCGTATCGAGCAGAGTGCCGTCGAGATCAAAAATAACAGCTTTTACCTTCATTGCTCTTCAAGCCTCTGCCCTACAACTTCTTCAGCTTCACATTGCGGAACCAAACGGGATGTCCATGAAATTGAAAACCAATATGTCCCGACCTCGGCAAGTCCTTGAGTGCCTTCTTAAATTTATTTTTCGAACCGTCAGGGTTTTTCTGCGGCGTGTCCCACTGATCGATATCCGCGTCGATGATCGTCTTGCCATTCAGCACCACCGTGATCTTCGGCCCCTTGCAAGTCAGCTTCATCGTATTCCATTCGCCATCCGCTTTGCCCGCGATTTCTGTAGGAGCCAGCGCATCATAGAGCGAGCCTAGCACATTGCGCCCCTCATTGCGTTCGTGATACATATTCGACGAAGCGATCTGGATCTCAAATCCTCCCTGCACTGCATTTTTAGGATCAGTGCGGAAAAATAGTCCACTATTGCAGTCCTTAGAGGTTTTGTATTCGATCACGATCTCAAAGTCGCCATAAGCCTCTTTCGACCAAATGTAACCACCAATCTTTTCTACCGGCGAGAGCACCCCATCCTTCACTTGCCAGGCGCCTTTTTTATCCACCTTCCAATTTGCTAAGCCTGCTTTCAACAAATCCACCGACTCCCCCGCTTGCACAGAGACAACACCAGCAGCACCTATTAAAAGCGCCACGGCGCTAAGACAGAAAAAGGACTTGAGACGTATTCGTGTATTCATAGGCACCCACTAAACGTCTAGTTCTCTTATTGGCAAGTGAAGTCGAGCATGCCAATCGCTACTTTTTCTGAGTATCAAATTGGCAAAAATCGCATACACTGTCCTCACACCACTTTTTGCTGCATGTCTAATTTTGAAATCACCTTCCTCGGCACTGCCACCTCCATCGGAGTTCCCGTCATCGGCTGCGACTGCCCTGTCTGCGAATCCGATGACCCGAAAAACAATCGCCTCAGAGCTTCCATCCATGTTAAGACACCTGACATGGAGTGGGTCGTCGATACCGGCCCTGATTTCCGCACTCAATGTTTGCGAGAAAAGATCCAGCACCTCGACGCCGTGCTCTACACGCACCAACACTCCGATCACATCGTCGGCTTTGACGACCTACGCCGTTTCACCGTCGGCGAAGATGCTCAACTCCCCATCTATGCCACCCCCGAATGCATGGACGCGCTCAAGCGCAGCTTTGATTACGCCTTTAATGGGCAAAACCGCTACCGAGGTTATTTCAAACCTCAACCCCACCTCATCGATGGTCTATTTCAACTAGGCGAAACCCTCGTCACCCCCTTACCCGTGCTCCACGGCAAGGTCAAAACGATTGGCTTCCTGTTCGAGCGACAAGGCACCAGCATCGCCTACATCCCCGACGCCAAGGAGATCCCCGAGGCTACTAGGGAGCTCATCAAAGACGTCGATGTGCTGATCCTCGACGCGCTCCAGCTCAGCAAACACGCCACCCATTTAAGCATGGAGGAAGCTTTCCAGATCAGTGTCGCAGTGGGAGCTAAACAAACTTGGTTCACCCATTTTTCCTGCCGCATCGTTTATCACGAAGTCGAAAATGATTTGCCCGAGCACATTCGCTGCTCCTGGGACGGGCTGAAAATTAAGGCTTAACCTACAACCTAACCGCCCTCTCTCATGCCCCACTCGCCCGAGCCAAGCCCCTACCCAGCAGCCGCTCGGCAATACCACAACTTTCTACAACAAGTCTTCCCCACTAATTTAGCAGAAGAAACTCATTCTCCGGCAGAGAACTCGCCCGAATCGGAACTCGAATTGCAAGCGCGCTGGTTTGCAGGCGAGTTTGGCAGGAAGTTCACCTCTACCGATGGCAAAAAAATAGAAATCATTCAGTTCGGACACTGGAACCACAGCGCAGGTCCCGACTTCACCGAAGTCGCCATCCTGATCGACGGACACAAAACCACCGGCAGCCTCGAAGTAGAACTCGAAGCGTCTAGTTGGGAAGCTCACGGTCATGGTAGCAATCCCGAGTTTGACCAAGTGGTGCTTCACGTCTTCCTCGCCCAAACGCAACGAACCAAACAAGCGCGATTTTACACTCGCACCAGCGAACACCGTGAAGTCGTCCAACTAGCGCTCGAATGGGAATCGCTCGATGACTGGGGACCACGCCCATGGAACCACCTGCCCGAAGCACGCCTCGGCCGTTGCTCGGCGCCTCTGCAGTCGATGCCCAGCGAACGCCTGCAATCACTCATCTCCGCTGCCGCGCAATATCGACTGCAAAGCAAAGCTCAGCGACTGCTCTCAGTTGCTCAAATCCACGGTGATCACGAAGCTCTATTCCAAGCCCTAGCCGAAGCCTTAGGTTTTGTTCACAACCGCCTAGCGATGCGAGTTTTATCCCAAAGACTGCCTCTAAGCCTACTGCTCAAACTAAGCGATACCGAACGCGAAACCTACTTGTTTGGTGCAGCGGGTTACATCGACTTCGAGCACTACCAAAACAGTCAGGAGGAAACTACTCGCCTCTACCTCAAAGAACTGTGGCAAACTTGGTGGCAATACCAAAACCGCTTCGATACCAGCGAAGAGCGCCGCCTGCACTGGCATCTCGCAGGCATTCGCCCGCTCAATCACCCCCAGCGACGATTGGCAGCCCTGTTGTGCATCGTCAATCACTGGCAGCAGCTCATCCAAACCCTTCAAGAGGGCGAACTCGAACCCGAGCTGACGATCAAAAAACTCAAAGACTACTTTGCCTCCTTGCAACACCCTTTCTGGAATTATCACTATACCCTGCGCTCCCAAGCTACGAACAAGTCCATGGCGCTGGTCGGTCAAGACCGCATGCAGGACATCCTCGGCAATGTGCTGTTCCCGTGGTTGACACGCCACTCCAGCGACGCTTGGCAAAATTACACCCAGCTACCAGGCTCACAGGTGAATGAAAAATTACGCCGCGCCTGTTTGCGATTGTTTGGCAGCGACGAAGCTTCTATTCAACGAGCCAAGCTAAACCGACGGTACTATTTCCAACAGCAAGCCCTATTGCAGATCTACAACGACTTCTGCCTCGCCGATTCCTCAGAATGTCAAGACTGCCCCTTCCCCGAACAACTAAGCCAATGGTAAATCGCCGCCCTGCCGTAAATACGGGATACCCTTTTTGTTCTAGATCGTTATACTATGACCAGATGCGCTTAAAATCCATAGTTCCATCCCTCTACTACTCGCTGCTCCTGATCGCGGTGTTTTTCTGCTGCCTAGTGAGTAGCCCCAACTCCCAAGCGCAGGATCAAGTGGCATCCTGGCGTCTTTTTGACAGCAAAACTCGTGAACTAGCGGAGTCCATACAAAGCGACCAACTCAAGCTAGAGCAACTGATCGAACCGGCACAGATCCCCATCACAGGCAGCTCCCACGGATTCCAAACCCCGCCCTCCAACACCGCCAAAGCCCGCCCGCCCGTTCGCATCCAATGGGACTTTTCAGAAGCCGTCACCATCGACGCCATCGCTATCTACCCCGCCATCCGACCCAGCCTAAGCGGACCCCGCTCCCTCGGAATGCCGACAGAATTCCGCATCTCCTTCAATCAACAGACCGACCAAGTCCGCACCACCTTCAGCCTCTCACCTGACCTACCTAGCGAGTCCACAGCGACCCCCGCTTATGTCACCCATGAGAACATCGCTCCCGACTCACCCTTGCCCGTCTGGATAGAGTTCGCCCCCCGCACCATCAGTTCGCTCACCCTATTGATCCCCGAACTCGCACTGATCAGCAACAACTCGCAAGACGGCCAATCGCAATACGCCTGCCTCTTTGCCGAAATCGAAGTTTACCAAGGACAAAAAAACGTCGCCCCTGAAGCCAAACTCAGCTCACCCAATTCGCTCAAAAACAAAAACTGGGGACTACGCTTTTTATGCGATGGCAACACCCCCCTGCAAACGGATACTGACAACACAAAGCCAAGCGCAGCAGTAGATCCCACTACTCAGCATGGTCGCAGTTGGGCAGAGCAACTCTCCCAACGCCGCATCCTCAGCTTCCGCATCCAACAACAAGAACGCTTGTTAGCAAAACGCCTGCGGCGACAAAACTCCATCCTCAGCATCTCCGCCGCCATATTGATCGCGGTCTTATTATTTGCCACCATCTCCAACTGGCTGCTAGCACGCCGCCGCCAAGTCCGCGCCGTGATGACCGACCGCGAACGCATCGCCAACGACCTACATGACGAGGTAGGCGGAGCTCTCGGCAGCATCTCACTGCTCACCCAGAAACTCATCAGCACCAGCGATGCCCCTCAACAGAAAATGCTCTTAGAAAAAGTTTACGCCGCCGCCGCCGAAGCGCGCGCCGGCGTGCGCGAAGCCGTGTGGGCATCCAGTTCCTCCGCTGTGGATAACAAAACTTTCGAAAACCACCTTCGTGCCATCACCGACCGCATGTTACCCGATTGCGAAACCCAATGGCAAAGCAACGGCAGCGCCATCACCCCCACCCTGACCGCTCGCAAACAACACCACTTCGGCATGTTTTTCCGCGAAGCTATCCACAATATTCAGAAACACGCCAAGGCCAGCGAAGTCAGCCTGCGCTTCCAGTGGAACCCTCGCAACATGACCTTCACCCTCAGCGACAACGGCGAAGGGCTCAATGATCTGCCTGCCAGCAGTGAGAACTTCCGCACCCTGCGCTACCGAGCCGAGCAACTACCCGCCAAGCTCGAGATCCAATCCAACCCAGGCGGCGGCACCCGCTTCACCCTCACCACACCCTTGATATGACTACAGACGCATCCCCTCAATCCATCACCGTTTGGCTGATCGAAGACAACCGACACTTCAGCGAAGCTCTCGAGTGCATCTTAGCATGCGAAGACGGCATCGACCTTAAAGAGAGCTTCCGCAGCGCCGAAGACGCGATCAAAAACCTAGTAAAAAAGAAGGCCCCACAGGTCATCATCCTCGACCTCGGTTTACCTGGCATGAGTGGCATCGAGGCGCTACCAGAAATCCTGCAACTCGCACCGCATTGCCATGTGCTAGTGCTCACCACCGATGACGGTCGCAGCAAAGTATTATCCGCCATCTCCCATGGCGCCGCCGGCTACTTACTCAAAGGTGACGACCTCGACGCCATCGTCTCCGGCATCCGCGACGTAGTCGATGGGCGAGCCGCGATCAATTCACGAGTTTCGCGCATGATCCTCGACGTCTTCCGCAACATCCCCAAACCTCCACCCGAAGCTCATCTGACCGAGCGCGAAGCAGAGATCCTCTGCCTGCTAGCCGATGGCAAGATCAAAAAGGAAGTCGCCCAGCACCTCGACATCAGCTACTACACCGTCGATACCCACGTCAAACGCATCTACAAAAAGCTGCAAGTCAATAACCTCTCCAGCGCAATCGCCCGGATGACGCAATCGGGCGAATTATAAATTTGCGCGCCACTGATACTCCCTGCTTGATTTTTTCCAATTTTAGGCTTTCCTGCCACCGCTGAGAAATGACGGTTTAAAAACAAGCCAATGCAACAGCACCGTTCAGTTCATCCAGAGTATTTTTTCGCCAGAGCTGATTCAAGCCATGAAAGATGCTCCTCAACCGACCACCCCGCGCCTTGGTGCAGACTAAGGACGGGACGCAGGCAAGCGCTTCATCAACTGGAAGCTTCTCTTAGGGCTGATCGTTTTGATCTACCTCGGCAGCTCGTGGATGCGTCCCCTCGCCACTCCAGATGAGCCACGCCTAACAATAGCCAACACCGAATCCCCGAGCCGCCTGCACTTATGATTCACTCTAATTTTAACCATCTAAAACTTCGTCAACACGCGCTCCCACTCAGGGATACGGCGTGACTGACGCTCTGCAAAGAAAATGCGCGCAAACTGCCTAGCTATCCTACTCCTTAGCACGTTCGCTTCATTCGCGGGCGAACCTCAAAATGTGCCCATTGAAAAACTTGGGCAGGAGTTCGAACTAGTCGGCAAGTTGCACGCTCCTCTAGGCACTGTAGTTTCGGTAGTTGGTGTCGCGCTTGAAGGCTCTTTCAAGGGGTATGAAGGAGGTCCGAATCTGCGAGTCCAGCAGATACAAGGGAAATACTATCAACAGGACATTCAAATAGTCCTCAAACCATATTTTAATGACTGGGGTGAGAAAGCAACCGTTGGTGGCCACGCCCTTCCGAAACTGAAGATCGGAGAGACTTACAAATTGGAAGGATACGAGACTGGCGGATTTGTCGGAATTCCCAGTGAGGCATACAAGCTTGGGAACTTGATGATCCAAACAACTGGCCATTACTTTCGACACCATTTCGTTGTAATCAAAGCTGAACCAACCAAGCCGATTTCATATGCGCCGTGGATGTTTTCTGGCGAGAAGGCACTGCTATTCGGGATTGCGAAATCGGTCGCTGGCGATTCTGCATTGGTCGGCGATGATTGGGCAGTCGTTGTGAAACGAGGAGAGAAGTGGGAAGACGATATCGAAGGCAAAAAGATTGAATCATACGGATTCTACAATCCCGACGCCACTTGGAAGGATAACCCCAATTTCGCGAGCAAGAAGTTCGATCTGGTTGACGGCTGGTGGAGATTGGTCAAGCTAGCGGATCAGGTCGGACGGAAGGTCTCTTTGAGAGGTAGGGCGAGGAGTCTCAATGGCGTATGGTGGTTCCACTACCGAGGAACTGATCTTTACGTTGAGGGCATGGAGAAGCTGCCTGGATGGACAGGCGAGAATCATTGGCGACCGATGCAGATTGAAGGCAGATTGGAGCAAGCTCGTCTTCCAAGGCTGGATCAAGTTTCTCTGAAATCAGATAGGGACTTGAGAGATTACTTCATCGTGAGAGAACCAAGTTGGAAGCCGCTGTCGGCGCTACTTGCTCCGGAACGAGCTTTCCCTCCAAAGGCCGAACAAGACAGCGCCGATCAACCCGCAACAGCACCGGAGTCGCGCCCTGATAGCAACGAGAAACCTAAACCTAGATCGGAGGGGCGCTCCCAGTAACGGGAGGCAGGCCTTTGACGTTGATAGAGTCATGGTTCGCTACTTTTCACACTAAAGTAGAACAAATCGTGGCTGTGTACTGGCTACCCTACGTGAATTAAAATTTACATGAAAGTTCAAACATTAGCCTTGAACATAGAGCGCGATCTCAGGTAGCCTGTAGTAGCACCCAACCGTTCCCTTTGATAAAAAATCCCCTAGAAAAAAAATCCACCGCCCCGGTAAAATGGATTATTGTGATGGCTATTTTTGCATTAAGCCCATTTGCCTTAGTTGGCATTTGGATTTGGTCGATCTCTGGCCCTAGTCGCGGCATAGCTGTAGAGCAGGTGGATTGGCTTCCACAGGAAGCAACAAATATCTCTTACTACAAGAGTTACATATTTACAGCCTATGAGTTTGATATTTCAGAAAAGGGTTTCAAAAAATGGGTGTCAAATTTTGATCAGGTAAGAGTTATTGAGAAGCCCACCACTATTGCACGTTATAGTTTGGCTAAGGATCATTACATTGATGGGGCTGATGAATCTAATTGGATTCCTGATACTGAATCCTCCTATATTAAGATTAGCAAGGGGTATTATTCTGGTCATACTGACATGGATGGAGGGGGGCACCACGTAGGATATGATTCAATCAAAGGGAGAGCATATCGCCAATATAATCCTCGATAAAAAGTGAGTAAAATGCAACAGAGCAACCCACTACTTTCCTCCATCCGAAATCTTAATAAAAGTTTTGACTCTTATATCCGACAACGCGCGCTCCCGCTAGCGGATTGCCTACAATCTACGTTAAGCAGAAATAGGCAACTCACCAATTTATATCATCTCTTTTGTTGAGCCCCCACATCATTAGGAGGCGCACACCAATACTTTTTCCATGCAGATACTCACAAACTTCTGTGGATTGCTCGCAGCAAATAACCGAATTGCAGCCAAACAAATCGCTACTCCATCCAGTCAAAATCTAAATCAAACCTTTAACCCTCAACTTGACCACGAAAGTTTGCTGCCACTAGGAGTGACGTTGGTAAGATCGCGAAGGAATTGTTGGGGAGGCAGATTATCCTGACCAAAGCATCAGACGATGCAATCCACATCGTGGTTGCTTCGGTGCATGAGATCGACTATCTTTTGACTTGGAACTGCAAGCATCTCGCAAACCCGTGGATCTGGTGGCGAGTCAGCGAAGTGGTTTCAGAGTTCGGTTTTAAACCGAGCGTAATTTCTACCCCTGAAGACCTAATTGGCGATGATAGCTAAACAAGAACTGACAATTATTGAACGCATTCGAATGTGGAAAGAGCAGAACGCAGCCGAATTTGATTTTGATGCTGATCGGATTATTGAATCCGCCCGCGAGCGTGAGCGCAGCTCCGGGGAGATCCTGCTCGATCCGCCTAAATCAAACGGAGGAAAACAAACACGCAGCAGAGCAACCCCCTAACCTCCACTCAGTTGAGAATAAATGAAAACTTTAACACTTAACTTCAATACGAAAGTTCGCAGCCACTAGAAGCTTTCCTGTGTTCCATGTTCGCTTCCAAAATACGACACCTAATGGAGAAATCTCGTAATACCTCATGGATAATCCTGCTGTTCATTTTCACTTCCGGGCTGAATGCTCAGGCTAGTGTGGATTATCTAGTAGATGTAGTTAAGCGGCTTAATATTCCACACGCAGAGTTTAAGGGAACTCCATTGCGAGAAGTTTTGGATTTCCTCCAGGATAAAAGTGCCGAGCTTGATGTTAGAGAAGTGGATCCAACCAAGAAAGGATTCAATATAGTTCTCTACACTGGGAAAAGTGATGATAAAATTGATGATATCCCGATCACGCTAAAACTAGACAATGTTTCATTTGATGTTGCGTTTAAGCGAATCGCAGCATTTGCAAAAATGAAGCATGTGATTGAAAGCCATGCGGTATTTTTTGCTCCTCTAAATTGGAACCTCCCAAATAGAAATAAAGATGCAAATATTCCGGATGTGATGAAAAACATTACAGTTCCAAGTTTGAATTTCTCGAATACATCATTCATAGACGCCTTAAAATATCTAGAGCGACAGAGTGTAGCGTTAGACTTAACTGAACAGGAGCCTGTCAAAAAGGGGATCAAGGTTATCATTCAGCCTCCCTATTCTGGCTGGAAAGGTGATGAAGTGAAGATTACTATGAGAATGAGAAATGTGCCGTTATTAAATGCATTAGATTACACGGCTGCGCTGGCTGGCATGCAATGTGAAGTTGAGATTCGCACTGTGCTTATTACTCCAATTACGGATGATAAGATGGATTATCTAAACTCTGCAGAGCAACCTACTCCCCTCCCAAAGTCTAAACCCAAATGAAATATTTAACCATTAACATGAACACGAAAACTCGCAGTCACTAGAAGCTTTCTTGTGCTCCATATTTGCCGGAGAATGAAACCACGAAAATTCGCTATACCCCCTTTGCTTTTCTTCTATGCCTCCGGTGCTATATTCATTGGAGCAACGGCACTGATCGGATTGCTGTTATCTTCGTTGAGTCCAGACTACTACAGCAACGAATTCTTTGACTTAGGCGCGGAGTCGTCATTTGATGCGCTGATCCTCTCTTTTTTCTTATGCCTAACTTCTGTAGGCGTTTTCATCCGCTCCAGATGGATGGTGCATTTCATACCTGTTTATCTATTTTGGCTCACCGTTGCTACCTTTTTACGCTCAGATAGTCATCAGTGGATTAGCTGGATAGGTCTTGGAGGATTGACGATTTACAGCGCCTATTATATATTTATGGATAACCGCGTTAGAGATTACCTCCATAAACCGTGAATCAACAATGAACACCTGAGTCGAACGAAATGCCTAACTACCCCGTAATTTAATAAATGAAATTTGCTCTCTTAATTTTGATGTTCTGCCTCGGCTTCAACTTCTGTGGCACCCTTGAGGCGGAACAAAAGTATCCCGACCCGTGGTTACCACGTCCAGAAATGATCGGCGACTGGGATAAAATCAGCGAGCGTTTCATGAAGTGGGAGATCGCTGATTTTGAATATGGGGGCGGAATTGCGGATGGAGGCTCGAAAGGCTTCTCTTTCAAGACCTCTGATGGTGCAGAATTCGATGTATTGGTTGTTTGCTCCGCTTGGTGGACGAAAGAAGACCACGAAAAAAAACGGCAACCTATCTATCTCTGGTTTGAGAACAAGATTTATCGTGTTGAGAAGGGCGATAAAACCGAAACGAGATTGCTCGTGATGCTCAAACGTGCTGCTAAAATTTTAAAGGGTGAAGGTCGTGCAGATCCGAAATACATAGAACGCCTGTATAGTGTCGTGGAGTCACGATCAAATCCGTATGCCTACTTTCCTATAACCTATGAGGAAGTAGAGGAGAAATAAATGATCTTCCTGTATTTCAAAAAATTCTATATCATTACAACCCGAAACAGATGTGCTGCATTATGTTGACGGAGTCTGGTCGCGCCTCACTACGCACATAAAAAGCGGTGTCGAGCCACTCGCACTCCAAAGGCAGGAGGTATTTTGGAGTGCTGCGGCTTGACGCAGCTTTTCTGATGCTCTCTCGACAAGCACGCAAACCATAAGAGAACCTGAACCGAAATCCCGCGTCACGCGGAACTATATAGGCGGAGCCTATAGTTACACAATTCGCAACTATTCAGCCTCCCTAAGCATCCTAGACTAGCCTAGGCAAATCTTATATCACCTCCCTAACGAACAGTAAATGGAGAGGCAGGTTCCGTCGTGCCTTCGCAAGCACATGGGTCGATCAAGGCAAGGTGAAACTTGCCCCTCCCAGATGCACTCACTGTAATACGGGCACGCACCTCGGCGTCTCCGGAAGCCTGGATAAAAGCATCAAGAGGGTCTCACACGAAGGCACGAAGTAAAAAAAAAATGAATTAAAAAGCTTCGTGTCTTCGTGTGAAAAACGTCTTTACTCACGTAATTTCAAGTTGTAGCTAAATCCAATCAATACTAAACAGAATGAAAATGCGGCACAATCCTCTACTAACCTTTATTATAGCCTTCATCATAAGTCTATTTTCTGGTTTCGCGGATGAAGATTCGCAAACTGCCCACTTCTTTCCCATTGATAAAGATGGCAAAGACGGAATTTCTGCCTTTTGTCAAAACTGGTATTCCAAACACCTGCAAATAATGAAGGAGCACCCTCTCCCCAAATTAGCAAAGGATGTGAACCAAGAGATGTATCGGTTTACCCTACTCCCAACTTGGGGTGATCCGCGCTCTTTCCGATTATCGAAGGATAAGGGGAACTACGCGTTGAACTGGTCTCGGTTAGACGGCGATGGCGGTTATGACCCTGGGAAACTCGTCGAGTCAGCCTCAAAACCCATCACCAAAAAGGATGCAGATGAATTTCTAGCTCTCTTTAAGGGTGTGAAGTTCTTCTCTCAAACCTCCGAGGATATGCATCGTGGGACTGATGGATCCGAATGGATTCTCGAAACGGTATCAGATGGAAAGTATCACGTTGTGGTGAGATGGACGCCAGAATACAAGCCAAAGGAGCGCGGCATTGTCAACTTTGTCAAAACTTGCGAGTGGCTTCTAACCCACGCGTCAACCCTAGGTGAACGAAATGCGGTGGATCCCCCCGCCACTCACTCCAGAGTTAAGGCTAAATGATCATTGAAATATCAAATCCCACAGTCAATATTCGTCGCCAGTCAGACGTTCAGTTGATTCAACCATAACTCCACAGATGAAGCGCAATCTCATAATCCTACTTTTCACAATAGCTGCATTCATAGCTGGGTATGCTCCTCATACCTGCTCGGAATCATTTGGGACTCGTGTCCAATCAGCTTCCTGGCTACCTCCTGGAGCAACGGACGGAGCCTTTTATCGTGGTGGCACACTTGTGATTATTGGCCCTCCTTATTCTCACTACGAGTTCTCGATATCAGAAACTGATTTTAAATCCTTCGCAACCGATCGCGGCAAGAAATTGGAGGAGATAATAGAACCTGTTTATGTTCGCAGGTATCTAGATCGCTTCATCCGCAAAGAAGATTTTCGGATGAACGGCGATATTGACTACGACTCATACAACGAAGCTGTGGGAGTAACGATTAACAATGGACTAATCTGGTCTTACTATTTCGAGGATGAAAGTTACGTCATAGCATTTGATCGTTCCTTGTCCCGTGCTTTCATTGAACTAAATTACCGCTAGTAACTAGAACCTCCTATTGCAACAGATCAGCTTTCCTGTTCTCAGACCATTATAACTTCGATGCATCTTATCCATAGAAACATCATGAAATTGCTATTTCCTATTTTCTTATTGGGAGTTAGCTGCGCCGAAGATCAAAGTAAGCAAAATTTAAATTATTCCGATTTACTAGCTTTCGATGGTAAAACAATTGAAATTCAAGGTGTGGCGGCAATCGAACCCTATATTAAAGAAAACCAATCCGCAGTACTTGTAGATGGTGAACCTGTGTTTTTCTTAGGTAACTTCAAAAGCATCAAATCTGATGTATTAGGTAAAAATATTTCAGTTAAAGGCAAGTTGGTAAAAAAAAGATGGCCTATGTTTATTTTGGAGCCAAGAAATTGGGACCTAGAAAGTGGAGTATTTACTGGTCAAGGCATGCCGATGCCGCCTGGGACAGACATAGAAAAAGAAAGCCTCTATTTCGTTATTGAATCGCCACAATGGAAAATCAACTGAGTTATATCAGTCAAATGGAAATACAAACAGGAATGACGTTAAACAAAAAATGATGATGCCGCGGCACAACGGTTTATCAACCACTCTCTCCGTGCTTTTTACGATATGCTTCCTGAATTGCGCAGCTAATGCCGCCACCGTTCTTACTCGTGATTGGGCTTTGCGTGTGCCTGGCGATTACCGGTGGCTCGGTCCTTTCAGAGGATCAGTTTGGGGCATTCAAGAATGGAGCAACTTATCCGGAGGGCCAGACACAAATGTGGAATCATCCATATACTTTGGACCTTTCGGCTCTATCAACATGCCATTCAACGCACCTACAACTCTAATTTGTATCGTAGTCCTCTATGGCTTTCTATTTACCTATATTCTAAGACAAAGAAAATAAATCCCTGCCTCATCACTTGATGACAATCAAAACCAAAAAAGCGCTTAACCGTGAGCACAAATACACTATGAAGTCAGCATTGCTTCGATACACCACTCTCCTTCTCCTACTGCTCACCATGTCGTGCGAACAGACTAATACCACCGAGTTACTTGTCGAAACGGAAGCAGTAGAAAAAGCGAATCCTATCTACGGATGTCCGACGGTGTTCATCAACGAACATGCTTCACCAACAGTTGGAGCATCGGCAGCGCTTACGAACGTTACGCCTGATGTAATTACCCAGAACCTGATAGGAGGAAATACGGCAGGCCCATTGTATCAAGTCACGGGAGAGTTCGCCGGCAGCGAACAAGGTGTGGATTCCTGGCTCATGAAAATCGGACGGAAGAACAGCCCGGATAAATTAAATTGGGAAGAGGTGTTATCCGAGGTGATTAGCTACAAAGGAACGGAGAAGGAGATCTATCGTGACACGCATTGGAGGGTGGTTTTAAAGCCTAGCCCTAGTGCTGCAGAAAGCGAAAGCGCATCAAATTAACTAAGCAAAATTCCTCCGCACTCCACTCAGCCTGTCGTTCGCAAGCCAGATGAAATCGCAGTGATGGATATGAGAATCTCGGGGAAGATTTCCTCGGCTCGCTGCTCTTCGCCAGCGGCTCGCAAGGCTCTCCATTCTTTCAGCAGTGCCACCTGTTGCTGATGCAATACCCGCAATGGTTGCTCGCGAATCGCCAAAGTTTTGACCATCCTCGGACGGCGCTGCTCCATCTCGCTCTGGAAGATATCTGCCAGCCGCTGACGCGTCAGCTCAAACTCTGGCACGATGATATCCATGAATGTTTTGCGCAATACTTCGTCTTCGACCAAATCCCCATAAGCTTGCATCAGCTCTATGTTAGCACTCGCTAAGGTCGTTTCGACGTTGGTTAGAACGTAACGCAAAAAAGGAGACTGCGGGATCAATTCGCGTAACTGTTGCAAGTGCTCGGGGTTATTTTTTTGCAAATCATCAAGCGCCGTGCCAACTCCAAACCAGCCTGGCAAATAGAACCGCGCTTGCGTCCAAGAAAACACCCAAGGTATCGCCCGCAGGTCATCAATGGTGAACTTTTCCTTGCCTCGCCTCCGTGCAGGACGCGAGCCGATGTGTGATTTCTCCAAAGCATCAATCGGTGTCGCCTGACGATAGAAATCGATGAAACCTGGAGTATTGAGGAGTTCTTGGTAGGCGGCTTGGCTTTGCTTCGACATTTCCTCCATGAAAGCGATACAAGGATCTTCTTCCTTTTTGCCATAACGATGTTTCGCCAAAATCTCAGCCGATGACGCTACTAACAACTCGGAGTGATACGTTGCATTGGTCATGTTCGCATATTTCTGGGCAATCGTCTCGCCCTGCTCAGTCATCCGAAAAGATCCAGAAAACGAACCCTGCGGCAAGGCATCCATGAAGGCATGGGTAGGGCCTGCGCCGCGAGAAATAGTGCCACCTCGCCCATGGAAATACACTAAGCGCACCCCTTGCTCCTCAGCTACCTCAGTCATCTGCCGCTGAGCTTGGAACAACGCCCATTGCGCAGATAAAATACCACAATCCTTGTTAGAATCCGAGTAACCCAACATCACTTGCTGGCTCGGTTCACTGCCATCAGCATGACGCAGCGCGAGACTGCGGCGTGTCGCTGGGTGCTCTAGGAAAGCTCGCAGTAAGCGCGGCGATGCGTGTAAGTCATCCATGGTTTCGAACAGTGGCACGATCGGCAACGGGCAAGCCAAGCCCTGCTCTGTGATCTCCATCAAGCCCGCCTCTCTGGCGAGCACATAGACGCAGAGCATATCCGAAAGCGAGCGTGTCATCGAAATGATAAGCGAACCTAAACCTGCCTCACCAAACTCTGACCGATGTTGTGCCAAGACTCGGTAGGTGTGCAAAACGCTATCCGCCTCGGCGCCTGCCGACAGGTCTCCATGCAGAAAGGGGCGAGTGGATTGCAGTTCTTCGCTCAAAAAATCACAGCGTTGTTGCTCGCTCCAGTTGGCAAAATTCTCGCCATCAGCTACTCCCGCAGCTTGCAGCAACTGCTCCATTGCTTTGTCGTGATAAGCTGAGTTTTGACGAACATCCAGCCCTGCGATGTGGAAGCCAAAAATAGCGAGCTTTTGTCGCAGTGGACGGATGTGCTGCTCGATCAGCATCAAGCAGTTTGCTTCGCGCAGACTTTCTTCGATGATATCCAGATCTGCATCGAGCGCCTGCGGATCTTGGTAGGGAGCAGGACCACCATAAAGGTTATCATAAAGTTTGCTGCGAATCAGATAGACCAAATGCCTCCAAGGTTCCTCGCGGTTGCGGTGCTGCATCGTCGCCACCCATTCACTGCTAGAGATTTCATTGCCTACTGCTTCGATGCGCTGTGACAACTCCTTGCTGGGTTCATGAAACTGACGCGACAGGGTGAGGTGGAAAGCCAAGCCCTTGAGCTCTTTTCGGAGCATAACAAAAGAGTTACGCCGCAACTCTTGCAGATGACGCTCGGTAACTTCTGGAGTCACCAAGGCATGTCCATCACGATCTCCTCCAATCCAGGTGGCAAAAGTCAGGCGAGGAAAACAGTTGGATTGACGAAGTTTTTCCACATCAAAGCCGGCTCCTTGCCAAGCTTCCATCAAATGCACGTTCAGCCGCGAGACCACATCGGGGAAAACATCGCGCAGATAATACAAGGCGGTGCGCAACTCCTCAGCAAGATCGGGACGCGTCAAATGGATCTCGCCTGTGCGCCACAGGGCTTCCAGCGCGGTGGTGATACGACCGTTGATGCGTTTGCGTTCGCGATCAGTGAATTTCCTGTGCTCAGCTAATACCAGCTCTTCGTAGATCACACGGTGACGCTCGCGCACGGTCACTCGCTTAGCTTCGGTGGGATGGGCGGTCAATACAGGCTCCACATGCACCTCCGCCAGCAGTTCTAAAATTTGATCCTCATCCAAGCCAAGTGCCT
The DNA here is from genome assembly GCA_021648365.1 of Verrucomicrobiales bacterium. Taxonomy (GTDB): domain Bacteria; phylum Verrucomicrobiota; class Verrucomicrobiia; order Verrucomicrobiales; family DEV007; genus JAADHD01. Next base: position 38,820 of record JAKISY010000018.1, read on the forward strand.
TCATCTCGTTCAAGGATCTCTCCCAAAGTCCGCGAATCGAAGCTGCCCCTAACTCGCGTTCTCGATCTCGACGAACGGTGGCGGAAACTCGCTCCTCCACCATGTTGAGTAGCTCAAAACCGATCGAATGCAGCTGGGGAAGATTCTCTGGCAACTCGCCACCCTCCGGCACCGCGTGCCCACTCCACGGTAAGTAGGGCAATAAATCCTCCTCGCCTAGCCCAGCCAGCGCTTGTCCCAAACAATCGATCAAAGTCGAAAGTTTTTCATCGAGCAAATCAAAGCCTGCGTCACGCAAGCGTTCCCGGATTGGATGGGTATCAGTCATTTGGTGGAAATATGGTTTGATGCAATTCTGAAAGATTTGCTGTGCTAGCTGCAAAAGTACTCATACTTAACTAGAATCCTTCCTTTTTCCACTTAATTTCACCATTCAAACCCCACTTTGTGGAAGCGCCCTTGAGTTGTGCCCATTGCTCGCTAAGTTGCCGCATGAGTGAATTGAATCAACAAATCGGAGAAGACCTGAAAGACGCCATGCGTGCCAAAGACGCCACCTCCCTGATGGTATTGCGTGCTTTGAAATCGGCGATCAAATACGCGGCGATCGAAAAAGGCGGCGCAGATGCGGAACTAGACGAAGTGGAGGCCTTGGCGGTGATCCGCAAGCAGATCAAACAACGCCAAGATTCTGTCGAAGAATACAAAAAAGGCGGCCGCGATGAACTGGTCGAAAAAGAGAGTGCTGAGATCGAGGTTTTAGAAAAATACCTGCCTGCCGCTCTCGCTGAGGATGAGGTCAATGCCATGATCGATGCATCCATCGCTGAGGTCGGTGCGACTTCTCGCAAAGAAATGGGCACTGTGATGAAGGTGCTGCAAGAAAAAATCGCCGGACGCGCAGACAACAAAAGCCTTTCACAAGGCGTGATGCAGCGTCTCTCTTAATTGCCAGATCGACTTAACACCATGGCTAACGTCGCCGTCATTGTGGCTGCAGGCAGCAGTCGCCGTATGGGTTTTGACAAATTGACCGCGCTGCTACGCGGTCAACCCGTTCTGGCGCATTCTTTGCGCGCTTTCCAGAATTGCGAACAGATCGATCACATCGTCATCGTCGCCGCTAGTGGGCGCCAAGATGAATTCCAGCAACTCGCCCAAAAAGCAGGCATCGACAAACTTTTGGCAGTGGTAGCAGGCGGCGAAGAACGCAGCGCCTCCAGCTGGAACGGCGTGCGCACGGTGATGGAGCAATGCCCCAGCGCGGAGACCATCATGATCCACGACGGAGCGCGACCTTTGATCACCAGCGATGCCATCCGACTCTGCCTCGCCTGCGCCCAACAGCACGGCGCTGCTACTTTGGCTCGACCAGTGACCGACACCCTCAAGCGCGCTGATGAAAATGACGTGGTCACCGCTAGCGTCTCGCGCGAGAACCTTTGGCGCATGGAGACCCCTCAGGCCTTCGCCGCTGACTTGATTGTGCGCGCTTGTCGCCATGCAGTCGAGCAGCAATTGGTGGTGACGGATGAAGTCTCAGCCGTGCAAGACTACGCTCCCGAACAACCAGTGCATTTGGTTGATAACCCCTGCCCCAATCCTAAAATCACCGTGGCGGGCGACCTCGCCTTAGCAGAAGCTTTGATCGATATCCAGTCATGAGTATTATTAGCAAACAACGCTTAGAACTCTCTGAATCAGTGACTTATGAGCTGAGCGAACTGCCCAACGGGGTGCAAATCGCCACCGCAGAGATGCCACACATGGCGAGTGCCTCGCTAGGATTCTGGGCCAGCGTTGGCAGTCGCCACGAAAGACCTGCCGAACATGGAGCCGCCCATTTCATCGAACACCTGCTTTTCAAAGGCACCCACAGCCGATCTGCCAGCGCTATCGCCAGAGAGATCGAGGGCGTTGGAGCCAGCATCGATGCCTACACCAGCGAGGACCACACCTGTTATTACACCCGCGGCCCCGCCGAGCTATTTGAACCGATGGCAGACGTATTGGCAGACATGTTTCAACACCCCTGCCTGAAAACCGCCGACATCGATAACGAACGTGGAGTCATCAAAGAGGAGATCTCCATGGTTTACGATCAACCCTCGCAATACCTCGACGACTTGCTCAGCGGAGCCGCATGGGGTGAGCACAATCCTCTCGGTCGACCCATCACCGGCACCCTCGCAAGTCTCGATACCCTGCGACAAGCAGAATTGCAGGATTTTTTCAAGCGCAGCTATGTCGGTTCGCAGTGCGTCGTGACTGCGGCGGGGAATATCACTCATCAGCAAACGCTCGACGCCATCGCCTCGCGTTTGGAAAAACTGCCTGCCGGAAAAGTCGCAGCCCTAGCACAACCCGCTCTGCAAACTGGCAAAAGCGCGTTTTGCGTAGCCAAACGCGATACCGAGCAAGTCCATTTCTCCATCGCCTTTCACGCCTACGACCGCCACGATGACCGTCGTTACGCACAGAAACTACTCAGTATTTTGCTCGGCGAAAACATGAGTTCATTGTTGTTCCAAAAATTGCGCGAAGAAGAGGCCGTTTGTTACAGCATCCAAACGGACGTGATGACCTTCAAGGACGCCGGGCTCTTTAATATCTACTGCGCGCTCGATCCTGAGCATCTGGAGCGAGCCTTGGCGGTGATCAAGCAGACCCTCAAGCAGCTACGCCAGCAAGCCTGCGACGAATGCTGCCTGCAAGAATCCAAGTCCTACGCCATCGGACAGAGTCGGGTCGCGCTCGAGAGCACCTCGTCGCAAATGACCTGGCTTGGAGAAGGCCTGATGGCTTACGAGCGCCTAGTTGACCCCACTATTTCTCAACAACGATTGCAAGCCGTCAGTGGAGAACAAGTGCAACAGCTCGCTAGCGAACTTTTTCAAGCGCAGCGCCTTGTCATCGCCGCTGTGGGTCCCAAAGGAACCAAGCCTATCTTGGCAAAATGGCGGGCAGAATTTGATGATAAAAATAAATAGGTGCAAAAGCACCTAGCCTGCACTATGATCCGACCCATTTTTGAACCTTTTCAGCCTACTTAAGCGATGAACATTACTTTGGAAAAACAAGACAAATGCCGAGTTTCAGCTCGAATCGAAGTCCCAGCGGATACCGTTAACAAGGAACGTGATGAGATCACCGCATCTTTTGCTAGCCAAGCCAAAGTGCCTGGCTACCGTCCTGGCAAGATCCCTCTCAGCATGATCCGGCAGCGTTTCGCTAAAGGCATCAGCGAAGAATTGAGCGAACGCCTGATCCGTAGCGGTTGTCAGGAAGCGGTCAAAAAAGAAGAGGGCCAGATTCTCGGACTCGACAAAGTTGAGGGCGCTACCTTTCAGGACGACCAAAGCTTCACCTTCACCGCCGAGCTCATCATCGCTCCAGAGTTCAGTTTGCCTGACTACAAAAACCTTTCCGTGGAACTACCCATCGTCGAAGTCAGCGATGAAGAGGTGGATGCCACTTTAGAAAACCTACGTCAGCGTTTTGCCGATTTCAAAGACATCGAAGGCCCTGTGGCAGCAGGTGATTTTGCCATCATCGACTACAAAGCTACGCTCGACGGGAAAAACCTGTCCGAAGCTGGATTTGAAGTAGGCGCTCTGGCTCAGAACGAAGGTTTCTGGGTCAAAGTAGATGAGGAAAGCTTTCTGCCAGACTTCGCGATGCAATTGGTCGGCATGAAACCCGAGGAGAGCAAAGAAGTGAAAATCACCTTGAAAGATGATTTTGACTTGGAAGACCTGCAGGGCAAAGAACTGGTCTATACCGTCAAACTCAATAAAATCCAACAACAGGAACTGCCTGAAATGGATGACGCCTTGGCGGAAAAAATCCAACCAGGCAAAACCCTCGCAGAAATCCGTGAGTTGATCTCGGAAAACATGAAAGGTGAAAAGGAAAATCGCCGTAAAGATTCGATGACCAACCAAATTTTGGAACAGCTCACCAAAGACTTGGATTTCGATCTGCCCGAGCACCTCGTGCAAGGAGAAACCCAGCGCATGGTCAATACCATGGTGCAGCAGGGTCAGCAAAACGGCATCGATGACAATGCCATCATGGAGCAGCAAGAGCAGATCCTCGACACCGCAGCCACCCAAGGTCGCTCGAATGTGAAAACGACCTTCGTCTTGGAAAAAATCGCTGAGGAAGAGAACATCGAAGCCAGCGAAGATGATATCCGCCACCACGTCGCGATGATGGCATCCCAAACCGGACGCCCAGTCAAAAAACTGGTGCGTGAGCTGCGTGATTCCAACGGATTTGATAACATCAAACACCAGATCACTATTGGCAGGACGCTTGATTTCCTGAGAGACAAGGTTAGCGTCATCGACGTGAAAGAAGAAAAAGCGACCGCCGAGGAATCTTCCTAGGCGGCTAGGCCTACCGGGGTTTATAGCTTTTTCCGCTCGCTTCCACTGCTTACCGTTTCCGATTTCACTCACTTCTATTTCAACATCTGAACCACCATGGACATCACCTCTAATATCTCGCCACTGATCCCTGCCGAACTGCAACAACGCGCCGCCACTGTACAAGGTGTCAGCGTGATCGAAAAAGAAGGCGGCACTTTGATCCAGTTCGACCTCTTGTCGCGCTTGATGAAAGATCGCATCATCTTCATCGGCGAAGCGATCAGCGACCCCTTGGCAAACTACGTCATCGCCCAGATGCTCTACTTGCAGATGCAAGACCCCAACAAAGATATCAACATCTACATCAACTCACCTGGTGGCTCCGTCACGGCTGGCTTAGCGATTTATGACACCATGCAGTTTGTCACCTGCAACGTGAACACCTACTGCATGGGCATGGCAGCCAGTATGGGCTCTGTTTTGCTCTGCGCTGGCACCAATGGCAACCGCTTCATCTTACCCAACGCCCACGTGATGATTCACCAAGTCTCCGGTGGCGCCCAAGGCACCGCCAGCGATGTCGAGCGCACCGTAGAGTTCATGTACAGCCTCAAAAAACGGCTCAACAACATCATCGCCAAGCACACTGGCAAAACCGTCAAACAAGTCGAAAAAGACGCTGATCGCGATTATTACATGACCGCCGAAGAAGCCTGCGCTTATGGCCTAGTGGACAAGGTGATGGATCACAAAGCCGAGTCTGATAAATCTGACAGCTCCGACAAAAAGAAAAAGTAGTTTGGCAAACCCATGAGGCACTACAAGCTTGCCTCACCCCCAGCAAAACTTCAAAAAAGGCCCAGTCGTAAGATTGGGCTTTTTTCTGCAAAATTCAGCACGCCCCCCTGCAACAATCTTTTTACTAAAGGTCTGACCCTTTGCAACATTATTTTTCGCGAAACCCGAACAAAAATGACTTGGAAAGAACCGCAGCAATGAGTTACATTGCAAACATGACTATTACTCACCAGACTGTTATGGACGAAAACGGAAAGCCGAGTGCCGTAATTATTCCGTGGAAACAGTTCGAGCTTATTCGTGAAGAATTGGAAAACCTGGAAGCTACCCCCGAGGAAGAAGATGCTATCGCGGAAGCTCAGAAGGATCGAGCTGACAGAAACGACGAGGCGTTCATGGATTTGAAGGATTTTATGGCCGAATATAAAAGCTGATGCGACGTATTCGACTTCACCGCCGAGCACAGGCTTACTTGCGCAAAATGCCATCGAGACGTCGCCAGCAAATGGCCGACGCTTTGGAAGAAGTAGCTGCTTTGCCTGATGTCAACGAGCACCCTCGCTCAAAAGCATTGAGCGGTTCACATAAGGGCGGCTATCGCCTGAGAGTGGGCACTTACCGAGCAATTTTTTGGATCGAAAAAATTCAACGGAAAGCGGATGGAAAAGCGGTAACGGAAGCAAATGAGGATGCGGTCGCAAATGCGGATGAGGATGAGCTTTATGTTGATTACGTAGGACCTCGGGGGGATGCGTATTAAATCTTTTTAGAAAACTATAATTGATTTAACTGCCAGCACCAGCCGCCACAACCCTATCCTACAAAGGATCGCGGAGGATTTCCTCCGCGTCTTTGCACGCTTTGCTCGACTTTCCAGGTCGACTATCTCCGCTTCGCTACGATTGCGTGAGAACCTCTTCTCATTCTCCCATCAACAACCCCCGAAAAATAGCGGCGTCAAGCCGCCCGCACTCCAAATCCTCCCGCCACCGCATCCCACATCTGACATCTCCCCCAACTACCCTTTCCTCCATCTCTAAAAAGCTATCTCGAAGCGTGTCACGCCGCATAAAATATGACTTCTGCGTTGCAAAAAGGTCTATTCCCGCTTAAAGGGATTGCGCTAAGTTGCTGAATATCGGTTGGTTTTTTTTACAAAGTCATCCATGTGCGCCCTAGGACGCCGATCACGCTCGTCCAAGCCTGTTGCAGGTGATGAGGATTTCTTGTGATCCCGTCGGCATGAGATTGCAGGCTAATACTCAGACCTTTTTACTCATTTTTCATTATGTTCGACCTATTTCAAAAAAAACGTGGCAACCTCAAGGATGACAGTCTTTCTGGTCTCACTGTGGCGCTGGCTTTGGTGCCTGAAGCGATCGCTTTTTCCTTCATCGCGGGAGTCAATCCGCTAGTGGGTCTGTGGGCTGCGGTGTTCATGGGCTTCATCACCTCTGCTTTTGGTGGACGTCCAGGCATGATCTCTGGCGCAACAGGGGCGATCGCTGTGGTAGCGGGGAAAGCTTTTGAGTTCGGCGAAGCTCACGGCGGTTTGGGCGCGCAATACATTTTCGCGGTAATCATGGTTGCGGGTGTCATCCAAATTGCTTTTGGCCTGTGCAAGTTGGGGCGCTTCATCCGCTTGGTGCCACATCCGGTGATGATCGGTTTTGTCAATGGTCTCGCCATCGTTATAGGGCTAGGTCAATTAGGTTTTTTCAAAAAAGTCACCGGCGAAGATGCGAGCGGCGCCAAGATCATGGAATGGATCGCGGGCAACGAAATGGGCACCATGATCGGGCTGATCCTGCTGACCATGGCGATCATTCATTTTTTTCCAAAACTCAGCAAATCGCTGCCTTCGACTTTGGTGGCGATCGTGGTCGTCGGTCTGCTCAGTCTCGCTTTACCCGATGCACGCTCCATCGCCGACATCCTGCGTGAGAATACAGGCGCCGGCACGCTCAGCGGCGCATTCCCTGTGCCTTCGTGGCCATCGGACGTGGACTTTGGCGCTCACTGGCAATTCATTCTCAAAATTGGTTTTACGATAGCCATGGTCGGCATCATCGAATCGCTGATGACACTGCAACTGATCGACGAGCTCACCGAAACTCGCGGCAAGGGCAATCGCGAATGCCTCGCTCAGGGTGCAGCGAACTGCCTCAGTGGCTTGTTCGGTGGCATGGGTGGTTGTGCGATGATTGGTCAATCGCTGATCAATATCAAATCGGGCGGACGCGGACGCACCTCGGGTATCGTCGCCGCTTTGTCGCTGGCGATTTTCATCCTGTTTGCAGGCGCGATCATCGTGCAAATCCCCATCGCCGCATTGGTTGGAGTGATGTTCATGGTGGTGATCGGCACCTTCGAGTGGTCCACTTTCAAAACTTTCGGACGTGTGCCTTTCAGCGAGATCATCGTCATCTTGGCGGTGACTCTGGTAACGGTCTTCATGCACGATCTAGCACTCGCGGTGTTTGTTGGCGTGCTGCTATCGACCTTGCGCTTTGCTTGGGAGAGTTCGCGCCATGTATATGTAAAAGTTGAAAAAGACAGCGCTGAAGAACGAGTTTACTCGCTCGAGGGACTGCTCTATTTTGGCTCGGTTCGCGAGTTCTCCGATCGCTTCAAAGCCAAAACCGATGTGAACAATGTGGTGCTCGACCTAGCTCACGCACGAGTCTGCGACCTCTCGGCGATCGAAGCCCTCAACGCTTTGGGCGAACGCTACCGCAACGCTGGCAAAAATCTGCGCCTGCGCCACACTTCGCCCGATTGCCGCCGCATGCTCGAACGCGCTGGCAGCCTGATCCAAATCGAAACCCTGCCCGATGACCCTGATTATACGGTAACTCGCTTGCGAGCAGAAGCTGCGGAACAACTGCTGCAAAATAAAAGCGATTAGGGCAATGGCACTTAGGGCTAGGCGTCGCTTTAAAAAATGTAACGCCTAGATTCTAAAATGGGTCTATATTGCTAGATGGGAGGTAACAGCCAGTTCGCTTTTTTGCTAAAAATAGCAGCCGTATTGATCTTGATATGGGCTGCTGTTTGGGGCGTCATGACACTAAGCGGGGTCTTCCGCGAAACCCCTGAGAAAGTGATCGCCTATATGGAAAGCCATCCGCTGGCGGACGAACAGGATGCTGGCAAAAGAAAAGAGATCATCATCAAGCTCGCTGATAAGCTCAATGCTCTCGATCACATCCAGATCAATGAGTTCCAGACTGATCCTGACAAAGATCGCCGGCGTGGTTTTTTTAAAGAAATGAGTGCGGAAGAGCAGCACTTCTTCATGGAGCGCAGGATTGGCAAAGCTTTCAATCAGATGATGAATGCCTTCAATGAAATGGAGCGCAAAGACCGCCAACGTTTTGTCGAAAAAACCTTAAAACGTATGCGCGATGACGACGAAGAGCGACTCGGCTTGCAACGTCTAGAAAAATCGGATCCACAAGCGACCGAAAAAATCATCAACGAAGGTTTGAAAGCGTATTACCAAGACGCTACAGCCGAAACCAAGCTCGACCTTGCTCCGCTGATGGAACAAATGCAGCGCAACTTGAGAAACTTGCGCTACCAACAAAAAAAGTGAATATGAAGGCGGGTATTATTCAGATAAAACCACCACAGCGCAGCTCATTGCGAGCATTCACCCTGATTGAGATACTAACCGTGATTGCCATCGTCTCGCTTCTCGCTGGACTTGGCGTCCCCGGCTATTTACGCATCAAGCGCCAAGCACGAGCGCACAACTGCGCCGCCAATTTGCGCCATCTCGGAGTAGCTCTGAACCTCTACATCGGCGAACACAATCTGCGCATGCCCACTCTCGCCCTTGGTCGCGAGGATAAAAATGATGACAGCCTGCCCACCTTAGACACCGAACTACTGCCTTATGCCAATTCCGAAGAATCCTTCCGCTGCCCGAGTGATCACGAAGGTTTATGGGAAAAAACTGGCTCCAGTTATTTTTGGAACAGCTTGATCAATGGGCAAACGCTCGGCAACATGAACTTCATGGGTATGACAAAAAATCAAACCGGCATCCCCTTGATTTCCGATAAAGAAAATTTCCACAAACACATTGGGAATGAAGTGAACATCCTTTATGTTGATGGTCATGTGGCTTCGGAATTACAATTCAGTGTGCAACCTTGAAGCTCGTAGCTACTCCTATTAGTTATGCTAAAAGTATCACACGTGAGCAAACACTTTGGTCGAAAATCCAAACCCGCAGCTCTAGACGATTTGAGTTTCACGGTCGAAAAAGGTGAGATCTTCGGGCTGCTCGGGCACAATGGCGCAGGCAAGAGCACCGCTCTAGGCATCATGCTCGGCATGGTGTACCCTGATAGTGGCGAAGTCACCATTGGCGGCGTCTCTGTACAAAAACAACGCGAAAAGGCGATGCGCAAAACCGGCGCGATTTTTGAATCACCTAACTTTTACGACTACCTCAGCGGATGGAGAAATCTACAAGTGCTGACCGCCTTTTCTGGCGGTGTATCAAAAAAAGACATTTCCGAAATGGTCGAGTGGGTTGGACTCGAGAAAAGAATCCACGACACCGTTCGCACCTACAGCCACGGCATGCGCCAACGGCTCGCGCTCGCCCAAGCGCTACTGCCGCGTCCAGAAATGTTGCTGCTCGACGAACCCACCGATGGACTCGACCCTGATGGGATCGTCGAATTTCGCAAACAACTGTTCGCTCTGCGTGACGATTTCGGCGTCACCATCTTGCTGAACTCTCACTTGCTCGCTGAAGTGGAGATCACCTGCGACCGAGTCGTCATCCTGCGCGGTGGAAAAAAAGTTTACCAAGGCAGCTGTCGCGGACTGGTTCAAGAAGAAGACAGCTACCGTTTTGAAGTGGATCAGTGGCAAGTGCTCGAACAAATCGTGAAAGAGCATCATGGCGAAAGCATCCAGAGCGAAAACCTGGTGAAGTGGCCGCGCGAGCAAGACATCGCTACGCTGGTCAGCGAGTTGGTCGCCAAGGGCGTGCAACTGCGGCAGGTGGTCAAATTAGAAGCGTCGTTAGAAGACTTGTATATGAAAGTGCGCAGCACGGAAGGGGACGAAAAATCATGATCGAATTTTTCCGACTACTCAAATGGGAACTGTTTCGCATGTATGCCCGTCCCCGCACCTACATCGGCTTCGCAGTCTTTCTTTTGGTCGAAGGCTTGGTCTTGTTTTTGCTCAATCGCCCTAAAGTGCAAAGCGGCATGCAGAACTGGATTGAACAAGTCGCTGGAGGTTTTGACCAATTTTTCTCTGGACTCACCCTAGCTTTCATCCTCGTCGGAGGCACCGTCTTCCTCTTGGGCGCGCCTTTTTTGTCACTGGTATCTGGTGACATCGTCGCCAAAGAAAGTGAAGACGGCAACCTGCGCCTGCTGCTAGCTCGCCCTGTCTCGCGACTGAAACTCTTGATGGTGAAATACGCCTCCTGTCAGATTTACGCGCTATCGTTGTTCCTATTCATCTCCACGAGTGCCCTGCTTGTCGGTGTGATCGAACGTGGTTGGGGTGGTGGCTATGTGGTGATGACTCCAGAAATGCCACGCGTCTCGATCTTCGAATGGGATGAAGGGCTGATCCGATTTTATCTGATGCCTTTTTTCCTACTCATCTCCTATCTGCCACTAACGAGCTTCGCCTTCATGCTCTCGTGCATGCGCATCAAACCGGCAGCAGCAACCATTATCACCTTGGCGGTAGTGATGGCTGACTTTGTTTTAGCCAATTTCCCCTTATTCCCATTATTCAAAGAATACCGCGACTGGTTCGTGACTCCACGCATGCAGATGTGGGTCTATTCTCAATACCAAGACATCCCCTGGCCGCAAGTGATCGAAAACTGGGCCTGGTTATTCGGCATTGGCTTGACGGGCTTTGTGCTCGGGTGGATGAGTTTCGAGAGAAGAGATATCAAGTCGTGAAAATCATTCAACAAACTGAAACGCTGCAAAAATGGGTGCAACAACAGGGTGCAAATACCCTGCGCCTACTGGTGCCTACCATGGGAGGCTTGCACCAAGGTCACCTCAGCCTGATCGACCTTGCTCGGCAAAAGGCCGACCAAGAGCAACGAGAGGCACAGGTCGTCGTCAGCTTATTTGTTAACCCCACGCAGTTCGGCCCCAACGAAGATTTAGACGCCTACCCTCAATCCTTGCAACGCGATCAAGAACTCTGCGAACAACACGGGGTCGATCTGCTATTTGCTCCTAGCCCCGATCAGATGTATGCACACGACGCTTCTATAAAAGTGAGCGAGAGCCTGCTGTCTTCAGTTTTGTGTGGTCAAAGCCGTCCAGTTCACTTTGACGGCGTGTGCACCATCGTCAGCAAATTGTTTAATTTGATCCAGCCCCAGGTCGCGTTTTTTGGAGAAAAAGATTTTCAACAAGTGGCTGTCATCCGTCGCTTAGTGCGCGATCTAAACTACCCCATCGAGATCATCGCTGGCCCCATTGTTCGCGAACCCGACGGGCTAGCGATGAGCACTCGCAATCTGAACTTGAATCCACAACAACGGCAACAAGCAGTGGTGTTGCGCCAATCCTTATTGCAAGCCAAACAAACTCTCGATCACGATCAGTGGAGTCCGCAACCAATCAAAGAGCAAGTGCGCGAACATTTGGCGAGTGCCTCTTTGGGCCGTATCGATTATGTCGAAATGGTTGACCCGCAGACTTTACAAAATCTCGAACAAGCCCAAAGTTCTATCTTGATCGCCATCGCTGTTTATTTTGGCAATACGCGTTTGATCGATAACCTCTATTGGAAACAACCTACCGCCCCATCACATGAAAACTTATGATTTTATTGTCGTCGGCAGCGGCATAGCAGGACTCACCTTCGCTCTTCAAGCCGCGCAAAAGGGCAGCGTCGCCATCGTTACCAAAAAAGATCGCGGCGACAGTAATACCGCTAAAGCTCAGGGCGGCGTCGCTTGCGTGGAAAGCAACGAGGACTCCTTTGACCAGCATGTGCAGGACACCCTGATCGCTGGCGCCGGACTGTGTCACGAAGATGTGGTGCGCACCATCGTCAGCGAAGGTCCACAAGCTATCGAACAACTAATCAAAACGGGGGTGAACTTTGACAGAGATCCTGACAGTGGAGAGTTCTCCCTCGGCATGGAGGGAGGGCACTCCCAGCGGCGCATCCTGCACTCTAAAGACACCACAGGCTTGGAAATCGAGACCCGCTTATTGGCAGCCGTAGCGGCTAACGACAATATTGAAGTATTAGAACACCATTTTGCCATCGACCTGATCACTACTAGACGACTCGGGTTTGCTTCCCCTCCACGCTGCTTAGGCATGTATGTGCTGGATGAAATCGAAAATAAAGTGATCACTCTACGATCAGATCGAGTCATCCTCTGCACTGGTGGTTGCGGTCGAGTTTACCTCTATACTACGAACCCTAAAGTAGCTACTGGCGATGGAGTAGCTATGGCTTGGCGGGCTGGCGCTAAAATATCTAACATGGAATTCATCCAATTCCACCCCACCTGCCTGTATCACCCCGATGCAAAATCCTTCTTGATCTCCGAAGCCGTGCGTGGTGAAGGAGGCGTTTTGATCGGACAAGATGGCAAAGAGTTCATGCACCGCTATGATAAAAGGAAATCTCTCGCTCCCAGAGACATCGTCGCTCGTGCGATTGACCGTGAGATCAAGGTGACGGGTGCGCCCTGTGTGTTTTTGGATATCACCCATCAGCCCCCAGGTTTTGTGAAGCAGCGTTTTCCTCACATCTATGATACCTGCCTCAAGCTGGGCATCGACGCAGAAAAAGACCCCATTCCTGTGGTGCCAGCAGCCCACTACCAGTGCGGAGGAGTGCAAGTCGATGTGAACGGCAAAAGCAGCCTCTCCGGTTTGTGGGCCGTCGGCGAAGTCGCCTGCACTGGACTTCACGGAGCTAATCGCCTCGCCAGCAATTCATTACTGGAGGGCGCGGTAGTGGCACAACGCGCTGTGCAGGATGTTTTCCAAAAACTGCCCGTCGATGGCGAGCCTGAGTCCTTTGATTTGCCAGAATGGACGGTTGGCAATGTCACCGACGTGGATGAACTGGTGGTGATCTATCACAACTGGGACGAAATCCGCCGCTTGATGTGGGACTACGTCAGCATCGTGCGCACGGGTAAACGCTTGCAACGCGCCGCTACTCGACTGCAAAACCTGAGCAGAGAGGTGCAGGAGTTCTACTGGAACTTCAAAGTCACCTCCGAGCTGCTAGAACTCCGCAACCTGGTGCAGGTGGCTACTTTGATCGTCGATAATGCCGCTCAACGCACCGAAAGTCGTGGGCTCCACTACACTCTCGACTATCCAGAGCGCGATGACAAAAACTGGATCAGAGATACGGTTTCTAGTCGCGTTTGATTATTTTTTGACTTATACTGTTCGTTCCCTTGCGAATACTCGAATAGAGTTCGTTGAACTGCTGAATCATGAAACCTTGTCCTAAAGCATCGAATTGGCACTTAGCCACTCACTCGATCCTCGCTTCGCTGCTTTTATGGGCGGGCTCCACTCAACTCAGCTTTTCTCAAAATCTTGCGCCCTCAGTCAGGCCGATCCGTTCATCTCAATACAGCGTACCCGCATCTACTGCGATTCGAGGCACCAATGTGATGCCTGCTAATCGCCGCCTGCGCCCTCAGCAAGGCCTGCCAGGCACACTGCGTCATCCGGCGGCGGCGGCCTCTAGCTCGGGTTTACCCCGTGTTTTTGCTCCCACCCGCCCCCGCACCACCTACACTCGCTACCCTTGGAAACGCCAAATCGTCACCACCGTTTTTTGGATCGGAGAAGAACCCACTCCCAAAAATCCTACCCCCAACCACATGAGCGCATGGGATCGCAATTGGAAAACCAACTTCGGCGGTTTTGATAACCCCAATCCTGCAGCACGCGCTTGGGATTTTCGCCCCAAAGCCTTCATCCCTGGACTCAATCCTTTTTATATCGCCCTGCCCTACACCGACATCCAATCCGGAGCCACTGGCACTAAAGTGGAAGCGCCGCATGTCATCCCTTGGTTTAAAAAAACCTACCTCAGATCTGGGCATACGGTTTTGAAAGGTCGCTGGTTAGCTATCCGCAAAGGGTCACGAGTTTGTTTTGCACAATGGGAGGATGTTGGCCCCTTTGTCACTAACGACTATTCTTATGTCTTCGGCACCGCTCGTCCAAAAGCCACTGGCAATGGCGGAGCAGGGCTAGATGTCTCGCCCGCTGTTAGAGACTTTCTGATGTTACGCAGTGGCGAACGCTGCGACTGGCGTTTTGTCGATGTGGCAGAGGTCCCTCAAGGCCCTTGGCGCAAGTATGGAAAAAACAACGACTTCACCACCTTGCAGGGTAAGTTGAAACCAAAAGAAGACGCGCGCTTAGCTAAATTGCGAGAAATGCGCGACGCTTATATTCGCAACATGCCCCTGCCTCATTGATCCCTAGCGCAAAGCCCTAAAGGGCTTACGGAGCAATGTGGATATCTCCCGCTCAAGCTGTGACTGAGTGCGAGCGCTTCGTTCCTTTGTCGAAAAACCTCGCTCAAATTTGCCGCGCTGTAAAAAGTAACACATTTGCCGCATGACCACTCGCGAACCCGCCAGCGAAGCGTGTCGCCCCTTCACTACAATATAGTCATGCATACCCGTGACCTTGCCACTCTCTGCAAGCACCAAACCATCGTGCTCTTTCAACGCCTTGATGTCCATACCCGCAATCCTAGGCAACCTACCCATGATCACCCCTAATTCAAAATCCACCGACCCAAGCTTTTTGCGCATCATTCCCTTACCTGTTTTTAAATTTTTAAGCGTAGGCCCGAAAATCATTTCGACAGGATAGAATCCACCAAACGCGCTAGCAAACTTATTCCCTTGGTTAGGAGTAGCTATCATCACCACCCGCCCCCGTCGGGAAATCCTCTCTTGGCTTAAAAGTTTGCGAATCAACAGCCCTCCCAAAGAATGACCGACAAAATGTATTTTTTTTCTGCGATCTTTACAGTGCGCTTTAATCGCAGGCTGCACGACCTGAGCGGTGATCTCTTCTATGTCGAGTTTGGTAGAAGGGTAGGAAATGACGATTGCATAGAAGTGTTTTTTTTGTAAAACCTCCGCTGCAACTACCATCGTACGTTCAGATCCCCATACCCCATGCAGAAGCACCACATAATCGCCCGATCCCGGATACTCCACCACCTTCGCGACAACAAAACTTCCCCAAGGGAGAAATAATATCCCCGCCACTAACATCGGAAGAATAAGATCGCGAATCATAAGAATAGCGCGTTTTTTGGCAATCCTCATCTTGCCAAATTCGGGCTGCCTCGTCCAGCTTTTTACACAAAATAATCATTTTATTTTATGCCCATTGCTAATACAAGAACTTGCCCTATCGCTACTATTAGATTTACTTCACACACATGCAGATAGAGACCTTCAAGTTATTTTGTGATCTAGTGGATACGGGCAGTTTTTCTGACACCGCAGAGCGTAATCAGATCACTCAGAGCGCGGTCAGTCAGCGCATCAAAGCCTTGGAGGATCAATACCAAGTCTTGCTGATCGAGCGTGGTCGCAAGAATTTCGCAGTCACAGCCGAGGGGCATGCGCTACTCAGCACCGCCCGCGATATGATCGACCTTTACGACAGTATTGACGTCAATCTGCGTGCTTTACAAAATAAAGTAGAAGGAGCTTTGACTATTTCTACCGTTTACAGCATCGGCTTTCACGAACTGCCGCCCGTACTAGAGATCTATCGCAAGCGTTTCCCCGATGTGACACCTCATTTGCAATATCGACGCGCGAATCAAGTTTATGCCGACGTTTTGGCATCCAAGGCGGATGTCGGTCTAGTCGCCTACCCGCAAGCTCGCAAAGGGGTAGAGATCGAAATCGTGTGGAAAGATAAGCTAGTGATGATCTGTCCTGCAGGTCACGAGCTTGCCGAACATCGAACTATCGAACTCAAGCAGCTTGATGGACAGCGCTTCATTTCATTCGAACCCGATTTGCCCACACGAAAAGCTCTGGATACCATGCTGCAGCAAGCAGGGGTGCAGGTCAACGAGGTGATGGATTTTGATAATATAGAAACCGTTAAACGTGGTGTGCAGATCGAACAAGCCATCTCCATCGTTCCACAAGATACCGTTAAAGCTGAAATAGAAAATGGCTCCCTCATTCAAATAGACATTGAAGCCATTGACGTTTGGCGCCCACTCGGAGTGGTACGGCGGCGCAGTAAAGCCATCACACCCGCCATGCGAGAATTCATCACTTTGCTCAAGCAACAGGGTTTAGGGGGAAATGAGTGATTTGCAAAATGGCAATCCCAAATTAAACTACCCGCAACCTAGCGCGATGCGCCACCATCCATCACCAAGATGAACAAAGATCACCTCACCACTCAAGCCAAGCGACACGCCAAGCTGACGCTCACCCTGAATATCTCGGCATTGAGCAAAGCCGTCATTTTATTGGCCATCGTAGGTATCGTGCTCTACACCGTGCTATTCTCCACTTACCCAGCTGTTCACGACTTTTTCCACGAACTTCGTCATAGCTTGATGATGATTCCGTGCCATTAACACAGCGCACCACTACGATGAAAATACTTTTTCAATCGCTGCTGCTGAACGCTCTTTTGCTCACCGCGGCAGCGGCAGCGACAGATGGACTGCAGGTCTCTTACACCACCGAGCAATCACTCGCCACCATCGGCCCCGATGAAGACGTGGTCAAAATGACCTTCTCCGTCACCAAAGACGGCGCTCCCAGCGACGCGCAACTGCATATTGTTCTCGATAGCCCAGAGGTCAATTCGATCATCTCCACCGACTTCCCCATCGTGGAAGGCACCCGGCTTTTTGATGCGCGCGGCATCACTCAAGGCGGAAAGTTGGAAATGTCTTATCTCTTTCCCATCCGAGGCCAATACACCATGCGAGTGTCAGCTCAATCCCTAACAACACCCGCGCTCACCACAGCCGAGACCTTTACTTTCTCGCTCAATGAAAACCCCCATGAAGTGATCAACTTTTACATCCTCATTTCCATCCTAGTCAGCATAGGCTTATTGTCTGGCGTGATCCTAGCAAAATCTGCCATTCGCCAATCCAACCTGAGTGCCACCGCATGAAAAAAATTCTACTCATTTTGGTAAGCCTCATTCACTGCAGCCAATTCCAAAGCTTCGCACATGGTGGTGGGGATGTGCACACAACCACTGCCACCATCAGTGATCAGGTCACTTCGCAACTACACGGCCACCAACTCAGCTTACGCTTAGTTCCCCAGTCCGCTCTCGAATCACAAAGCTCAGCACAAGCGCTCGCCCAACTAGCCACGACCGCAGCCAAATCTCCAGAGGGAGAGCCCTACCAAGCACGAGTCGGCGACTTGGCTTTTCTGATCGCAGAACTCAGTCAAGCCGGCAAACCAGTCAAAGACGTTCGTTTCAAAATGAAGTTCCACCATTTGGAAGATGACAAAGAAATCTTTGCTGTCGCTCTCATTTCCGCAGATGGCAAAATGAACTGGGGACAACAGTTTTTTGACGGCGCAGAGCACTCCATCACCTTGATCGCAGAACCCGTAGAAGCTGGTGCATTTGAACCGATCACGGTAGAGATGACGATTGCAGTGATCCCGATCCAACCGCCCGCTTCAGTCATCATCCGCTCATTGATCCTGCTGCTCAGCATCACCGCCTTGGCTATGATGATCGGCTACATCCTGAGCTTCCTGTTGAGAAAAAATAAGCTTTCACAAAAGAACTCATCTGATCTTCGTGGAGCAGTGGTCGATGCAGGCAAATGTTGAATAAGGAAAACAGTCCCAGTCTCCCAGCATCCAGTGAAGAGATCCCCCTACCCGATGCGCTGATCGATCAAGTCATCGGACAGGACCAGGCGGTGGACATCGTTCGCTTAGCCGCCAAACAACGACGCTTTTTGTTGTTAGTCGGTGAGCCCGGCACCGGCAAAAGCCTATTAGGTCAAGCTGTCGCCCAACTTCTTGAAGATCAGCCATTGCAAGACACCGTCAGCATCGACAACCCGCAAGAAAAACTGCTACCTAAAATCCAAGTCTGCCCCGCAGGCGAAGGCGAGCGCTTGGTCAATGACGCCAAAAACGCTCAAGTGCAAAATCAACTTTCTACACGCTTCATCACTTGGTTTGCTGCGGCAGCTATTTTACTGATAAGTCTATTTTACGCTTTGAAGGACGAGGGTTCCTACGGAGCATTGGCTATCGGTGCAGTATTGTTGTTGGTGCTTTATCTTTTTAGCCAGAAACAAGGGCAGCAACACAGCGATGTGATCCCAAAAATCTTGGTCAATCATGCCCAATCAAATTGCGCGCCCTTCGTTGATGCCACCGGCAGTCAGGCAGGCTCCTTGTTAGGCGACGTGCGCCACGACCCCTATCAATCAGGAGGTTCAGAAACTCCGCCGCATCGCTTATTGGAAGCCGGCGCGATTCACCGCGCTCATGTCGGAGTCTTATTCATTTATGAAATCTCCAC
>JAKISY010000124.1 GCA_021648365.1 Verrucomicrobiales bacterium
TATGCACAACGATGAAACTGGACTCAATATCCTTGATGAAACGTCGTGGCTGCACACCGCCAGCACGCCTGAGTATGCTTATTTCAAAGTGACGGAGGGGCGCAGTTTTGCCGACATCGAAAGTGTGGGTGTTTTTGAAAACTATGCTGGGCGCTCGATCCATGATTTTTTAGCCGCCTATTTGAAATTTGAAGGACTCAAGCACGGTCTGTGTAACGCCCACCATTTGCGTGAACTCACCTACGTCGAAGAAGAATTAGATCAGCAATGGGCGGGGAAAATGTCAGAGCTACTCCTTGAAATTAAAGGCCAGATAGAAAAACTCCCGAAGAAAGAGCATTTACTAGATGCGAAAATCCAAAAGCAATTTAGAAAAACCTATCGATCAATCATTCAAAAGGGACACGAGAGCAATCCGCCCCCGAAAAGAAAACCTGGGCAACGGGGACGGCTAGCCAAAGGGAAATCGTTGAATTTATTGGAGCGATTTGAAAATTACGAAGAAGAAGTGCTGGGATACATGATTTACGGCATCCCCTTTGATAACAACGAAGCAGAGCGAGATTTGCGTATGATGAAAACCCGTCAAAAGATAAGCGGGTGCTTTCGGAGTCTAGAGTGGGCAAATAGGTTTTCAGAAATTCGCAGCATAATAACGAGCGCGAAAAAGAAATCTGTGGATATTTACAAACTCCTTCAAGCAAACCTAACTTCTTCAGAAGAAGCTGAAAAGTTGCTATTTGATACCTGAATGGTTACACTTTTTGTCTCATTAAAACTTAGTGCTTGCGTGAGGTGCGGGGTTTGGTTTGTTGCAGGCATGGCATCAGTGAAGAAAAAAAAGGGTAAAGTCGTCGAACAACGAAGTTTAAGCGATTATTTGTCGCATTTGACTTTGCGGCAGGCGGAGAAGTTGCTGGGTGCGGAAGGGAAGGCTTTGTTGGTTGAGAGCAGGACGTTTGAGATGGAATCTGAGAATGAAGTGAGCTTGTCGGCGCAGGAGTTTGTTTTGGATTTAGCATCGGGTTTGGCGAAGGTGAGTATTCGCTTGGATGATGCTAAGCGTGGACGGCTGGATTTGCTCTGCAGGGATTGTGGTGGGGAGCCTTGTGTTCACAAGGCTTTGGCGCTGTCGTATATTTTAGAGGAAAAGATGTTGCTCGGATTAGCGGCACCGCCTCCGGAGCGGGTGTCGGTGGATGCTCTTGAGGAGGATGAGCTGGTGGCTCAGGCGATCAGCGACCGCGAGCAGCGGGCGCTGACAGAGAAGATGAAAGTGAAGGCTTTGGATAGCTCGACGCCGTGGACGGATTACACGGTGGTGAGCAAGTTGTCGGGCAAAACCTACCGGGTGGCGCTGCGTGGTTGGGAGGCGGGGCAGATGTATTGCTCTTGCCCTGATTTTCGTAAAAACACCTTGGGTTTGTGCAAGCATACCTTGAATGTTTGCCGCAAGATGCGACGGAAGTTTTCTGCCAAAGTTTGCAAGGAGGTGTGGCAGGCTGATGATTTTGAGGTTTCTGTTAATTATGGCAAGGAGTTGAGCGTTCACTTGCAGGGACCGGATCGCGGTAAGCGCAAAGCGGCGACGGTGGTGCGCGGGATACTTGGCAAGGAGTTGAAAACGCCTCGTGAGTTTCGCAAGCTGTTGAAAGTGGTTCAGGAACTTGAGCGTTTGCGGGAGCGGGTGACGATTTACCCAGATGCGGAGGAATTAATGACGCGCAGCTTGGATCGTGATCAGATGGTGAAACGGATGGACAAAATCCGTCAAAATCCCGAGCAACACCCTTTGCGGACAGGTTTGCTGAAGGCTGACTTGTTGCCCTATCAATTGGATGGTATAGCTTTTGCTGCGGGGGCGGGGCGTGCGATTTTGGCGGATGACATGGGGCTGGGAAAAACGATTCAGGGCATAGGGGTGGCTCGAATGTTGCAGCGAGAGATGGATATTTCTCGGGTATTGGTGATCTGTCCAGCTTCATTGAAATCCCAGTGGGCAACGGAGATCGATAAGTTCTCTGATTTGAGTAGTCAGCTGGTGGTGGGCAATAGCGATGAGCGGGCAGGGCAATACGCAAGTGGGGCGTTTTTTACGATCTGCAACTATGAGCAGGTGTTGCGCGATCAGATTGTGATTGATCCTGTGCCGTGGGATTTGATCATTCTCGATGAGGGGCAACGGATCAAAAATTGGGAGACTAAGACGAGTAATGTGATCAAGTGCTTGCGGTCGCCGTATGCCTTGGTATTGACGGGAACGCCTTTGGAAAATCGATTGGACGATCTTTTTTCTATTTTGGACTTTGTGGATGGCCGGCGTCTGGGGGCGGCTTTTCGTTTTTACAATCAACATCGGATTGAAGATGAAAGCGGTAGGGTGTTGGGTTATAAAAACCTGACGGAATTGAGGGAACGCTTGAAGCCGGTGCTGCTGCGCCGCACGCGAGCTACGGTTTTAAGCGATTTGCCAGCGCGCACTACGCAAGTGATTCGGATCGAGCCGACTCAGGAGCAGGCTGATTATTGCGCAGAGCAGTTGCGAGTGATCAGTTCGATTGTGAACAAGAAGTATCTCAATGAGATGGATTTACTGCGCTTGCAGAAAGCCTTGTTGATGGCGCGCATGGCAGCGGACAGCACTTATTTGGTTCACAGGGATCCGCCAGGTTATTCCTCCAAGTTGGAGCGTTTGAGGGAGTTGTTGTTCGAGTTGAGTCAGGAAGAGGATCGTAAGATTGTATTGTTTTCCGAGTGGACGACGATGTTGGGATTGATCGAACCTTTGCTTGAAGAATTTGGGATGCAATATGTGCGCTTAGATGGCTCGATTCCTCAGAAGAAGCGGCAGGCGTTGGTGGCGAAGTTCAGGGAGGAACCTGAGTGTCGGGTATTCATCACGACTAATGCTGGTTCGACGGGGCTGAATTTGCAAGCGGCGAACACGGTGATCAATGTGGATCTGCCATGGAATCCGGCGATTTTGGAACAGCGCATTGCGCGAGCGCATCGCATGGGACAAAAACGTCCAGTTCAGGTTTACATTTTGGTTACCGAAGATACCATCGAGGAAAATCTGTTGGCTACACTTTCCGCCAAGCACGAGTTGGCGCAGGCGGCGTTGGATCCTGACTCGGATATTGATCAGGTGGACATGGCTTCGGGAATGGAGGAGTTGAAGCGTCGTTTGGAGGTTCTGCTGGGGCAGGCTCCTGATATGGCGATCGATGAAAGCGAACGGCAGCGGGTGGAGAAGCAGGCGCTTGAGTTGATTGCGAGGAAAGAGAAGGTTGCCGCTGCTGGCGGTGAACTGTTGAGTGCGGCGTTTGGTTTGCTTAGCGAGATTCTACCGCAATCTACGGTGGATGAGGAAGTTAGGAAAAAAACAACGGCTGCGGTGCGGGAGAATTTGAGTCAATGTCTGGAGACGGATGATGCGGGCAAGACTAAATTGACCGTGACCTTGCCGGACTCAGGGGCGTTGGACCGTTTGGCAGAGGCTTTGGGGCGATTGGTGTCGGTGGGGTGAGCTTATTTAAAGGAGCCCTTAATTACCCCTAAACTCCTCGCTTGCTAGCAATCTTGCATTTTTTGTGAAGCGGGCGAGAAAAAGCTGGACGATTATGTTTCTCAAATCAAAAATTGCTTTTCGTTTTTAGAAAGATTATAATGGGTTTTGTGAGGATGCTCGCGAGGTATTAAAATCACTGCTGAAAGCAGTGGCTGCGCACTTTAATCAGGTGCAACTTAACAAAAGAGGTTTCATGAAAGTTATTAAACGTCGCCTGCAACCGCTAATTTTGAAGGCTCTGGAGTCTTTTCCTGCGGTATATATCAATGGTCCAAGACAGGCAGGGAAAACAACGCTGGTGCGTGAGCTCTTGGCGAAGGATTTTAAATCAAAATTTATCACTTTCGATGACATCTTGGAACGTGCTGCTGCAAAACGTAATCCACTGGGGTATATGCGTGAATCAGGCACGCCGCTGATTATTGACGAAGTGCAGATGGCGTCGGATGTTTTTCGCCCATTAAAAATGCTGATTGACGAACAACGGCAAGAGGCTCTGGGCAGCAACGGTTCTGCTAACGGCAATTACCTGTTGACTGGCTCAGCTAACTTGATGGTAATTCCTGAATTGGCAAATGCCATGGTTGGGCGTATGGCAACGCTGACATTGCTTCCGTTGAGTGCCAGTGAGATAAAAAACACCACATCTCACTTTTTAGAGCGTTGTTTCGTAAAGGATTTTTCTGAGATTAAAACCGATAAAACGCCACTAACAGAAATCATGCGAAAAGCCAGTTATCCGGAGCTTATGCAAATGTCGGAAGTTATGGTGGATATGTGGTTTAAAAACTATATACAGAAAATTACGCTCGAAGATCCACGACATATTTACAATCTGGAAAAGGCGGAGTTCATGCCTGTGTTATTGCAATCACTGGCAGCGCGAGCGGGCAATTTGATAAATGACGCAAGTATTGGTCGTGAGGTTGGTTTGAATGCCGTGACCACTCGCAATTATCGAGGTTTGCTCAACGGCACGTTTGTGACAAATACGCTCAATCCGTGGTATCGCAATATCACAAAACGCTTGGTGAAGTCGGACAAGATGTTCTTCCACGACACTATGTTACTTTGTCATTTACTTGGGTCAACGCCGGAGAATTTGGTAAAAAGCAACCCAACTCGCTTTGGGCATGTGCTGGAAAATTTTGTGCTTTCGGAATTATGCAAGACCAATTTTTCTACAGGCGAAAAAGTCGACATTAGTTTCTACCGCACAAATGATGGGCGCGAAGTTGATTTTATCTTGGAGAAACAACACAAGCTGGTAGCTATCGAAGTCAAGCATGCGGAGAGCATCAGCGACAAAGATTTGGCTGGCATAAAAGAGCTACAGGCAAACACAGGCGATGATTTCCACTGCGGTATCGTGCTGTGCAACACTCCGCGTGTTATTGCCTATGATAAAGATATATACCTTTTACCCTTTAGCTCCTTGTGGCAATGAGCGTGTCCTTCATTGCCACATCGTTTCATTGAAAGCGGAGGTGTTTTTGCTGTGGACTTTATCTCCGTGCGAGGTGGGTGAGGGTGCGTTCAATGGTGTTGAGGATGTCTTCGAGGTGTTTGGTGAGGTCTTCAGCTAGGAAGCGTAGGATGAAATAATTGGATTCTTGAAGTAGGGCATCTTTGCGGCGATCGCGACGATAGGCTTCGCTACTTTCGAGGTGTTGATGGCCGTCGAGTTCGATCACTAACTGGTGTTTTTCGCATAGAAAGTCGACTTCCATTTGGCTGGTTTGATCGAAGGGGATGCTGAGATTGGCATTGAGTTGGAAGAGGTCGGTGGTATCGGGCAGGGATTGCAGGCGTCGATAGAGAAAGGCTTCGGAGGCGCTGCGGGCGCGGTTGGCTCCGGTGGCATTCGGCTCGGGTTTTTGGGTGGCGTGCAGGAAGGCTTGTGCGAGTGGGGG
The DNA here is from genome assembly GCA_021648365.1 of Verrucomicrobiales bacterium. Taxonomy (GTDB): domain Bacteria; phylum Verrucomicrobiota; class Verrucomicrobiia; order Verrucomicrobiales; family DEV007; genus JAADHD01. The sequence goes on from JAKISY010000124.1 coordinate 5,485, forward strand.
ATCGATGCCGTCACGGATCAGGCGTTGCACGCTGGCACTGTAGTCGTTTTTCCATTGTGCATCGAGTGGCAGTGGCACGTCGCTGGGCCAACCAGGCAGGGCGCTAGCGGGGAGTAGGAGGGTGTAGCCGACGGCTTCGTAGCCTTGGCAGCGGCGGTCGAACATGCGCGATAACATCGGCACATCGAGGTCGGCGTAATCATAGACACGCACTTCTTTTTTGTCATGATGCAGTCGGTGCAGGCGGCCGACGTATTGGGCGATGGTGCCGCGCCAGGAGACGGGTAAGGTAAGAAACAGGGTGTCGAGGCATGACTCGTCGAAACCCTCGCCAACAAAACGTCCAGTGGCGATGATGACTCGGGAGCTAAGCTCGCGGGTTTCCTCAAGCATGTTGAGTGAGGCTAGTAGTTTTTTCTTACCCATGCCGCCGCGTAAAGTGATGACGTGTTTGATGTAGGGGCGTAGCAGTTCGACGAGGGTTTCCAGGTGTTGGGTGCGTTCGGTGAGCACCAGTGGGGATCTGCCGTCTCGAACAGCGGTGATCACGTCGTTGCAAATAAGTTGGTTGCGAGCTTCGTTGATTAAAAGTTCGCTGTAGAGTTGTTGAAACTCGATGCGCATGTCGGGATCGGAGGGGGCGCTTGCTCGGAAGCCGGTGGGGCGGACGATGACTTGGTGGTTGAAGGGGCGGATGGCGGCTTGCTCGCGGGCATCGACTCGATAGCGAATGGGACCGCACTGCATGAATACGATGGGGTGGTGGCCGTCTTTGCGCACGACGGTGGCGGAGAGCCCAAGAATGTAGCGGGCTTTGCTGCGACGAATGGCGAGTTCGAAACTGCGGGCGGAGATGTGGTGGCATTCGTCGACGATAACATGGCCGTAATCGGCTACTAGATCATCTACGACTCCTTTACGGACGACGCTCTGGATTAGGGCTACATCTAGATTTCCCGTTAGCCTTTTTCGACCTGCTCCGAGTCGTCCGATTTTTTTCGGATCGATGTCGAGGAACTGGGAGAGGCGTTCGATCCACTGCTCTTGCAGTTGCTGGCGGTGAACGAGGATGAGGGTATTGACGCCGCGCTGGGCGATCATCCAGGCTGCCAAAACGGTTTTGCCAAAAGCGGTGGTAGCTGACAGAACTCCGGTGTCGTGGCGTAGCATGGCGGCGGCGGCTTTTTCTTGATCGGGGCGCAGTTCGCCTTGGAAAGTGAGTTCGAGTTTTTCACCTTTGAACTGTTTGTTTTGAATGCGGGTTTTTATTTTCAGTTTTTTTAGCAGCTTGCGTAAATCATCAAGGCATCCACGCGGCAGGGCGAGATGTAGCGGGTGGTCTTCGGCACAGTCGATGATGCGGGGTTTGTCGTAGGTGGATAGGCGCATGGCTTGGGCGCGGTAGAACTCGGGGTTCTGGAAGGCTGCGAGTCGGATGAGGCGATTGAGCAGGGGCGCAGGCAGTTCTTCTTTGGGAATGTAGAGTTGATCGGCGAGCACGATTTTGAGCTGAGCGGGAAGCGGCTCTTTGATAACGGGCTCTTGGTATTTTCTGGAGGGCAAGGCTGTCCACGGCTTAGGATCATCTTCGTCACTTGAGGCGAAGCGCACGGCGATGATGCGTCCGCGCTTGCTCGCTTCGTCGGTGAGTTGTGTCACCTCAGCGGCGGTGATTTTTTTTATTGAATTTAGGAAGACCCATTGATCGACGTAGGGCTTGAGGTTTTGATCAACGAAGACGCTGTTGCCCTGTTCGCGAGCTTTGCCTTGGAGTGGCAGGGCGATGAGATTGCCGAAACCTCCTTTGGGCAAGGTATCCTGATTGGGGAACAGTCGGTCGTATGATCGCAGACCGATGCTGGGATGTTGTTCCATTGTGCGGGTCAAAAGGTAGCAGCCGAGTTGGCGGGCTTTGATAGCGGGCAGGGCTTCGGAAAAGAACAGCCAAACGTGTGCGCCGTATCCAGAGCGCGAGCGTTCGAGGGCGCAGGGGATGTTGGCTTGCTCGCAGGTGGCGACAAAAGCGAGTGAGTCCTCTTGCCAGCAGTCACGGTCAAAATCGACGGTGAGAAAATAGCAGGTGTCGTCGAGCAACATCGGGTAAAGTCCGATGACAAAATCGTTACCCTGCGAATCGTAGCCAGACAGATGTGAGTAGATCACTTTGTCGGTGACAGGAAGGAAGCTGCGGTTGGCGCAGTCAAAACATTTGATCCGAGGTTTGTCGCAAAGCAGGCGCACCCATTCGTTGGCGCAGGCGGGTTGGTAACCAGAGCGTCCAGTTCGTTGGCTCTCGAAGCGCAAGGGGTAAACATCGTTGCGCCCTTTGAAGAGGGTGCGGAAGAGTCCAACTTTGTCGTAGGTGGGGGAGTGGTGGTTGAGTGAGCCGGGTGCTGCTGTAGGGAATGGGAGAACCTTGTCGCTGGCGTGATCGGATGAGCTGGAGTCGTCCATGATGTTACGGGTGAATGATTTAGTGTGCCATCTCTTTTCATGCGTAGAGCGGTCAGATAAGCGGCAATCTGATCTTATTGCGTTTCTGGCAGAGTTTTGATCTCACGTTGAAGGCTTGTCAGGTTCATGTCGGTATAATACATTGGATTTGCTCGATAGAGCAAGCTTTGAGCAACTTTCCCTTTTAAAAGAGAGTCATATTAGGATTTGACCAAATGGAGGTTTGCTATCACGGTAGCCATCGCTTTTGAATGAGGAGCTACCAATAGAATCATGACTGACTCGAATATCATACCACGCCATACGATCTCTGTGCTTGTAGAAAACAAGTTTGGGGTGCTGGCGCGTGTCGCGGGTATGTTCAGTGGCCGTGGTTACAATATACATTCTTTGAATGTGGCTCCTAGCCATGACCCCAAACTGTCGCGGATGACGATCACGGTGCGTGAGCGTGAGGATAAATTGAATCAGATCATCAAGCAGTTGTATAAGTTGGTGGATTCGCTCGAGGTGGTGGATTTTCGCGAGGGAGACCATGTTTTTCGCGAGTTGGTGCTGATCCGGATCAAGGCGGATAAAGAAACCCGTCCGGCAATCATCGAGCTGTGTGATATTTTTCGTGCTAAAATCGTGGATGTCAGCCCTGATAAAATCACCGTGGAGGTGACGGGTAACGAGAGCAAGATCAGTCAGTTTATCACCTTGATGGAGGATTATGAAATCCTCGACCTCACTCGCACGGGCAAGATTGTATTGCCACGGGCGAATCAGGATCGTGTGGGAGAATAAAGCGATGGGGGAGATTGGCTTTGCTTACAGCTTCAGGCAGTAGCTATTTCAAAAAGGCTGATGTTTGGAGGTGGAGCTTTGATGGCTATTCATTAGCGAGGTTTTAGCAGATTAGATTACTAGAACCATGAAAAAAAACGGATACGCTCTGTTCGACTTAGATCACACTTTGCTGCCCTTTGATACGCAGGTATTGTTTTGTAATTATGTGTTGCAGCGCGATGACGCTCGGCGGCGGTTGTATGTGTTTTTGTTCGTCTTGTTTTTGCCATTGGCTTTGCTGAGAATCTGCAGTATTCACCGCATGAAGCGGGTGTTTTCGTCGTATTTATGGCGGATGCCTGAGCAGCGACTGCGCCAGTTGGCACGACGGTTTGCGGAGGAGGAAGTGCCGAGAGTGCTTTATCCTGAAGTATTGGCTGAGCTAAAAAAACATCAGCAAGCTGGTCGGCTTACGATTTTGAACAGTGCTAGTCCGACTTTTTATGCGGAAGAGATCGCGAGAGTGCTGGGTTTTGATCACTGCGTAGCGACGCGGGTGGAGGTGGAGGATCCGATGCATCTCATCCCACAGATTGATGGGCCAAATAACAAACACGGGGCGAAGATACCACCGATGATTGAGCGGGGAATGTTACCTGAAGGCTTCGATCCTGAGCGTGGAGATCAGTTGCCGGACAGTTATGGGTATTCGGATAGTCGAGCGGACGTGCCGCTGCTGAGTATTTGTGAGAAGGGGATCATGATTCATCCCAGTGAAGCTTATGCGACGATCGGCAAAGAGCGTGGATGGACGACGATGCTGCCACAGCAGCCTTACGAGGGTAAATGGGGTGGACGCTTGGCTTCGGTGAAGCAGGCGTTGGGGATTTATCGGGTGTGAGTGCTGATACAGCGCTACGCTTCGAGCAATGTTTTGCCATGCCTGCGGAGTGGCTCATGCGACTGCAAGCGAAGTATGATTATGCTAAAGCCTATCATGAAAAATCTCAGAACATTCAAAAAGAGGTAACTCGATTAGTGGTGGTTTAAGTTCCTGAGATATTCGACACATCTCTACTGAGTGTTAGAATTTAGAACTTCTTGAAGGGTTTGGGTGGTTTAGGAAATGACTCGTTCACGGAATAGGCATGTATAACGAGGAAATTTTCACCGTTTCCTAGCTTTTCCTTGCTCCATTTCTTGGAACCTATACGCTTCTCCATACTGATTAGAAACAAGCCATGACTTCTGAAAAAATCACACTCTCTCAGCTGGAAAGTTTTCTGCTGAAATCTGCCGATATTCTACGTGGCAAGATGGATGCCTCCGAATTCAAAGAGTTCATCTTTGGGATGCTCTTCCTGAAGCGGCTCTCCGACGAGTTCGACCTGAAACGCAAACAAGTCCGCAAACAGTACGCCCACCAACCAGACCTGATCGACGAGCTGCTTGAGGATAAGACCTCCTACGGCGAGACATTCTTCGTGCCCGTCCGCGCCCGCTGGAACGAGTCATGGACCGATGAAGATGGCCAGTTGGTCCCGGCGTTGAAGGACCTGAAGCATGACATCGGCAACATGCTCAACAAGGCGATCGCCGCCATCGAAGAGGAAAACGATGCGCTCGCCGGCGTCTTGAAGAACAACATCGACTTCAACGCAGTCAAGGGCAAGACCAAGATCCCGGACCAGAAGTGGAAAGATCTTCTCGACCACTTTAACCAACAACAGTTCGTGCTCGTCAACGACAACTTCGAGTTCCCCGATCTACTCGGTGCAGCATACGAGTACCTCATCAAGTTCTTCGCCGACAGCGCCGGAAAGAAAGGCGGTGAGTTCTATACACCCGCCGAGGTCGTGCGTCTTCTCGTGCAACTCACCAAGCCCGAAGCGGGCAACACGGTCTACGACCCCACCGCGGGCTCCGGCGGCTTCTTGATCCAGTCGCATCAGTACATCGAAGAGCAAGGCCAAGACCCCAACGACCTCGCACTCTACGGCCAGGACTCCAACGGCACCGTCTGGTCGATCTGCATCATGAACATGATCCTCCACAACATCACCCATTTCACCATCGAGAACGGCGACACGTTGGAGGATCCGCAGATCCTGGAGAACGGCCAGGTGCGCAAGTTCGACCGCGTGCTGGCCAATCCGCCCTTCTCACAGAACTACAGCCGGGCAAGTGTGAAGTACACCAGCCGCTTCCGGGAGTGGTGCCCCGAGACCGGCAAGAAGGCCGACCTGATGTTTGTGCAGCACATGCTGGCGAGCCTCAAGTCCGACGGTCACATGGCCACCATCATGCCGCACGGTGTGCTCTTCCGGGGCGGCAAGGAGAAACTCGTCCGCGAGTTGTTCATCAACGACGACGTAATCGAAGCCATCATCAGCCTCCCCCCCGGCCTCTTCTACGGCACCGGCATCCCCGCATGTGTCCTCGTCTGCAACAAGAACAAGCCCGACGAGCTGAAGGACAAGATCCTGTTCATCAATGCCGACCGCGAGTTTGCCGAGGGAAAAAACCAAAACAAACTCCGCCCAGAAGACATCGAGAAAATCGATACCATCTGCTCTACCAAACAAGAGGTGCACAAATACTCGCGCCTCGTCACCGCTGAGGAGATTGCTAGCGAGCACGATTACAATCTCAACATTCGCCGCTACGTGGACAACACCCCAGACCCCGAGCCCGAGGACGTGCAAGCTCACCTGCTCGGCGGCATCCCAGAGGATGAGGTGCTGGCCCAAAAAGACCGTCTCGGAAAGTTTGCGCTACAACCCTCCGACCTCTTTCAGTCTGCGACCGAACAGCGCCCGGGCTACCTTTCGTTTATCGAAAGCATCGATGCCAAATCCGCGATCAAATCCACCATCGAATCTTCTGCCCCCCTCCAGAAAACCGTCAACAACCACTATGACGTGCTAGAAGCTTGGTGGCAGATTGCCCGCAACGATTTTGCCAAGCT
>JAKISY010000125.1 GCA_021648365.1 Verrucomicrobiales bacterium
CGCCAGATCAAGCTCACGACCAGATTTTTAACAATTAGCATAACCTGAAATCAGCTAAACTGTTACCTTTCATGAGATAAATTTACCCTGCTCGCTAGTGCTGTCAAATGAGCTTGTCGTAAAGTGCGATCTACGATCACATATACTCTAAATTGATTGAATTGCGTGGCAGGTTGTGGCACAACTAGGATTTGCCTTAGCTCAAGTTATGCACAGCAACGATATATTTTCTAAACGCCGAACCACGATCTCATTCGAGTTTTTTCCGCCCAAAACTTCAACGGGCTGGGAAAGCTTGTATAGCACCATCCGCGATCTCGAACCGCTGAAGCCGTCTTTTGTCAGTATCACCTACGGTGCTGGAGGCACGACTCGCGAGCCGACGCATGAGCTGGTGGTCAAAATAAAGAACACCACCTCGCTCGATCCGGTGCCTCATTTGACCTGTGTTTGTCATAGCGAAGAAGAAATCGATACGATCCTGCGACGCTACGCGGAAGCTGGCGTGAGCAATATCTTAGCCCTGGGCGGTGATCCTCCTAAAAATATTGAGAACTATGATCGCTCGAAGGATGCGTTCCAACATGGCAAAGACCTAGTAGCTCATATCAAGAAATTTAACCAAAGTGGTCAGCACTCTGATTCAAGAGGTTTTGGCATTGGAGTAGCGGCTTTTCCCGAAGGGCATCCCACTACGCCCAACCGTTTGCAGGAGATGGATTATCTCAAGATGAAAGTGGACGAAGGGGCCGATTACATCATCACTCAATTGTTTTTCGAGAACCGCGCGCTGCTCGACTTCCGTGATCGTTGTCAGCTAGCAGGTATCGATATCCCCATCATTGCGGGCATCATGCCGATCACTTCCGCCAAGGGCATGCGTCGCATGGCGGATTTTGCTGCCGGCACGAATTTTCCAGCTCGTTTGTTACGTGCGATCAACCGGGCAGGTGATGATGTCGAGGCGGTGGAGCGGGTTGGCATCAGCTACGCCACCGAGCAATGTTTGGATTTGCTTGAAAATGAAGTCAGCGGTATCCACATGTACACTCTGAATAAATCCAAAGCGACGCAAGAGATCTACGCTAATCTCGGCCTGCGGGATACCACGGGATTGGAAACGGCTGCTAGCAAGGAAAGCACATAGAAAAAATTGAAACGTCGGCGCAAATTTCCCAAACGTTATGCCATCTACTTGGTAGCGGTGCTTTATTTGTTTTGTGATCTAGTGTGGTTGAATGGTCCCATTTCACGGCGTGTCACTTACCACAAAAATGCTAAACAGCGAGTGAGGCAGGCGGTGAAAGAAGGGCGTTGGGTAGCTACGGTGAACACCCATCCCATCACTCGCGAGCAACTAGATCTGAGCACAGCAATCTACCTCTACCGTCGCGGCGATAAGCCCGAGGAACTCAGTGAGTCCTCTTTGCGCATCACTCGGCGGGCGGTGATGCAGGAGCTGATCAATGACACTCTGGTAACCCAGTATGCCAAAGCTGAGAAGTTCGCCCCGCCCGCAGAGGCGGTGGACAAGGCGCTGACGCAGTTCAAAAATCAGTTCGAAAATGAGCAAGACCAGCAGCGTAGAATGCAGGCGCAGAAGCTCAGCCAAGAGGAGTTGCGACAGCGCATCACACAGCACGTGACGGATCAACTGTGGTTGGAAAAACGCATCCGTCCTGCTGTGGGAGTGGATGAAGCTGCGGCGCTAGCCTGGTACGAAAAAAATCACAACAACCCAGAAGCGCAAGGCTTCACGGTGCCGGACATCATTCGAGCTAGGCAGATTTTTATCAGCACCGTGGAAGAGGATGGCGAAGATCGAAAAAAATTGATCGATGATATTGCGAGGCAGTTGAAAGAAGGAGAACGAGATTTTGCAGAGTTAGCAGCAGAGTATTCCGAAGACGAACGCAGCAAAACCGTGGGTGGCGATTTGGGCTGGTTCAGTGCTAGGCGCATGCCTGCCGACTTTGCTGAGCAAGTATTCAAGTTGGAAGTAGCTGAGGTATCCGAACCCTTTCGTAGCAAGTTGGGCTGGCACCTAGTGGAGGTCACCGATAAAAAAGAAGCTCGCGAGCTTAGCTTTGAAGAGCTAAAGCCAGAAATCATCGCATGGTTGGAAAATCAACGCAGGGCAGAAGTCTTACAGATCTTTATGCTCAAATTACGCAAAGCGTCGAACATCATCATCTACCCAGAAAACATGTGACTTGATCTTTTAGTTTAATTTTGGCACAAAAGTGGCTCTAACTTTATATCGCAACACCAAGCACAGCAATCATGTTCACAGAAAATCAAGATAAGGTCGGAGTGATCGGGCTAGGAATCATCGGCAAACGAGTCGCTGATAATCTGCGTCAATCTGGCTGCCACGTGTATGTCTGGAATCGCTCGCCCAAAACAGAGCCTAATTATTTGGGCTCACCCGCAGAGGTCGCCGATGTGGCAGAGGTGATCCAGATTTTTGTCCGCAATGGCAACGACCTAGTGGAGGTCATCGACAAGATGCAGGGGCACATCACCGCGCGCCATGTCATCATCAATCACGCCACCGTAGATCCCGAGTCCACCCGCATTGCGGCAGAGAAAGTGGCCGAAGCTCACGGGGCCTTCCTCGATGCGCCCTTCACTGGTAGTAAAATGGCGGCAGAAAAAGGCGCTTTGGTGTATTATGTCGGGGGCGACCTCGCCGTGCTCGACCGTGTTCGGCCTATTTTGGAAATCTCCGCCAAAGAAGTGCTGTTCCTCGGCGAAGTCGGAGAAGCGACGCTGCTGAAGATCGTTACCAATATGATCACCGCCTCCACCGTGGAGGTGCTCGCCGAAGCCCTAGCTCTCACGCGTGCCAACGGCATCGATCCAGACAAATTGAAGCAAGCTTTGGAGCACAATGCTTGCGGTTCCACTTTGACCGCGATGAAACTGCCCAGTTTGATCGAAGGCGACTACGAAGCGCATTTTTCCTTGGATAACATGTTCAAAGACGCCCAGTTCGCGATTGATCTGGCAAAAGCCCAGGATTTGGAGCTGCCGGCTTTGACCACCACTGCCAACGTGATGTTTAATAGCATTCAAAATGGCGATGGTGGTGACGATTTTTCTGTGATCGGCAAGCGATTTGACCTTCCAAGGCATCAAAGCGAAGGGGAATAAAACTTTTAACCGCAGATTCCGCAGATTTCCGCAGATATTTTAATTGTTTGGTTTGTAATATACAAATGCCTCATCCCATTCGCTTGATTTCCCCCATTTTCATTATTTCAAAACTCTGCATCTGCGATTATCTGTGTAATCTGCGGTTCCTCTCTTCTTCCGGAAAAATGTAGTGTAGTGTGAAACAATTTGAACTTCCAAGGCATCAAAGCGAAGGGGAATAAAACGGATTTATTTCACCTTCCTATCAAAGCTAGCTTGTCACCACGCCACAAACTGCTTAAATAGGGGCTACAAGCAATTATTTTATCATGAACACTCGCTATTTTTCATCATCATCGTCGCGCAGCTATCTCAACCGAGGTTTGCTGACGCTATTCGCCCTAGCGATCGTGCTCGCCACGCCACTCAGCGCCGGTCAGGTGACGCTACGGGTCGATGTCAACGGCGCCGCCCATGACATCGTGATCGAGCTCGATGAAAAAAACGCACCTAAGACCAGCTCCAATTTCAAAAAGCTCGCAGCGTCGGGTTTTTACGATGGCATCGCTTTTCATCGAGTCATCCCCAACTACATCGTGCAAGCCGGCGATCCTTTGACCAAAAACGTCGATCAGCAGCACCTCTGGGGAACCGGCGGACCAGGTTACACCATTCCAGCTGAGATTGGCTTGCCTCACGAACGCGGCTCGATTGCCATGGCTCGTCTAGGCGATGCTCAAAATAGCAAAAAAGCTTCCAGCGGCAGCCAATTTTATATCGCCCTAGCTCGCCTTCCCAAGCTCGATAACGAATACACCGTATTTGGCAAAGTGGTTTCGGGGATGGAATATTTAGATCAAATCTCTAAAGTTTCCGCCGATGGAAATAACAACCCTGATGAAAGAATCGAGATTGTCGCTAGCTCAGCAGGTGGAAAAAGTAGCACGGCCAGTAAGTCAAGTCCCGTCAAAGTCGCCGCGCCAGCCGCATCCGCCAAGATGGCTAAAAAGGATGGCAGCAAGAAAGAATCTTGGCTGAAAAGAAAATTTTCTGGAAAGAAAAAGAAAGACGCAGAAAAAATGGCTGCAGCCAGTGAAGAAGAGGAAAGCACCCCAGCTCCTACGCCGATCAGCAAAACTCAAGCCAGTAAAGCTGAAAAGACGGTAGAGAAAAAGACAGCAAGCGTCAAAAAACAAAGTCCGCTACCAGCTACAACTCCAGCGAGCGGCGATGATCTTGCTGCCAACAATGCTGATCCGAGTTACCGCAATGACAATCGTGCCGACAAACGTTCAGCTTTGCTCGCCGCCCCGTCGGCCGTTGATCCTAGTGATGCAACGCAGGACGCCGACGCGAGTGACTCTGGGCCATCCTTGTCCGATCAGATGAAAGGCAAGCGTTCTGATAAAGATGTGGATATTAGAGAGCAAAAAGAGCGCGGATTTTTTGGACGTTTGCTCTATCGTTACTGGTAAAAAACCGCGAAAATAAGGAGAAAGATAAAAATTGCGACTCCGCTGAGCAACTTTTCCTTGCAAATAGCTTTTAACGCGCCATCTATAGACGTCCACGGCGCACACATCTAGTGTGTTCGAGGAACCGGGTAGGTACCGAAGCGGTCAAACGGGGCAGACTGTAAATCTGCTGGCTCAGCCTTCGAAGGTTCGAATCCTTCCCTGCCCACTCCTTTGCGAAGCAAAGCAAAGAGAATTCCGGAAGGATGAAGAACGCAGTTCGAGCCGTAGCGAGTCCGCGAGCGGAGACAGGCGGAGCGCAGCAAAGCCAATCCTTCCCTGCCCACTCCTTTGCGAAGCAAAGCAAAGAGAAGCCCGGAAGGATGAAGAACGCAGTTCGAGCCGTAGCGAGGCTGCGAGCGGAGACAGGCGGAGCGCAGCAAAGCCAATCCTTTCATCGCCACTTTATTTATTATAAACGAGTTACGAGGGTTTTTGCCATCAATATTCTCTCCCGTAAAAGCACTACTGGGAAAAATCGGGGCTTTTCTGAAACTCTAAAACCCACGCCGGACAATCCAGATCAGAGCTTGTAAGTATTCTCACTTTTTACACGCGGTATCGCTTCCTCGCGAATTTTGGCGAAATAAGCACGATGTTCCTTTTCCGAAGAGGTTTTTGCGTAACGTCCTGCTTCCATAGCTTCTACCCCTAAGCAGATATGATTCAGTAGGTATGCTTTCCTCATCATCACACCATTGCTTGGCATAATATTCTCCTCTTGCCTTAAGTGTATCACTGATAGTATCTGTTAAGAAGAAAAATACAGAAGGTTGCTTCCGTGTAATATTTCTGATACAATGAATAAATGCACGGTGTTGACAGGGTCTTAAAAGCAAAAATAAGTAAGTTACTGGAGTTTTTTCCGGCTGTGGCTCTGCTTGGCCCTCGCCAATGCGGTAAGACAACACTTGCACATGAAATAAGCACTTCGTTTGAGAGGGATTCGATCTATCTCGATCTTGAGAATGTCACCGATAACACCAAGTTGGATGATTGTGTTGGTTATCTTTCACCTTTGGAAGAGAAGCTGGTAATCATGGATGAAATTCAGAATCGCCCGGGTTTATTTCCAGAAATCAGAGGCTTGATTGATGATGGTCGTCGCCGCGGGATTAAATCGGGAAGGTTTTTATTTCTCGGTTCGGCTTCTTACGAATTGCTACGACAAAGTGGTGAAAGTCTTGCTGGGCGAATTGCCTATCTTGAATTAACCCCATTTCGTCTTAACGAATTGTCAGCCGAAAAGCTTGATACCCTTTGGATTAGAGGCGGCTTCCCCGATAGTTTTTTGGCTCCAACCGAGGAAATGTCCCGCGAATGGCGGCGCAATTTTATCGACACCTATCTGGCGCGTGACCTCGGATTACTCAACCGTGTGGGGCCGCTTCCGGCCATGCGTGATTTGATGCATATGCTGGCTCACCTTCACGGACAGGTTCTAAATATTGCGCGCTTGGTAGAATCGCATGAATTCAGCAGAGCCGCTATCAATGGCTATCTAGACTTGTTCGAGCAAACCTTTGTGACGCGGAGACTGCAACCATATTTCGTAAATGTTGGGAAACGCCTTACGAAACGTCCAAAAATCTATTTTCGCGACACTGGCTTATTACATCAGCTTCTTGGAATTCCAGATGAAGACACGCTACGTGGACACCCGGCTCGCGGATCTAGCTGGGAAGGTTTCGTGATTGAGGAAATTATTTCATTGATGCCAAATTGGGAGCCATTTTTCTACCGCACTTCGCACGGTGCCGAGCTTGATCTTGTTATGGTGAAGGGAGATCGCCGCTTGGCGTTTGAGATCAAAGTTTCCACAGCCCCCTCATTAACCAAGGGCTTTCACCAAGCACGAAAAGATATCCAGCCAGAGCAAATATTTGTGGTCTCCAGAACAAACGAGACTTGGACAAGTGCCGAGGAAGTCATTCACACAAATATCTCCGCACTGCCAGAGATTTTGAGCCAGCTCGCAGCGGATTAGGATATTATTGATCGGTGCTGCCAAATATCAAAATGCCGCGCAACTCTACGAGTATCTTGGCTTTGCCAGATTGTCAGGTCCACCAGCTTGCATGAATATCGAAGCCTTAGAACCGTCGCTTTTGAACCGCGTTCACTGTAGAGCATGCCTGTTGGAGTCAGCGCCGCATTGATCTGATCGGTGATCGCAGGCTGGCTGATCGTGACTTCCTCTTGGCATCTGCTCAGCCAGATACACCAGAGTTTCATGCAGTCGATACGGTTTTGAAGGGGCTGAATTGCTTTTGCCAGACGAGCAGTTTGTCATCGACGCTGGGGGCATACCGCGGCATAAAATCAGGGTGAAGTGGTGGACGGCAGTCGAAGGGGTGACTTACCGATCAGTTGTATTTCCAGAGCAAGAAGGTCTGCCGGATACGGAGGTTTCTAGTATAGAAAGTAGCGAGGCTTGGGATATTTACCCTGCTGATGCTGTCCCAGTTTTTGTTGGCCATTACTGGTTGCCGCCACAAACGCCAGAGCCTTTTCAAAATGTGGTATGCCTTGATTATTCCGTCGCCAAGGATGATTTTCTGACTGCCTATCGCTGGAACCCAAGTAGTCAGCTAAGTCGAGAATCGTTTGTCACTACAGAAGCCAATGCATGAACATGATCGCAGAGTCATTTAATATACGATTTAGGATATTGTAAAAAAACAGCCAACCGCTATTCTTTACTAGATTTACAATACGCTAAGCGACCAGTAAATCTCCACGAAATGAAATCCATCAACTTTGAGTTTGTGCGTCCCAGCCACCGGGAAGTTGCCGACCTAGGCGGGTTTGCCGAGCGGTATGCAGCTACTGATCCTACCAGTTGTTTGGTGAAGCTGCGCACTTTTGCAGAGTCCATGGTTAAGGCGCTCTTTGCACATCATAGCTTGCAACAACTGATGTCTGACCCAAGCCGCAAAAAACGAGATGATCAATAATCACTACATCAGAGACAAACTTCCGGTTCTCCACGGTCCACTTAACCCTATTACATCCGCTGTCATACCCTATTACATCTATGTCTGAAAATCCTACTAATCTGGCCGCCTACATCTGGTCGCTCGCAGATCTGCTGCGGGGCGACTTCAAACAAAGTCAATACGGGCGTATCATCCTGCCTTTTACGCTGCTGCGACGCTTGGAGTGTGTGCTGGAAGATAGCAAGGCGGATGTGCTCACTGAGCTTGAGAAGGTGAAGAAGATGGATCTGCCTGAAGAGGCGGAGGAGAAAATGCTGCTGCGGGCTGCTGGACTCTCATTCTTTAACACCTCAAAAATGGATCTCTCCAAGCTCGGGGAGTCGGGTATCGCGGCTAACCTAGAGTCTTATGTGCAGAGTTTTTCTAAAGATGCCCGTGAGATTTTTGAGCACTTCAAATTTACCGAGTTCATCGGTCTGCTCGGTGATGCCAACTTGCTCTACAAAGTTGTCCAGCGAGTGCGGCAAGCCGACCTCAGCCCGGATGCTGTTTCCAATCATGAGATGGGTCTTGTGTTTGAGGAGTTGATCCGTCGTTTTGCGGAGGGCTCGAATGAAACCGCAGGGGAACACTTCACTCCGCGTGATATTGTGCGGCTCACCACATCGCTGGTGTTTATGGAGGACGACGACGCGTTGACCAAGCCCGGCATCATCCGCACCATTTATGATCCCACTTCCGGCACGGGTGGGTTCTTGTCATCGGGTATGGAATACGTGCACGAGCTGAATCCGAATGCCGTTATGCGTGCCTTCGGTCAGGAACTCAACCCGGAGAGCTATGCCATCTGTAAGGCTGACATGCTGATCAAGGGGCAGGATGTCTCCAACATCAAGCTGGGCAATACCCTGTCCGACGACCAACTCTACGCCGATAAGTTCGACTACACGCTTTCCAATCCGCCCTTTGGTGTGGACTGGAAAAAGATCGAGGGCGATATCCGCAAGGAACATGCAGAGAAGGGCTTTGAAGGTCGCTTTGGTCCCGGCCTGCCTCGTGTGTCGGATGGATCGCTGTTGTTTCTGCTCCACCTCATTAGCAAACTCCGCGACACAGCGGACGGCGGTGCCCGCATTGGTATCATTCTCAATGGCTCACCGCTCTTTACTGGTGGTGCAGGGTCGGGCGAGTCGGAGATACGTCGTTACATTCTGGAGGCTGACTTGTTGGAAACCATTGTCGCTCTGCCTAATGACATGTTTTACAATACCGGGATCGCTACCTACATCTGGGTGTTATCGAATAAAAAGGCCACGGATCGCAAGGGGCTGGTGCAGCTCATCAACGGAGTCCATCTCTGTGGTAAAATGCGCAAATCTCTCGGCTCCAAGCGGAATGTGATGAGCGAGTCCGACATCGCCACCATTACCCGTGCCTTCGGGGAGTTTGAAGTCATCGACGCCCGACCACTGGATAAACCGGAGGAGGTCAAGAGTAACCGCGGTCGTCAGGCTGCCAACGCCAAGCCTGCGGCAGCCAAGACTTTTGCCGCCAAGATATTCCAAACACATCAGTTCGGCTACCGACGCATCACCATCGAGCGTCCTTTGCGCGAGTCCTACCAGTTCAGTGATGAGCGCATTGACGGTCTCCGCTTTGCGCCCAAGCCATTACATGCCGTCATGCAATGGACCTACGAAAAGTATGGAACCGACTGGAGCGATGCCGAAGATTGCGAACACTACGGTGTGTTGTCGGCGCATGAGGATGAGATCCGTGTCGCGATAAAAGCCGACTTTCCCGGGTTAAAAGAGAAGCAGATAAAAGACCTGCTCGATGCCAAGCTCTGGCACGATCAAAAGCAGATCCTACTCAAAGCCCGACAGCTACAGGCAGCGACCGGCACGGAGCAGTGCGATGATATGAACGGCTACGATGCTGCGCTTAAAGCCACCGGTATCAAATTCGAAGCCAAAGACAAAAAACAGATCATGACGGCGGTGTCATGGAAAAATCCGGATGCGGAGAAGGTGATCAAGAAGATTCACAAAAGCGGCAAAGTGGATCCGTTTTACGGATGTTTTGCTGTGGAGGGGCAAGTGATCGAATACAAGCCCGACGGTGATCTGCGTGATAACGAAAACGTCGCGCTTGATCCCAGCCAAAGCGTCAACGCTCTCAACGAAGCCTATTTTCAGAAGGAGGTTCTGCCGCACGTCGAAGACGCGTGGATTGATGCGGGCAAGAAGGATGCGCTTGATGATGAAATTGGGATTGTGGGGTATGAAATTCCGTTCAACCGACATTTTTATCAATACCAGCCGCCGCGCCCGCTGGAGGATATTGACCGTGATCTGGATGCGGTGAGTGCGGAGATTATGAAGCTGTTGCAGGAGGTGCACTCATGAGTGGTGCATCCGAGAGTCAGTTCATCCTCTACCGGACTGAAGACGGCGAAAGCCGTATTGACGTGCGAATGGTGAACGAAAACGTGTGGCTCTCGCTCAAGCAGATGGCAGATCTTTTCCAGCGCGACAAATCAACCGTCTCTCGTCACATCCACAATATTTTTAAAGAGGGAGAACTCGAGCGCAGCTCAGTTGTTGCAAATTTTGCAACAACTGCCGCTGATCGTAAAAATTATCAAGTCGAGCACTTCAATCTTGATGTCATCATCTCCGTTGGCTACCGCGTTAAGTCCCTGCGTGGCACACAGTTTCGCATCTGGGCTACTCGCCACATCAGTGACTACCTGGTGCAGGGATTCCTTCTCGACGACGAGCGCTACAAAAACGAGCCAGACAATCCTTACTTCGAAGTTCTGCTCGGGCGTATTCGCGATATCCGCTCTTCGGAGAAAGTTTTCTGGCGCAAAGTGCTCGATATTTTTGCTACCAGCACCGACTACGATCCGAAGGCTGATCACTCGCAGCAGTTTTTCGCCACCGTACAGAATAAAATGCACTGGGCCATCCACGGTCACACCGCTGCTGAGATTATCCATCAGCGCGCTGACGCAGAAAAACCAAACATGGGTCTAACTCACATTCCCGAAGGGCAATTCTGTCCGCGTAAGAATGACATCGCCATCGCCAAAAATTACCTCAGTGCCGATGAGCTCGAAGACCTCAACAGAATCGTCAACTTGTATCTCGAATTTGCCGAGTTGCGCGCTCGCAACCACCGGCCGATGTGTATGCAAGATTGGGTCAGAAAACTCGATCAGTTTCTCCAGATTAGTGACCGGCCATTGCTTAATCACGCAGGCTCTATCTCTGCTGAAGAAGCCCGCCTCAAAGCGGTCATCGAATATGAGCAATTTCGACTGCAACAGGACGCTCTACCTTCCAAGGTTGAAGAAGATTTCGATCGTTTCATTCAAAAACTACCTGAAATTCAAAATCCGAACGATGATGCCAACAACTAAGCGCCGCTTAAGTGAGCCGAGACCTAGTTGTCGCCTCTCGCTTCAGCTACTGAGCCCATGCGCATGCAGAAGCACTGCACGTTTGCTGAACGGCACGCTACGAATTCAGACTTCATTTGTCTTCTCGGAGGTGCACTCATTATGAGCGGACGATATAAAAAATATCCGGAATATAAGGATTCGGGGGTGGAGTGGTTGGGGGATATTCCAGCCTACTGGACCCTTAATAAACTGCGTCACGCGTATGATAACATCAGAACACCGGACATGCAGAGATCAATCATGATACCATTTTGTAAATCAGCTTCATTTTCGTGTTAGGATATTTGGTCTGGGTGAGATTGATTTCTTCGCAAAGCTTTTTGAGGATTTCATTTTC
>JAKISY010000126.1 GCA_021648365.1 Verrucomicrobiales bacterium
GGAAATCGCGAGGCAGTGGCTACGCCAATACGGTGACGGAAGCTGGCTGGAGAGGCTTTCGAATGCATTTAAAAATAGCTACCGAGCATTATAAGTTAGCAGTGGAGAAAGATGAGGGTAATTCTGTCGCACTCAGTCTGTTGGTGACGATTGGTTTGGGACGAGGTCAATTGGAAGGAATGCTGCCGGAGATCGTGAGGAAGGGGCTTGAGCGAACTCCTGAAGACGGGCTATTAGCATCAAAAATTAGTTATTATCTAACTCCTCGCTGGCATGGCAGTCGAGAGCAGATCATCACCTTCGTTCGAGATGAATTGCCTAAGTGGCCGAACAGTGGTGGGAAGTTTTCTTGCATGCTTGAGCGGTTGAGTCTGGCTTCGGAATGGGGCAATAGTAAGTTTCTGCTGTCTAGTCCAGCCGCCCAAGCGGTGTATGAGAAAGCGGTTGCTCGATACAAACAACAGTGGCCAGAGGGGGATTATGTGGTTAAGAAAATAGCTAAAAATTTAACTACTTATAAAAGTTACTCGGCGGCGATAGCCTTTTGTCGTAAGCATGAACAAGATTTCATCAAGCAAGCGGACTATAAATTTTATTTGGCAAAAGCCTTGTTCTTTTCGGGAAAATATGCAGAAGCGCAAGGTTTACTGCATGAGGCGGTGGAGATGGGGAATGTTGATGGGGAGACGTATTTCTACCTTGGACGCGCTGCCATCCGTGTGGAAGATTATGTCACTGCGAGACAAGCTTATTTAAAGGCTGTGGAGTTACTGCCGGTATCAGAGATCTGGAAAAGAGGCTATGCTTATCGGGACATAGCGATGTTTTATTCAGTGTTTTCTGATTACAAGTCGGTAAAGACCTATGCGGCTAAGGCGACGAAGGTTGATCCGAGTCAGGCGCATTCATGGTATCTACTAGGGTTTGCTGAGTATAAACTAGGTAATAAAAAAGCTGCTAAGGTAGAGTTCAATAAGGCAGTTAAACTGGATTCTAAATATGGAGCAATTATCAGGAAGGAGTGCCCACTTTGGAAAATGTGGTGATGAAGAGGAATGGCTTAAATGCGGCCTTGTTGTTATTGTCGGTATTGTTCTTGAATGCTTGTAATGCCGGCAAAGGTGCTACTGCGGCGCAGGTGGCGGTGGTGGATTTCCATAAGAAATTTGAGCAGGAGAAGTTTGCTCAAATTTATCAGGAATCACATCAGGGGTTCAAGGATTCTGTAAGCGAAAAGAAAATGATCAAACTGATGGCTACGGTGAAATCTAAGCTTGGCTCGATCAAGTCGAGCAAGAGGGCGGGTTTCCGTTTCAATACACGCAATCTTAAGGCCAATATCGTATTGCAATATCAAACTGTTTATGAACATGGTAAAGGGGTGGAAACTTTCACCTATAGATTATCTGGGGGCGAGGCGTTTTTAATGGGGTGGCATATCAATTCTAACGAGTTGATCATCGCTGGGGCAGAGTCTGAAGATAACGCAAAAACAGAGCCTGCGACATCACCCAAATCAGGAAAAAAACCCGATTGGTTGAAGTGATGGAATATATGCACACTTTTTTTAAAAATATGATATTTTGATCACAAATTGGTATCTTGGGATAGGGCTTGTTTGCATTGCGTTTCGCTTCAGGCCATTCTGGAAGTTTGTGAGCATGTTTGGTGCTCAAGCAAAAGCTGCGTCAAGACGCAGCACTCCAAAGCTTCACTTGCCTTTGCAGTGCGGGTGGCCCGACACCGCTTTCATCAAGCTGTCTTGACGGGGACTCATTAAACAAATTTACCTGGATTGAGAATGTCGGATGGATCTAGAGCTTGCTTGAGGTCGCGGTGAACTTGGCGACCTACTTCTGAAACGGCATCTGGATACCAGCGTTTTTTGGCGAGGCCGATGCCGTGTTCGCCGGTGATGGCACCGTCATTGGCGAGCACCCATTTGAAAAGTAGGTCGAGGGCGGCGTCGGCTTTCTCTCGGGTAGCGGGATCGTCGTAGTTATCAACCATCAGGTTGGTGTGGATGTTGCCATCGCCGGCGTGACCAAAACAGGCGACCGCAATGCCGGTGTCTTTCTGCAGCTGACGAGCAAAGGTGACTAAGTCAATTAACTTGGATCGTGGCACGACGATGTCTTCGTTGAGTTTGGTGAGGCCGGTGGCACGCAGAGAATAGGAGAAATCGCGGCGTAGTTGCCAGATGGCTTCGCAGCTATCGGAGTCGAGTGCTTCCTGTATTTGCAGTGCGCCGAGAGTTTTGAGGAATTTTTTGAGTTCTTTGATCTCGTTTTGCACCGATTCTTTGCGTCCGTCGAGTTCAACGATGAGGTGGGCGTTGCCCTCGGGTAAGGCGTCATCGCCGAGGTAGTCACGCGCGGCTTTTAGGGTGAAGGCATCGGTGATTTCTAATGCAGAGGGCAACCAGCTGGAGCCAAGAATGGCTTGTACGGCGGCGGCTGCTTCTGAGAAGTCTGCAAAAGTAGTGGTGAGCATGGCTCGCGCTTCGGGGTGTGGAATGATGCGCAGGGTGGCTTCGGTGATGACTCCGAGCATGCCTTCCGACCCGACAAACATGCCGATCAGGTCGAAACCGGTTTTGTTTTTGTGGCAGCGTCCGCCGGTGCGTAAGATGTCGCCGTTGGCGAGCACCACTTCGAGACCGATCACGTAGGGGCGAGTGACACCGTATTTCAAGCAGCGTGGGCCGCCGGCGTTGGTGGCGATGTTGCCACCGAGGGAACATTCACGCAAGCTAGCGGGATCGGGAGGATAGTACCAGCCGAGTTTCGCTGCGGCGTCCTGTAGATCGCCAGTGATGACACCTGGCTCGACTACGGCTACACCGTCGGCGGGGTTGAGCTCTTTGATCTGGGTCATTCGTGCGACGGAGAGCACGATGCCGCCTTTCATTGGCACGCAGCCGCCGACGTATCCGACTCCTGCTCCGCGGGTGGTGACGGGGATGTTGTGCTGGTGCGCGTAGCGCATGGTGGCGACTACGTCAGCGGTGGATTCTGCAAAGACGACCACATCGGGTGAATTGGACGCATGCCATTTGTCGATGGCATGTTCTTTGAGGGTATCTGCGGCATCGGATACACGATCGCTGTCGAGCAGTGCGATGAGGTCGGCTTTAAGGTTAGGCATGAGAAGTTTGAAGTTAAAAGGGTGAAGTTCGAAATGAGATGCGGACACCTAGAACCTTGCCTTACATCTGGATGCAGGGCTTGGCTTCGCAGATATTGCAAAAAACTCAGCTTCCTAGATTCACGTCACGCATGGGATCGACCTCGGCGTCGTAGTCCACACCGTCGATGCCAAAGCCGAAGAGTTTGAGGAAACCTTTTTGATATCCAGCGAAGTCCGAGATGGACGAGAGGTTTTCCGTATTGACCTGATCCCAAACTTTAGCAACCGCAGCTTGGATTTCCTCACGCATTTCCCAGTCGTCGATACGGATGCGGTTTTTATCGTCGGTTTGCGGTCCGTTTTCGCTGTAGAGCTGATCGGCGAAGAGGCGGTAGATCTGCTCGGTGCAATCTTCGTGGGTGCCGGCTTCTTTCATGATTTTGAAAAGCAGGGCGATGTAGAGGGGGACCACGGGAATCGCAGAGCTTGCCTGAGTAACCACCGCTTTGTTGACCGAGACGTGAGCGGATTTGATGCCGTCCATGGAGTCAATCCGAGCGCAGCATTCTTCGAGATTGGTTTTGGCTTGTCCAATGGTGCCATCCCAGTAGATCGGCCAGGTCAGTTCCGGTCCGATGTAAGAGTAGGCTACCGTGCGGCAGTCGTCTGTTAGCACGCCAGCGTTGCTGAGTGCCTTCATCCAGAGCTCCCAATCTTCGCCGCCCATGACTTTGATCGTTTGCTCGATTTCGTCTTCGGAGGCAGGGTCGATAGTGATGTCGTAAACTTCGGCTTTGTCGGTATTGACGGTTTTATTGGTGTAACTCTCGCCGATGGGTTTCAATACGGAGCGATAGACATCGCCAGTTTGTGGATCTTGACGGCGTGGTGAGGCGAGACTGTAAACCACCATGTCCACTTGACCGAGGTCGTCCTTGATACGTTGAATAGCCTGTTCCTTGAGTTCATTGGAAAAAGCGTCGCCATTCATGCTGGAGGCGTAAAGACCTTCCTCGCGTGCGGCTTTTTCGAAAGCGGCGGTATTGTACCAACCTGCGCTAGCTGTTTTTCGCTCGGTGGGTGGCTTTTCAAAAAAGATGCCGAGGGTATCGGCGCCACCTGCAAAAGCTGGCACTAGGCGAGAGGATAGGCCGTAGCCGGTGGAGGAACCGATGATCAGCACTTTTTTGGGAGCTTTGTCACTGAGGGCGGGTTGGCTCTTGATGTAAGCGATCTGCTCACGAATGTTGGCTTCGCAGCCATCGGGGTGAGCGGTGGTGCAGATGAAGCCGCGAATTTTCGGTTTGATGATCATAAGTGGATTATTGGTTAAAATGAAAAAATTCTTTGCGGGGATCATAAACTGAAAGTGGCACATCGGCAACCGCGAGCTTTCAGAGCTTTTTCCCTAGCGCAAACGGCGGAGATGGAGTAATCACTGTTAGTGATGAATGATTGGGTATTTGAAATTTTGACCGTGGTAGCGGTATTGGTGGCAGCGTTTGCGTTGAAGACCTTTGCTTTCGCGCCGGTGAGGAAGGTGGGGGCTTTGTTGGTTTTGGCGGCGAGTTATCTGACGGGCTATTTTCTGACTGATAGCCATTATGGCGGGGCGGCGGCGGTATTGATTTGGTTTGTGCTGCCTTTGATTCCTCTGTTGACGCGTATTCGTCAAATGCGCTTGCCAGTGGAGAAGACCTTGGAGCGCCGCACGCCGCCTTCGGTGAACCGTTTTCCTGCGCTCAATGATTTCACCGATGAGATCGAAGAAGCGGGTTTTGAATACGTAGCGGACAATGGCTGGGAGTGGGATGATAGTAAACAGTATTTCCGTCTTTTTTATCATGGTGAAAAAAAGCAACAGGCGGTGATTTGCCTCAACGAGCAGGAGGAGATGTCCTTTGCTTTTGTCAGCATCGTCTGTCGCACTAAATATGGGCAGACCTACCGGACGTGGAATTATCCTTTTTCCTATACGATGGAGACGCCGCCTGGGGTGACGATGAATGCCATACCCAATGTGAATTCTTTTGAGGAACTATTGCTGAGACAGGAGTTTTTTCTGGAGGATCATCGGGTAAAAGAGGAGGAGATTTTGGTGGAGGATGAAGAGAGCTTTCAGCAGGCGATGGAGGAGGAGATTCGCTTGCAGGTTAGACACAACCTGGATCGAGGTTTGATCACCTTGTCGGGCGAAGGCACCTTTCGCTATTCGTGGCGCGGGCTGTTTTTCCTGTGGGGACAGTTTGTGAAGGATATGGTGAAGCTGAGTTAGTTTAATCGCTCAACTCGTAAACGGCCACAGCCAGGGAATGAGGAAGGTGGCGGCGATCCAGAGGATGAGGTTGAGCGGGACGCCGATTTTTGGAAAGTCGGTGAACTTGTAACCGCCGGCTCCGTAAACGTAGGTATTGGTTTGGTAGCCGATGGGGGTAGCGAAGCTGGCACTGCAGCCGAACATCAGGGCGACGATGAAGGGGCGGGCATCGACCTCTAGGGTGGCGGCGATGCCAATGATGACGGGGGTGAGCAGGGCGGCGACGGCGTTGTTGCTGATCAGCTCGGTGAGGATGGAGCTGAGCAGGTAGATGACGCTGAGCACGACAATGGGACTGTAGGAGCCGAATAATTTCATCACTCCGGTGACCATCAACGCGGCGGCTCCAGTTTGATCCATCGCTAGACCGAGGGCGAGCATGCCGAAGATGAGGAAGACGATGTTCCACTGCACGGCGTCATACGCTTGTTGGGGAGTTAGGCAATGGGTTAGGATCATGGCGATGGCGGCGATGATGGCAACGGCGGGGATGGGTAGCATGGGAAGTTGCAGCGCGGCGCCGATGACAAAGGCGGCGGTGACGGCGATTCCGGTCCAGAGTTTGGCGGGGCGGATGGTGACTTCGGGGGCTTCGGTGATGGTGACGAAGTCGTTGGATTTCTGGATGCGGTTGATGGCTTCGGCGGGGCCTTCCATCAGCAGGGTGTCGCCGAACTGGAGGCGCACGGTGTCGAAGTCTTTGTTGATGTTGGCTCCTTGGCGATGGATGGCGAGCACGTGGATGCGGTGGCTCCTACGGAAACCGATTTGGCGTAGGGTTTTGCCGACAAAAGAGGATCGCGGTCCGACGATGCCTTCGATCAGTTGCAGTTCGCGGGTTTCGAGTTCTTTGAGATTGAGATTTTTTTGTTCGGCGAAGCGCACGCCTTCGGCTTCGTAGAGTTCTTTGAAACTGGTGCCGTGTAGGGTGAGTAGCAGCCGGTCGCCTTGCCTGACTTTGAGCTGGTTGAGCGGGATGTCGAGGGTCTTGCCGCGTCGCCGGACTTCGAGGATTTGGGCGCTGGGGATTTCTTTTAATAGGGTGTCGATGAGCGTTTTATCAATCAGCGGGGAGTCTTTTTCTACGGAAAACTGAGTGAGGAAGCTGCGCACTTCGGCGGGTTCGATCAGTTCGGCGAGCGAGGAGCGTTGCGGTAGTAGTTTGCGTCCGATGAAGATCAGGTAGATGAAGCCGATGGCGGCATAGATCAGGCCGAGTTTGGTGACTTCGAACATGGTGAAGGGTTCCATACCGTAGTCTTGCGCGACGCCGTCGATGATGAGATTGGTCGAGGTGCCGGTGAGGGTGCAGGTGCCGCCGAGGATGGAGGCGAAGGACAGTGGGATGAGCAGGCGGGAGGCTTTCAGTCCGGTGGCACGCGCGTGGGCGAGCACGATGGGTAGAAAGACGACGACGATGGGGGTGTTGTTGACAAAGGCGGAGAGCACGGCTGCCATGGTCATCAGGATGAGCATCACGCGCAGTTCGCTCTTGCCGGCGATTTTGGTGAAAAAACGTCCCATCACATCGATGGTGCCGGTGCGCTCGAGGCCGGCGCTGAGCACAAACATGCAGGCGATGGTGATCGGTGCGCCGTTGGAGAAGACGCTGAGCAGACCTCGGTGCCTGAGTATTCGGATGCCTTCTCCGTCGATGATCTGGCGTTCGAGCACGTCGGAGAGCGGCAGTAGTCCGAGGATGAGGATCGCGCCGAGAGCGGAGAGGGCGACCACTTCGGGCGGTGCCCACTCGCGGAAAAATCCTAGCACGACGAAGACCAGTACGATGCAAACGGCGATGATGGGGAGGTCGAGGCTGGGGAAGAGTGGCTGGATGAAGTCGATCATGCTTGCTGGCAATTAAGAAAAGGAACCACGGATAGCGCGGATGCACACGGATAAGAAAAGATGAATTAGGAGTTTTGTTTTAGCTGGGAAATTTCGCACATTTTTCTGTTAAGGTGCCATATTAGTTATCGATGGAAAAACGTGAACCTACAGAATTTGAGCAACGTGTCTATGACGCAACTTGTCGGATTCCAAAAGGGAAGGTGACGACTTACAAGCTTTTGGCTGCGGAGATTGGCTGCGGATCGAGTCAAGCGGTGGGGCAAGCGCTGAAGCGCAACCCTTTTGCGCCGGAGGTGCCTTGTCACCGAGTGCTGCGCACAGATTTGTCGATTGGCGGTTTTTATGGTCAGACGCAGGGGCGGGAGATTTTGCGCAAAAAAAAGATGCTGGCTGATGAGGGAGTGGAACTGGATGGGCATGGACGGGTGGCTCGGGATTTGGTGTTTGAGTATTAATTTTTGATGATGGAAGATCCTGAAGCTATTTTTCGGCGTCAACTGGCGGCTAACTTGAAGGACTTGGCGAGTTTCCGCATGCCTTTTGGTAAATACGGTCCGGGGGCGTGTCCACCGAAGGGCATGCCGCTTTACGATCTGCCTTTGGATTACTTGCATTGGTTCCTAGAGCGTGGTGGTGGTTTTCCAAAAGGACGTTTGGGGCAGTTGATGGAGTTTGTTTATCATGTGAAGAGCGCCGGAGCTGGGGAGGTGTTTGCGTCTTTGCGTGAGGCGGCTGGGGGCAGGAAGACGACTAAGCGTCCGAGGAAACGGGAGTTTAACTTTTAGCGAGCCGGAAATTACCGAGATTGGTATTGACTATTTTTTTGGTCAATTTTATATTCTGATATATGAATGGGATAGAGGTGAAGCGGAAAACGGTTGCTGTGTCTGAGTTTAAGGCTCGTTGCACGGAGTATTTGGCATCGGTGGAGGCTGGTCGGGGGGAAATTGAGATCACACGGCATGGCAAAGTGATTGCGCTGGCGATTGCTCCAGATTTTGCTAGCACAGCGTCCCCTTTGTTGGGGGCAGGGAAAGGGACTGCGGTGCTCAATGACTCTTATGATCCTCATGGATCGGCGTGGGATGAAAGTGATTGGGAAATGAACGCTGAGTGAACTGGAGAATTGGGATGTTTGGTTATTTGCTCGACACTTGTGTATGGATTGATGCTTTGCTTGCCCCAGAAAAGCTGAATGATGAGGTTAGTGGGCTGCTGGCTGGAGGGGAAAATCTCTATCTCAGTTCAATAAGCCTGATTGAGCTTGCACGTAAAGAGGCTCGTGGAGATATTTCATTGCGTATGCCTTGTCACGAGTGGTTTGAGCAAGTCGCCCTTCCCAAGGGGACGATAGATCTGGTCGATATTTCTACAGAAATAGCTGTTGATGCGACGCGTTTGCCTGAGCCTTTTGAAAAAGCGAATGGCAGGCCTCACAAAGATCCGGCGGATCAAATCATCGTCGCTACGGCGAGATGTAAGGGCTTGACCTTGTTGACTTCGGATCAGGTTTTGCTCGATTATGTCCATGTTAAGTGTTTGTCGTCTCGTTCCTGATTGAGTAGCTCTGCAGGAAGCTGCTGGGTGGAGAAAAACGACGAAGGAGCCGCGAAAGCGGGAGTTTAACTTTTAGCGAGCCGGATATTGGGTGAAACACATATTGACCTTTTTTTAGGTCAATATTAAACTGTGGTCATGACGACCCAGCAGATATCCGTTTCGGAATTCAAAGCGCACTGCGCGGAACAGCTGCGCAAAGTTGAAACTGAGGGTGTGGCTTTGCAGATCACTCGTCATGGCAAGGTAGTGGCTTTGGTCAAAAAACCTGAAGAAGAGCAACAAGAGGGGCCTCAGACCCTTGCCGACCTGATAGGAAGCATGCGTGGAACCGTCATTTTTTCTGATGACTATGATCCTGACGAACCTACTTTTGCTGCTGAAGATTGGGAGGATCACCCAGCCAATCAAAGTGAGGGATGAATTATCTATTGGATACCAATGCCTGGTTGAATTTGATTCAGGCTCCTGAAAATATTTCCCCCGTCGTAATTAAGGTCATCACTGGGCAAACCTCTATTGCTCTTTCACCGATCAGTATAGTGGAAGTAGCCCAAAAGCAGACCAAGGGTAAGTTGGAACTGACGGCTCCCCTGGAAGAGTGGGTTGAGCGTGCACTTTTTACTGGGATCAAGTTGATTCCGATCACGGCGGACATAGCTTGTGATGCTTACCGCATCCCTGATTTTCATGGTGATCCCGCTGATAGGATCATCGCAGCTACCGCGCGCAGGCATCAACTTACGCTCATTACTTCCGACAAACTTATACTGAAGCATACCGATGTGAAAACGCTTTCGACGAGAGTTTAAGTTAAGTATTGGATTCTAAAAATTTTAAAAAAATGACAATAAAACGATCGATGATAAAATCTTTACTGGCGGCTGAGCAAGCTTGTCCGCTGGTAAAAGTGCAGGGCTGGGTGCGAACCAAGCGGGACTCGAAGGCTTTTTCTTTTGTGGAAATCAATGACGGCTCTTGTCTGGCGAATATCCAAGTGATCGTCGATGTCACAGTGCCGGGCTATGCGGAGTCGATATTGCCACTGAGGACGGGAGCTTCGATTGAGATCGAAGGTGAGTTGATGGAGTCGCAGGGCAAGGGGCAGAAGTGGGAGATGGTGGCGAAATCGGTGATCGTGCATGGACAGTCGGATGAGGATTATCCGCTGCAGAAAAAAGGGCACAGCGCGGAGTTTTTGCGTTCGATTGCGCATCTACGTCCGCGCTCGAATTTGTTCGGTTGTGTGTTTCGTGTGCGTAGTCGTTTGGCGTATGCGGTGCATCAGTTTTTTCAAGAGAAGGGTTTTGTCAATGTGCATACGCCGATCATCACCGCTAGTGACTGTGAGGGCGCGGGGGAGATGTTTCAGGTGAAGACGCTATCGGGTGAGGACGGCGCGGGCGGAAAAGGCGGTGAAGAGTTTTTTGGCAAGCCTGCTTTTCTGACCGTAAGCGGTCAGTTGGAGGGCGAGACTTTTGCTTGTGCACTGTCGAATATTTATACTTTTGGTCCGACTTTTCGAGCGGAGAATTCGAATACCACACGCCATGCGAGTGAATTCTGGATGATCGAGCCTGAGATGGCATTTTGTGATCTGGAGGCGGATATGACCTTGGCGGAAGAATTGGTGAAATACCTCGTCTGCGATGTGTTGGAACATTGCGCTGAGGATTTGCAGTTGTTTGCTAAGTTTGTCGATAAGGGTTTGATGCAGCGTTTGCATTTTGTGCGTGACCGCTCTTTTGAGCGGGTGACTTACACGGAAGCGGTTGAGTTGTTGCTCGCCTCGGGGCAGAAGTTTGAGTTTCCTGTGGAGTATGGAGCGAATTTGCAATCCGAACATGAGCGTTATTTGACTGAGCAGCATTTTAAATGTCCGGTCACGGTTTATAATTATCCCAAAGAGATCAAGCCTTTTTACATGCGGCTCAACGACGATGACAAAACGGTCGCGGCGATGGATCTGCTGGTGCCGGGTATTGGGGAGATTGTTGGTGGCAGTCAGCGGGAAGAGCGTCTGGATATTTTACGTGGTAACATGGAGCGTGAGGGTTTGGCGGAGGAGGAGTATGGGTGGTATGTCGATTTGCGACGTTACGGCACGGTGCCGCATGCTGGATTTGGACTGGGCTTTGAGCGCATGTTGATGTTTGTTACCGGGGTGGCGAATATCCGTGACGTGATCCCCTTTCCGAGAGTGCCGGGGTGGGCGGAGTTTTGAAGTAGGGGGAAGGAAGAGGCTAACCGCAGATGACGCAGATTTACGCAGATGGGGGAATGGATTTGGATGGAGAAAGAGGGAGTTTCACCATGAGCCGAAGCGTAGCGTAGGCAGCCGGAGGCAACGGCATGGAGGAGATGAAGGGGGAGGGAAGTAGGGTGGGTGTCCTCACCCGCCGCGGGGTGTTGCGGGTTAGAAGCCCGCACTAGTGCGCTGCAAAGCAGCGTCCTCTTCCGAGGTGAGATACCTTGGCCGTTG